>DASVBB010000095.1:0-44449 GCA_036376045.1 Nitrospira sp.
CGACGCAAAATCGCTTCGACCAGGTTCAAACCCGCAAGAGGACCGTCCCGCATGGCCACCGCGACGGCCCGGTTCAACTCCACCACGGCAGAAGGGTCGACGCGGAACAGCACATCGTAGAGTCCGACGATCTGCGCCCAATCCGTCTGTGCGGCGTCGGAGGCTTCCGCATGGATTGCGGCAATCGCCGCCTGGATCGTATAGCGACCGATGCGTCCCGACGACAACGCCCGCTCGACGAGCTCGACTCCCTCCCTAATGTGACCGCGATGCCAGCGCGAACGGTCCTGATCTTCCAGCAGAATCAGGTCACCGTCCGGCGAAGTGCGGGCCTCTCGCCGTGATTCCTGCAGAAGCATGAGTGCAAGAAGTCCGGTCGTTTCCGGTTCCGCTTGCAAGGCGAGCAGCAAGCGGCCAAGTCGGAGTGCTTCGGCCGACAGCTCGGCTCGCGTGAGCGATTCTCCGGAGGATGCGGAGTATCCCTCGTTGAAGACGAGATAGATGACCCGCAGCACCGTATCCAGCCGTGCCGGCAGTTCGGACGCGACGGGCACTTCATAGGGGATGCGTGCGTCACGGATCTTGGATTTCGCACGGACGATCCGCTGGGCGATCGTCGCTGGCTTGGTAAGAAAGGCGCGGGCAATCTCTTCTGTTGTGAGGCCGCAGACCTCACGCAGGGTCATCGGAATCTGGGCTTCCGGTGCAAGCGCCGGATGGCAGCAGGTAAAGATCAACCGCAAGCGGTCGTCTGCGATTTCGTGATCTTCGGGCTCGAGAGAGGATTCGGCTGTAGTCGTATCGACCTCCTTGGCGAATTCAGCGAGCGTCGAGTCATAGCGCACGCGGCGCCGCAGGGCATCGATGGCTTTGAACCGGCCGGCCGATACGAGCCAGGCCCGCGGGTGGTCGGGCACCCCTTCGCGGGGCCATTGTTCCAGCGCAGCGGCGAAGGCTTCGTGCATAGCCTCCTCGGCGAGATCAAAGTCGCGGAGGAGCCGGATCAATGTCGCCAGGACCCGCCGGGACTCCGTTCGGTATGCCTCGTCAACCTGTGCCCGTGCCTCATCGCCGGAGTGCATCATCCTCGTTACTCTGCGCAGCCGAGTTCCTTCATGGGACGGACCTCGATGCTTCCGAAGCGGGCCGCAGGGAAGTGGGAAGCGATCCGGATGGCATCGTTGAGGTCCCTGACGTCGATCGCGAGGAATCCCCCCAGCTGTTCCTTGGTTTCGGCAAAGGGTCCGTCGGTCGTCGAGGTCTTCCCGTTCCGGACGCGAACGGTCGTCGCCGTCTCGATCGGATGCAGGGGCGAGGCGGCGATGAGTTGCCCCTTCTTCTGGAGATCAGCACAAAAAGCCATAGACTCGTCGCTGACCGACTGTCGCTCGGGCTTGTCCATCGCCGTCAGCACCTTCTCGTCGACGTAGACCAGGCAAAGATACTTCATGTATTGCTCCTCCGTCTTGTGGTGGAACTCGGCATTCACACTGTATAGTCGTCTCCCGCCGCCGAAATCGACAGTGCCTGCGAGGACGTTGTCGAGCGCCACTATCCTGCTCGGAAACGATGACGAATGACAATACGTAGGCCATCTACGTGTAGGTCTGGAGAGGACAACCGGTTGTCTATTCTGGAGGCTGGTCTTTGTCTCGCGGAGGCAGCTGTGCTATTGTTCGCCTTCCCACATCGCATCGCCATGGTCCAGGACCGAAGGAGGCGGATCATGCCCACACATACTGTCGCCGGATGGTTGACCGCGTTCCTCTTACTTGCGGGTCCGACAACTCTGCATGCGCAAGGGATCTTCGAGGGTCTGTTCGACAAAGCCAAGCACAGTACCGAACAAAAAGCGCGTGATCGAGTGAATCAGGGCATCGATCAATCCATCGATAAGGGCATGAATAAAACGGAAGAGACCATGCAATGTGTGGCCACGGATCAGGAATGTTTGAAACGGGCCAAGGACCAAGGCAAAGCGGTGTCGGTTGTGAATGCACCGGCGTCTTCGGATTCCGTCAAATGCGTGGCGACGGATACCGGCTGCCTCAAGCAAGCCAAGGCCCAAGGTAAGAAGGTTGAGCTTGTAGATGAAACAGAACTTGATACCGTACGTTGTGCCGTCACCGACGGCGACTGCTTGAAGCGGGCGAAATCAACAGGGAAAAAGGTCGAAATCATCGACTGATCAGTGCTTCAAACTTTCTCGCGCCTTCATTCCTACGGGGTGAGGTGTTCCCGTGAAGGCACTTCGTTCCTCTTTCGTTCATCCCCTCCTACCGCCGGCAGGCCTCCTGTCGCTCGAAGTCGGTCTTCTCGTCCTCTTCGGTCGGGCGTTCGACAGCGCCGGCCTGACGGGCCTCGAGGCCAATGATGCGCACATCATGGCCACGAAGGCGGTGACGGCGGTCGAGTCTGCCCCCTACGCCGGCGGGGTGCGTGAGCGCCTCTTGTGCACATTCCCGATCGTGGACGAGCAGGGCCATCGTGATGTTTGGAGGTGTGGCCGTGGATAGCACCGAACGCAAGAAGATTGAGACGGCCATCCTGGAAAGGGAAGAGCAATTCCGTCAGGTGACGGAGCGTATTCAAGAGGTGTTTTGGCTGAGCGATACGTTGAAAAACGAAGTGCTCTACATCAGCCCCGCCTACGAATCGATCTGGGGAAGATCCTGCGAAAGCCTCTATCGATCACCGAGATCCTGGCTCGAAGCCATTCATCCGGAAGACCGAGAACGGGTCCTGCAGGCCGCGCTGACAAAACAGACGGAGGGAACCTACGACGAGGAATATCGCATTGTCCGACCGGACGGGTCCACGCGCTGGATCCGCGACCGTGCATTTCCCGTTCGCGACAGCGCCGGGGCGGTAAGGCGCATCGTCGGCGTGGCGGATGACATCACCGATCGCAAGAAGGCCGAAGAGGAATTGCAACGGATTCGGCACGAGCTTGAGCGTGGTGTGGAGGAGCGGACGGCCGCGCTCCAAGCCAGTCAACAGCGTTTGGAGATGGCATTTCACGGCGCAGGGCTGGCCTCCTGGGATTGGCACATCGAGACCGGAGCGTTTTCGTTCAATGAGCGCTGGGCCGAGTTGAGAGGCTTCGTGGCAGAGGAGTTGGTGCCTCATATCTCGACCTCCACAGACGGCATTCATCCGGACGACCGACCGGTGGTCGAGTCAAATCTGAAAACCTGTCTCGCCGGGCAGACCCCGGAATTCGAAGCGGAAATGCGCGTCCGCACCAAGGCGGACGAATGGACGTGGATTCTGAATCGCGGCCGGGTGATCGAGCGCAATAAACAGGGTGCGCCGGTCCGGATGGCCGGCATCGAGATCGACATTACCGCCAGGAAGCGAACCGAAGAAGCCCTCCGGGAGAGCGAGGCCCGGTACAGCTCTCTCGTCTCGCAGGCGACCGACATCATTTATACCGCCGGGGTGGACGGCCGGTTCACGTTTGTGAATGCTGCCGCCTGCGAGCTCATGGGCTATACGGAAGAAGAGCTGCTGGGCAAGCATTATCTTGAGTTGATCCGCGAAGATATTCGCGCCAAGGCGCAGCAGTTCTATCGCGAGCAGCTATTGGCCCGAATTCCCAGCACGTACTATGAATTTCCTGCCGTAACCAGGCGGGGGGTGGAACTCTGGTTCGGACAGCATGTCCGGCTGCGTTTTGTGGAAGGGCAGGTGGTGGGTGTGGAAGCCATTACCCGGGATATCACCGCCCGCAAGGTTGCCGAACAGGCGCTCAAGGAGCGCGCCAGATGTGCGGCATTTGCCGCGGAAGTCAGTCTGCTGTTGAACCACGACGAGCCGCTCGACCGCCTCCTCCAGCGCTGTACCGATGCAGCCGTGGATCATTTGGGAGGGGCCTTCACACGGATCTGGCTGCTCAAACCGGGGGATCTCTGCGCGAACTGTCACAAGGCATCCTGGTGTCGGGATCGCACGATGTGTCTGCACCTGCACGCCAGTTCCGGCCTCTCCACCAATCTGAACGGAGAATATCGTCGTGTGCCGCTCGGCGCGCTGAAGATCGGCCGGATCGCACAAGGACAGGGCGCCCTCTTTACGAACGACGTACTCAACGACGATCGATTGCCAAACAAGGAGTGGATGCAGCAGCATGGGCTCCGGTCGTTCGCGGGGTTTGCCTTGATGGTGGAAAGTCAGGTGTTCGGTGTGCTGGGCCTGTTCAGCCGGGAGACCATTTCTGAGCCCATGCGGCAAACCATCGAATCCGTGTGTAACAGTCTGGCCGCTTCCATCGCGCGCAAGCAGGCGGTCGCGGACCTGCAGGCCAGTGAAATGCGGACGCGCGCCATTGTCGAGTCAGCGTTGGATGCGGTCGTGACGATGGATGAACGGGGCATCATCACCGGATGGAATTCACAAGCCGCCTCGATGTTCGGCTATCAGGAACAGGAGATCAGCGGTAGACTGCTGAGCGAAACAATTCTGCCGCTACGGTATCGGGAGGCGCACAGCAGCGGGCTGCAACGATATCTCTCTTCGGGGTATGGACCGATCCTTAACCAACGCGTGGAGCTTTCCGCGCTGCACAAGGACGGACGGGAGTTCCCCATCGAATTGTCGGTCACGGCGGTGACGATTGAAGGCCGGAAGGTTTTCAGCGCGTTTCTACGGGACATTAGCGAGCGCAAACAAGCCGAACGCGCGCTGAAAGAAGCCTATGAACAGCTCCGGGACCTCACCCGGCAGCTGACCGAAGCGGAAGAAGTCGAACGCAAACGGCTGGCGAGGGAGCTTCACGACGAATTTGGTCAGGCACTGACCGGCTTAAAGTTTGATGTCGCCTGGCTGACCAGAGTCTTGTCCCGGCCCGCCAAAGGAGCGGACACGGCTGACATCAAGTCGAAGGCGGTCGGCATGTCGCAAGCGATTGATGGGTTGATTCAATCTGTTCGTGCCACGGCGGCGGCGCTGAGGCCGGGCGTGCTGGACGATCTGGGTCTTGTCGCCGCCTTGGAGTGGCTCGCGACCTCCTTCTACGAACGCACGAATTTGCCATGCAAGTTGACGATCGATCCCTCCATTCGGGACACGCCGGTGGAAGTGGCGCTGGCCACAACCGTGTTTCGTGGCGCGCAGGAACTTATGACCAACGTGATGCGGCATGCCCACGCCTCGAAAGCGGAGATGCGGTTGACGGTTCACGACGGGCAATTGGTCTTGACGGTTCGCGATGACGGCCGCGGATTGCGACCGGAGCAGTGGAAGGAGGGGCGTTCACTGGGTCTGCGAGGCCTGCATGAGCGGGTCAAATTAGTGGGCGGCGGCGTCAAAATTGAGAGTAACCCGAACAAAGGCACGGAGGTGACGTTGTCGCTTCCGATGAAGCAAGAGAGCGTTCCGTTCGCCAAAGAGCCCCGATAGACCGTGTTACTGCGGTCGATCCTCTGCCTTAAAAAAAAATTTGTAGGAAAAATCCTACGCGTTAATAAGCTGTTTCATTTCTTGTCGAATTTCGCTACAGTGTCGGCCGAAACGCTCATCGATCGCGGCCAATTACAATACGACCGATGCTGTCGAATCAACCTGTCCATCCTTCTCAATCCCCGATAGAGGCTCCTGGCACCCAGGGCGCAAAGCTCAGGATCCTCCTCGTCGACGACCACGCCATCGTCCGGGTAGGACTCAAGCAAATGCTGACAGATGCATTTGAGCAGCTTGAAGTGACCGAGGTAGGGACCGGTCAAGAGGCGCTTTCCAAGGTCCAGGAAGGCACGTGGGATCTCGTCATCCTCGACATCAATCTTCCGGATACCAACGGCCTGGACATCTTGAAGAAACTGAAAACGCTTCAGACGGGACTGCCGGTTGTCGTCCTCAGTTTCCATCCCGAGGAGCAGTATGCCGTCCGGGCGCTCAAGAGCGGTGCCTCTGCCTATGTCACGAAGGATACCGCGCCGCAGGAACTGGCGACCGCCATCAAAACCGTGCTGGACGGCCGTCAATACGTCACAGCCACGCTGGCGGAACGGTTGGAAGCCATGCCCCTGCATGCGGCCGGAAAGCCGCTCCATACGCTCCTCTCGGACCGTGAATTACAAGTGCTGTCGATGATCGGAGGAGGAAAGTCGGTGACGGAAATTGCCGGGGCGCTCGATCTGAGCGTCAAAACCGTCAGCACCTACCGGATGCGCCTGCTGTCCAAGCTCCAATTGAAGACCACCTCCGCACTCATTCGTTACGCCCTCACCCACCATCTGTAACGAATCTCACATCTCAGAGCTCACATCTCACAGCTCAGATCGCGCCGTTCGCGTTTGATTTGAGTTCTTTGCCCCCCGTTGCATCGCGCTGATTCAGGCAGTACAGTGATCATCGGGGCACACGACGAGACGGGGGCGGATCGTTCATGGAAAGGGTGGGGAGACCGTGGTTACACAGAATAAGCGGCTTCTGGCTGGGCTCCTGCTGTGGTATGCGCTCCTGTCGCTCTGGACCGCCTATGCACCGGCCGATCGTCAGTTCTGGCTGCTCTCCAGTATCCTGCCCGGTTTCTTGGTGCTCGCCCTGATCGGGACCCATCGCTTCCTGCCATTGTCGCCGGCTTCCTACGTCTTGATCACGTTGTTCCTCACTCTGCACATGATCGGCGTACGGTACACCTACGCCGGGGTACCCGCGGGAGTGTGGCTCGAGCAGGCAGTGCCGCTTGGACGTAACGAATATGATCGTATCGTCCATTTCTGCTTCGGCTTTTTGCTCACCTATCCGATTGAAGAGTTGTTCCGGCTGACCGTACCGCTTCGGGGCTGGCTGTTGTACTATCTTCCCGTGATGACGGTACTCGGCCTGAGCGGTCTTTGGGAAATCATCGAGTCGTGGGTGGCCCGCCTGGTCCATCCGGAGCTGGGCATCACGTACTTGGGGTCTCAGGGAGACGTGTGGGATGCGCAAAAAGACATGGCTGCGGCCATGTACGGCGCATTGCTATGCACGGCCCTTCTGCTTTGGTATCGCCGGCTGCGACCGGGGCTCCCGCGCCAGGTCGCGGATTCTTCGCACTGATCACGCTCGGGACGACACGTGAACAGGACCAAGCTGCTCCTGGGGCTGCTGCTCTGGTACGGCCTGTTGTGGCTCGTGCTCGCGATCGCTCCTCGAGATCGGCAGGACTGGCTGCTTGAGAATTTCCTGGCGCTCGCCGCCGTGGTCACTCTTGTGGCGACCTACCGCCGCTTTCAATTCTCGACGGTGTCCTATCTCCTCATCACCGCGTTTTTGAGTCTCCATGCCGTGGGTGCGCATTACACGTATGCGGAAGTGCCATTCGGATTCTGGCTACAGAATGCCTTCGGGCTTTCGCGGAATCCGTTCGATCGCCTGGTTCATCTCGGCTACGGGCTGCTGCTCGCCTATCCCTTGCGGGAGTTGTTGGTCCGGCTCGCCGGCGTGAAAGGATTGTGGTCTTACTATCTCCCGGTCAGCGGGATGCTGGCCCAGAGTGGACTGTTCGAGATCGTGGAGGCGGTCGTCGCCCAGATCGTCAGTCCCGAGCTGGGCGCCGCCTATCTCGGGACGCAAGGAGACGAATGGGACGCCCAAAATGACATGATCGCGGCGTTCGCCGGTGCCCTGCTATGCATGGGGGTGGCCGTAATTTCCGCACGAGTGGGATGGACGAATGGCAGGGGCCGGCCCGCGTCACCGAACCGGCCCTGACTGCGGCAGAGTCTATTTCTTCACGATCTCGAGCAGCTCCACTTCAAACACCAACGTCGCGCCGGGCTTGATTGTTGGTGGTGAACCGCGGTCGCCGTAGGCGATGGCGGAGGGACAGACCAGCTTGCTTTTCCCACCCACTTTCATCAGCTGCAGGCCTTCCGTCCAGCATTTGATGACTTGAGTGAGCGGAAATGTCGCCGGCTCGCCGCGCTTGACGGAACTGTCGAACACGGTTCCATCGATGAGGGTGCCATGGTAGTGCACCTTCACGGTGTCGGCGGCTTTCGGCTGTTCGCCCTTGCCTTCCTTCACGGTGGTGACGATGGCGCCGGACTCGGTTTTTTTCGCGCCGGATTCCTTGGCAGCTTTTTCGATATAGGCCGCGCCGGCTTTCTTCTCCGTCTCGGCCTGCGCTGCGGCCCGCGTTTGTTGGACCTGGTTGACCTTCGGACCGTAGGTAGGCAAGTCGACCTTCGGGGTTTTCTTGAGGACACCGTCGGTCATGCCCGTCCTCACGAAGTCCAATTCGGATTCCGTGAGTGCAAAGGGCGCGAGGGATTGGCTGATGATCAAGCCCAGTGCATAGAATGTCTTTTGATCCTCGGTAGAGGGATCGGCCGCACGGGCGGTCGCCGCCGATATGCCGGTCAGCAGGAGGATGGTGAGGACAGAGGTCAGCATGCGCATGCAGATATCCTTTCTCTAGTGGGAGTCGAACCGTGCCGTCTTTCTCGTACAGTAAGCCATCCGAGACGGCGGGCTCAAGACAATTATGACCGGTTGCGCCTTTGGCCGCGCAACGGTACACTGCGCTTCCAACCGCGTCGCCCGTCGACTCCTGAATGGTTCTGACCTTCGTCATTGTCTATCTGCTGATTTCGGTCAGTGTCGGCCTCCTTGCGGCGACGCGCGTCCACACGGTCAAAGACTTCGCGGTCGCCGGACGCAGCCTTCCGGTCCCCATTGTCATGGCCACCGTGTTCGCCACCTGGTTCGGCGCCGAAGCGGTCATGGGCATTTCGGCGACGTTTGCCAAGGAAGGTCTTCGAGGGGTCGTCGCCGATCCGTTCGGGTCCAGCCTGTGCCTGGTACTCGCCGGGCTCTTCTTCGCGCCACGCTTTTATCGGCTCAACCTCTATACCGTTGGCGACTACTACCGGCTCCGGTACGATCGCCGCGTCGAAGTGCTGTGCACGCTCTGCATCGTGGCGTCGTATCTCGGATGGGTCGCGGCCCAGTTCAAGGTGCTCGGGCTGGTCTTCAACGTCGTCACCGAGGGAACCGTGAGCCAGTCCGCCGGCATGATCATCGGCGCCGTGATCGTCCTGACGTATACGACATTCGGAGGCATGTTTTCTGTCGCGATCCTCGATTTCGTGCAACTGTCGGTCATTGTCGGGGGGCTGCTGTATATCGCCGGGGTGTTGAGCGGTGCGACGGGCGGCGTGGGTGCGGTGATCAGCCATGCGCACGCTGCAGGCCGACTTGAATTCTTTCCTCCACCCTCATTGGCGGCATGGATCTCGTTCGTCGGCGCAGGCCTCACGATGATGCTCGGGTCCATCCCGCAGCAAGACGTGTTTCAGCGCATTACCAGCGCCAAGGATGAGCGGACGGCCGTCCGCGGGTCGCTCATGGGGGCGGCGCTGTATTTCACGTTCTGTTTCGTCCCGATGTTCATCGCGTATTCGGCGCTACTCATCGATCCGGTCAAATTCGGTTCGCTGCTGGAGCATGATGCTCAACTGGTCCTGCCGACCTTGATCGTCGAACACACGCCGCTCCTCGCGCAGGTGATGTTTTTCGGCGCGGTGCTCTCGGCCGTCATGAGTTGTTCAAGCGCGACGCTGCTCGCGCCGTCGGTCATTCTGAGTGAAAACGTCATCCGCGGCGTGATCCCGCGTATGGACGAGAAGGGGCTGCTCACCACGATGCGGGTCGTGCTGGTCGGGTTTGCCGCCGTGGTATTGACGATTGCGTTGAGTTCCGAGTCCAGCATCTACAAATTGGTGGTCAACACCTACAAGGTCACGCTCGTCGCAGCGTTCGTCCCGCTTTGCGCCGGGCTCTTTTGGAAACCGGCAACGACCCAGGGTGCACTCTGCGCCATTGTCGGCGGGCTGGCGGCGTGGCTGGGAGCAGAACTTGTGGGCGCGGATCACGCCGTAATGCCTGCGCAACTGATCGGTCTCCTGGCCGCGGTGCTGGGCATGATCGGCGGGTCCTACCTGTCGGTACGCCGTCCGGTGCCCCAATCGTAGCTCCGCGACTCAATCGCTTTCTCGCACGCGCTCGCGTATGCTGAAGGAAATGTCTCCGCTCCACCGGGTGTTGCGCTCCCCCTGGCTCCTCCGTTCCGTGTGGCTTGCCGTCGCGGGTTTCCTGTTGATGGCGGCCGGGCTTGGTTCGTACGGCGCCTATCTCGCCACCTTTCTCGAACTCCCGCGAAGCGAAGATCATCCGCCTCTGCGGCTCTACACGGCTCCCTTTCAACTGAAGACAGGACTGTCGCTGAAGGCGGCGCATCTGCCCGAACGTTTGCAGCGATTGGGCTACCGCGGGGTGAGCGAAACAGTCGCGGCCCCCGGGGACTATCAGCTGACGCCACAGGCTCTCACGATTTTTCTGCACGCGCAGCCCGAAGCCTTTGTGAAGTCCAATGTTGTCACGCTCGAACTGGAGGAGGGCAAGGTCACGCAGGTCCTGTCGGAACCCGAACGGACGCCGATCTTCCCTGTGTTTTTAGAGCCGGAATTGATCAGCGGCTTGCGCGGTGGATCGCGCCAGGTGCGCGAGTGGATCCCGATTGGGCGCATGCCCGAGCGTTTGATCGACACGATTCTTGTGGTGGAGGACCGGCGGTTCTACTCGCATGTCGGGATCGATCCCGTCGCCGTGGGTCGGGCGGTCTGGCGGAATTTGACGAAAGGCGGAGTGGTTCAGGGCGGGAGCACCATTACCCAGCAACTGGCCAAGAATCTGTTCTACTCGCCCCAGCGGACGTTTATCCGAAAAGTGAAGGAGGCGCTCGCCGCCATTGTGCTCGAATCGAAATACCGGAAGCAGGACATCTTGGAGAGCTATCTCAATGAAATTTACCTTGGCCAAGCAGGGTTTGTGTCGATTTACGGGGTGGGGGAGGCGGCCCATCGATACTTCGGCAAGACGTTGAATGAACTCAGCACCGCCGAGATTGCCATGATTGCAGGTCTTATCAAAGGCCCCAATACGTTTGCGCCCACGAAACACCGGGAACTGGCCCAACAGCGTCGGGATGTCGTGCTCCGACTGTTGCGCGATCAAGGTCGCGTGACCGAGGAGGAATGGAAGTCCGCCGTGAACGAGCCGGTCCAGGTGGCCCCGCCCGATGACGTCCTGGCCGAAGCGCCGTACTTTGTCGATACCGTCCTTCGACAGGTCGAAGATGTTCTTGGCTCGCCCTTGCCTGAAGGATTGCGCATCGACAGCACTCTCGATTCGCTCGTACAGCAGGCGGCCACGGAGGGGTTGGAAAACGGACTGGCCAGACTCGAGCGAGCCTACCCTGCGTTGAAGGGACCGGAGCAGCCAATGCAAGGCGCGGTGGTGGTGTTGGAGCCTTCCACCGGGGCCATTCTGGCGCTGGTCGGGGGGCGGGATTACCGCGTCAGCCAGTTCAACCGTGCGGTGCAGGCGCGTCGCCAGGCGGGCTCGCTGTTCAAGCCGTTCGTCTATCTGGCCGCATTCGAGACGAGTCGCAACGGCGCACAACCGTCGTTGACTCCGGCCAGCCTCCTGGCCGACGAACCGGTGACGTTTGAGTCCGAACAGGGCACATGGACGCCGCAGAACTACGATCGGCAGTTTCGGGGACATGTGACCCTGCGCAGCGCGCTAGAGCAGTCCCTCAACGTTCCGGCGGTGCGCGTGGCTAAGGCGGTGGGCATGCAGCCGATCCTTGACGTCATCCGCCAACTCGGAGTGACCGCCGCGCTGACGAATGATCTTTCGATCGCATTGGGAAGCCCTGCCGTGTCGTTGCTCGACATGGTGACGGCCTATGGCACCATGGCAAACGGAGGCGTGTGGGTCCGGCCGACGAGTCTGCGCGCGGCCTCGGACCGGGAAGGCATGACGGTCTGGTCGGCGACTCCGGACAGGCGGCAGGCCGTGTCTCCACAAGCGGCGTATTTGGTCACCTCGCTGCTCGAAGGCGTCGTGCGCCGAGGAACGGCGGCGAAGGCCAAGGTCTTGGGCCTGACAGGAGCGATCGCCGGTAAAACCGGTACGACCGACGGCTATCGCGACGCCTGGTTCGTCGGCTACACGTCAGATCTCGTGATCGGCGTGTGGGTGGGTTTCGACGATGAACGGGCCATACGCTTGACCGGTTCCCAAGCGGCTCTGCCGATCTGGATGGATATCGCCAGGCGCATGCTGCCCGAGCAAGCGTCGCCGTTTTCCCCGCCTGCCGGCGTGATCACGCGCGCCATTGATCCCAAGACGGGCCAATTGGCGACCTCTCAATGTCCCGAGCAGGTGGAAGAGGTATTTATCGAGGGGACGGAGCCCACAGTGTACTGCGAAGTGCACGGCGGCGGTCTCTGGGAACGGCTTCGACATACGTTCGGGTTTTCCTGATCCGGGATTCAACAATCTCCTAGGTGGTCCGGTCGAAATAGTGTAAGCTGGCGCCGATGTTAGTGGGAGGCCTTGCATGAAGAAAAACGGATTTGGCGGCGACGACAACATCACGCTCCTGGCGAAGGGCGTGCATCTCAAGGGCGAAATTCGGGTCGAAGGCACAGTCCGCATCGACGGCCGGCTCGAGGGTGAAATTCATACCAAGGGGCAGGTCATCGTCGGCGAAGATGGATTGGTCCAGGGCACCGTCGCGGCCGGTACCGTCGTGAGCAGTGGCCGGATCAAGGCCACGGTGACGGCGGTCGAACGCGTGCATCTCCTCAAAACCGCCGTGCTCATCGGCGAAGTCCATACGCCGGTGCTCATGATGGAAGAAGGTGCCAAATTGCAGGGCACGACGGACATGGGAGTCACCGCGTGGCCTGACGATTTGCCAAAACTCGCTGGCACGGTGAGGGAGCTGGTCTCGCACCGGGGCAAGCACGTGGTCGTGGTCGAAAAGGATTCCAACGCCTAGGCCGTTGAGTGCCGTGACACGCGTGTCGTGATGGGGCGATACCTCGCCCTTGTGAATCGTCTGCGCCTCTCCTCGTTCCCATGACCCGACCGCAAGCCTTCACCGCAGTCTTCTTCGCCCTTCTCCTGTTTCTCCTGTATCAGCTTGCACTCGTGTTCCAGCCGTTCCTATTTCCCATGCTGTGGGCGGCGCTCCTCGTACATGCCACCTATCCCTTCCACGGCCGGCTCACCCGTCTCCTGGGGGGGCGGGACACGCTGTCCGCGGCGATCCTGACAATCGGGACATTGGCCGTCGTCGTTGCGCCGCTCGTCGTGACCGGGGTGCTCCTCGTTCGTGAAACGAGGGCGGCCGAGCACGAGGTTCGCGCGTGGATCGTCTCCGGCGGACTGGAACGGTTGCCCCACCAGCTAGCCACCGTTCCCGTAGTCGGCGAGTGGCTGCGAACACTGCTGTCCATCGAGGGTCTGCGCGAGATCTCGATGGAACAGACCCTCATGGCCGGCGCGACCTTCTTGAGTCAGTTTTTCGTGGATCAGATGGGCGGGTTGCTCAAGAACACGCTCTTGCTCGTGACGGACTTTCTCATCATGCTGCTGGTGTTATTCTTTCTCTATAAAGAGGGCAGGGATTGGATTGCGACCCTGTATGAGCTCGTGCCGCTCGACGAGTCGCACAAGCAGAAGATCGCCGAACGTTTGGACCAAACTGTGCGGGCGGTGATCAAAGGCATGCTTGTGACGGCGCTGGTCCAGGGACTCCTGGCGGGGGCGGCATATGCCGTGTTGGGGGTGCCGTTTCCGATCGTGCTGACAGCGCTCACGATTATTCTCGCGCCAATCCCGTTCGGCGGAACCGCCCTGGTGTGGGGACCGGTGGTGGTCTATCTCTTTTGGAACGGCCTCAAGGTCAAAGCACTGATCATGCTCGCGTGGGGTGTGGGCGTCGTGTCGACTGTGGATCAAGTGCTCCGGCCGTGGCTGATCGGCAGAGAGGTGCCGATTCCCGTGCTCTTTCTGGTGTTCAGTGTACTCGGGGGGTTGGTGCTGTATGGGCCGATCGGCCTGTTTGTCGGACCGGTGCTGGTCAGTCTGTTTATGACGGCCTTGCAGATCTACCGTGAAGAGTACCATGCCGCCGAGTTGCCATCGGCATCACCCCCGCCGCCGTCCGCCGCTCCCTAGTCTCCAGTCCTGCTCCACATGGCCGTGCCCGGCATCATTCCATCGGAATCGTAATCGCGATTCCCCCCATCACGTCGTTCAGCTTGAAATCCCGTTTCGGACTGAGAGGATGGGTGTTGTGACAGCTGATGCAGGCGGAAGACACGGCGCGGTCAGGATAGATGGCCTGGAAGTATTGTTTGCGTCCGCTGCTGACGATTCCCGTGATGGGGGCTTGCGAGGAGTGGTTGAGTGACTCCAGCGCCTTGCGTTCGAAATCCGTTGCCGGGGCATTGCGTTGGTAAATGGGTGAGAGCCCGATCAATCGATACCGGATGCCTTGACCGCTTTCCGCGACCAACCGACCGGAGTGTTGAAGAAATTGTGCGGGAAGCGGCAGGGCGTTTTCCTGTTCCCAGTGTTCGGCGGCCATGACCACGCCCTTTTCCTGAAGGCGATTCACGATATTGGTCGTGTAAATCGTTCGGTGTGCCTGTAGGACGGCGTGCACGAAGCCTGCAACCTTTTCCGGAGGAATGCCGGCCAGTTTTGGCTCGTCTTTAGCCGGATAGGCTGCCGTGACCCACCACAGGGCGAGAATCAGGAACGCGAGGCCTGCGGAAATACGCGCGACTCGGAAGCGGTCCATGGTGCCTCCTTTGAAGGCGGGTTGGAGGCGATGAGCGGCAGCGTGACCACGCAGGACGTGCCGGCTCCTTCCACGCTCTCCAAACGAATATCGCCGCCGAATTTCTTGATGATGCGGCGCGCGACGGTCAATCCAAGCCCCGAGCCTTCGCCCTGCCCCTTGGTCGTGAAAAAGGGGTCGAAGATCTTTGACAGGTGGTGTTTGGGAATGCCCGGCCCGGAATCGGCGATCGTCGCCGTGACGGTGGTGTCTGCGACGGTGGTGGCCAGCCGCAGGGTGCCTTTGCCCTTCATGGCCTGGACCGCGTTGAGGAGCAGATTCATCAGCGCCTGCCGGAGTTGATCCGGCAGAGCGGATACCAGCGTATCCCCGGCATAGCTGCGCTCGACGCTCAGCGTTGAGATATCCATCCCCGTGGTGACAGCGGCAAGCGCATGATCCATTTCGTGCTCAAGATGCACCATTTGTCGCTGGTCCGAGACCTCGCGCGCCGCGATGCCCGTAAAATCTCTGATGATGGCCGCCATCCGCTTCCCATGCTGGACGATGTCCTGCGCGTATGATTTTACCCGCGCCGGGTCGCAGTTGTCTTGAAGCGCCTCACCAAGGCCCAGGATGCCGAACAACGGATTGTTCAATTCGTGTCCGATGCCTGCCGTGAGAATGCCCAGGCTCCCGGACTTTTCCGCCTCGACCAACCGTTCCTGCATGCGGCTCTCGTCGGTCGTATCCCGGAGGACGAGCCCGACCCGGCCGGACTCCCCGGGCCGGCCGGTCATGCGGAACCACTCATAGCGGTAGAGATGCGAGCCCAGCTGCAATTCGGCCTGCCGGTTCTGAGAGGCACTTCGCGGGACCAGCGGATCTCTGATCTCGTCGGCCTGATCAGGGCCGGACAGCAAGGCCGCGCCCTGCTGATGTCTCCAGAGTTCCTGACGCAGTTGCTGTTGCTGCGACTCATCAACCGGCAGAGCATCGAAGAGCTTGCCCTCCGAGTCCGATAAGCCGAACACATCCCGCGCAGTCCGGTTCACGTACAGCACCCGTTCCTGATCGTCCACGATGAGAATGGGTGTCGGCACCGCATCGAGAATTTGATCCGTGGATCGCTGCAAATACTGCACTTCCTGAGTCTTCAACGTCACTTGATCGGTCAAGCCGGCGAACGCCGCCTCCAGTTGGCGGTTCATCCGGTTGAATTCCTCAGCCAGTGTTTCCAGCTCGTCGCCCGTCTTGATTTCGATCGATTGCCGGAGCTCCCCTCGTCCAATAGACTGCGCGGCCTGCTGCAACTGCCGAACCGGCGTGACGATCCGCGTGGCTGCCAGATACCCCAGCGTGGCGAGCAGCACCACGGCAATGGAACCGAACACCGTCATCCATGTGAACAGATGTTTGATCGGACCAAAGAGCTCATCGGACGACTGCCAGACGAACGTATGCCATGAGCCGATATCGAAATCTCCGTTGGTGGCGCGGCTGGTTTCCGGCAATGGAGAAAACCCGATGATCGACGAGGAGCTTCCACCGTGTCCGTCGCTGCGGGCGTTGGTCCAGCCTGGATGCTTGGGAGTGACCAGCGGGATGATCGAAGCATCGGAAAGCCGGACGCCGGTGGGAAGAATCGGACAGCTCACAACGATCCCCCGATGATCGATCAACATGACATGTCCGGTCTTCCCGAAGCGGATCGGCTGCGTGGAGGGCGAAAAGAACTCTTTGGCATCGATCACTCGGTGGATCACACCGACCGCCTCATAGCGGAGGCTATCCATGATCGGAAGGCTGATCGAAAAGGCATAGGTGCCGGCCAGTTCATCGAAATAGACGTCCTCGATAAAGAGCTGGCCGACGCCTCGGTTGTAGGTGCCTTTCCACCAGACGGACTCGCCGTTGGAAAAATGGGGTTTGTTCGTCAGTGCGGCGACCAACCGTCCCTGGATGTCCGTGATGAACAGCATTCTGGTGGCGCCACGGACCACCTGAGGGATGAGTCCGTCCGGCTCGCTTCTGGCGCCGGTGTAATATTCCCGCAAGAGTCCCGCCAGGGGATTCTCCGTGATCGCTTTCACGGCTGCGGGATCCTTGGCTTCCCATTTGCTCTGCAGCTCCTTCACGTCCGGCGACGATTTCCCGGCAGCATTGAGCGCAAGATCGCGACGGTGCTCGAGCTCGCGCACGATCAAGGGGTCTGTGGCGATCCTCGAGGTCCGTCCAATCTCTTCCCCGACGAGGATGTCCAGTTTTCTCGCAGCTTCCGTGGCCAATGCTTTGAAGCTTTCGCCGCTGACTTCCTGAATTTCCTTCGACCCTTGCCAGAAGGCCATGCCGAGGCCGACCAGTAGTGGCACCACGCCGACAAGAAGCATGGAGACGATGAGCTTGGTGTGGAGCCTCCACCCCCGCGTGGCTGCTGAAGGCTGGCGGGATGACGGCGTCACGTCAAACCCTCTGAGGCTGAGGGGAAACTGATGGTAAATGTCGTGCCATGATCGACACGGCTCTCGACATCGATCTTTCCCCGCATCTTGGTGACGATGGTCTTGACGTTGTAAAGTCCCAATCCGGTGCCCTTGCCCGGCTCTTTGGTCGTGAAGAACGGTTCAAAAATTTGCTCCAGCACCTCGGATTCCATGCCGCAACCGGTATCCGAGATCCGCACGTTTGCACCGTCGAACAATCGCTCTGTGGTGAGGGTCAGCCTCCCTCCGCCCTGTTCCATGGCTTGGACCGCGTTGGTGATGAGATTGACCAGGACATGAAGGATCTCATCGGGGTTGCCTCTCGCAGCCGATCCCTCCTCGTAGTCCTTGCGCACAGTGATGTCGTGAAAGCTGACCGCGTACCTCGCGATCTTCAGCGCCTCATCAAGCCGGTTATTCAGGCAGACGACGGTCTCATCTCGGGCCGAGGTTTTTCTCGAGTATTGGGTCAGATCCCTGCAGATGGCGCTGGTCCGGCGCACGGCGTCGACGATTTCGCGCGCTTGTTCGTGGACCGCGTTCCAGTCCTTCTCCTCCGCCAGGTTTTCCGCCAATCCCATGATCAGCTGGAGCGGGTTGTTGATGTCGTGGGCCAAGCCGGCGGCAAAGGACCCGATCCCAGCCAATTTTTCGGCGTGAAAGAGTTCCGCCTGCAGATTGGATTCGTGACGCACCAGTTCCCAGAGCACTCGTGCAGCCGAACCGCTCAATATCTCCGTCTCCGGACGTTTATGGTCTTGAACGAATCGTTCGACCGCGGGATCGCCGGTGACATCCATGATCAGGTTGACGCCATGGTTGTAGATGAGGTCTTCGATCCGGCCGGTGACGGGTATGCGAAGGTGCTTCGCCCGCACGAGTCCCGGCGCCTCGGGATCCCGGTCCGAAATTCCGACGATTTCGATCGCAGGAATCAGATGCAGGAGATCCAACAGAGCGGTTCCGCCCCGTCCGGCTCCAAGGATCGCCACCTTGGTCGGCGCAAGCTTCGACACCACAGTTCTATCCGTCAGAGGCTGCACGGCATGACTCCTGGCCCTGGCTGAAGGGGAGGACCACCACCGGTCCTCCCCGACATCATACCAGCGGAGCAAGCGCCTAGAGGTGGGCGAGTTCCCTCTGCTCCATCGCCCTGGCGACCGACTCCCGCAGCTTCTCGCCTTCCACCGGCTTGACCAGGTAATCAACGACTCCCTGTCGGAGCATGGATGTCGCCATATCTGCGTCGGGGAACCCGGTCAACACGATGACGGGCACTCTCGGATAGTTGGCCCGGAAGTATGCGATGGCTTCCACGCCGTTGATCTTTGGCATCCGAATGTCACAGATGAGGATGTCCAGCAACAGCCTATTTTCTCCCGCGTTAATGGTCTCGATGGCCTTTTCGCCGTTCTCCGCTTCAAGAACGTCGTAGCCGGCCTTCTGCAACGTCATGCGAACCACCTTGCGGACGTCCGCTTCGTCGTCGACCACTAGCACACGTCCGTTCGTGGCCGAATCGCCCATGAAAAACCCCGATGTAAATTCTCCCATGATGCCCTCCTTGTTGGATGGTAAGAAGTGATCGTGTTCCGGCATAGCCTCGTTTGCCGAGGAAGAGAGCAAGCGATGTGCCGCGTTGGCCGCCGGTACATTTCCTGAACTTTCCTGTGTTTGGCGATGATCGGATCTGAGGCCCCCCGTCCGTAATCGGTTGGAATCCACCACCAAGGCTCAAATCCACCACCAGCCTGACAGTAACGTGTCCTCATCAGTCGACCTCACCAAATGCGGCGCAGCAGGAGCAGCGAGCTCAATAGCACCGTGGCTGCAGTCAGTGTCACCATTGTTGTCATGACGACCTCCCTCGTTCTGCCAATGCCAGACGCATACAACAACTTTCGTACCACGCCGGGCTGAGCCGACGGGAGGAGCAAATAGTCCTTCAATTTTAGGTGGTTCGATACGTCGACGCGGTTCTGCGTCACACACGAGCTGACCTGTACAACGGAATCACAATCGATTCAGCGTTGAATCCATTTGAGACCGATGCGCGCGGCTCGCGCACATCCTGCCGAATTGCCTTTGCGAAAGCGCCTACGGTATCCTGCCTGAAGGCTGGCGTGGAATGACACAGGCCGGTGAGATGGGGCCACTAGGGGAGGTTACGTGATTAGCCAAGAGACATTGACGGAGTATATTCGCCGGGCCATGCCGGATGCGGTCGTGACCATGATCGACAAAACCGGCACTATGGATCATTTGAAAGTCGTCATTATTTCGGATGCGTTCCAAGACAAAAACCTGCTTGACCGGCATCGCCTGATCTATCAAGCCCTTGACGCACCGATGAAAGATGGGCGCATCCACGCCCTGGAGTTGACGGCGAAGACGAAGACGGAACACCAATAGTCAACGCAAGACCGCTGATGTGTTTGCTGGAAGGAGGCCGATGATGGCAGATCCGATCGAAGATGAAATTCAAAAAGAGGTCAAAGCTCATAAGATTCTGGTGTATGGCAAAGGCACCAAGCAGATGCCCATGTGTGGATTTACCCGGGAGACGATGCAATTTTTCGACAAGTACGGCTATCCCTACGAGGTGATCGACGTCTTGTCGCAGCCCGCCAAGCGGGAAGCCCTCACCAAAATGACCAATTGGCCCACGCTTCCGAAGGTCTTCATCGACGGTACGTTCTACGGGGATACGGATATTCTGGATCCCATGGCGGCGAAAGGGGAGATGGAGCCGCTGTTGAAAAAGGCGTTCGGGAAGTAGGCAGCCAGGCACGCGTCGCCGCTTCGCCTTCGGGTGCACCGAACTACGCCTGGCTCGCTCTCGGCCCGTCAACTCGTCCAAAGCGACTCAAACAATACGTGCTGCGCCGTTGCTCGTGAAGAGCAACGGCCGCGAGCTGCGGTGAGTTGCGTTACTTCATGTCAGGATGATGTGGGAGGAATCACGGGCGCGAGCGGCGGCCCCAACGTTCCTTTGTGTGAGGATGAGGTGGACACAGTTACTGGAGTTGGTCTGACAGGACTGAAGAAAGTCTTGTGAGTCGATGCGGGTTTCGATTTGTGTTTCTGCGTCGCGTGCGAGAGGCCGCTAGCGATTCCCACTAACGCAAACACTTTCTCGGAAAAACTGGACAGGCGGCGAGCCCATGTGAGCGTCTCATCTTTGTGTCCGGTCTGGACATGCAGCGCGCTTAGATCCTTGATCAAGTGAAGCCTGGCGGCAGGTTGATTGAGTTCATCAGCGACGGCCAGTGCGCCACGAAGATCGCCCTTCCTCGCAGACGCTTTCGCGATCGCGTCCAGTCCACGCTGAATGTCGACCTCAATTTTAGCTAGCTCCTGCAACCCCGTTTCATCAGCCGGATCAAGTCGGATCTGGTCCTTCAATCGCAGAAGCTCTTTTTTTCGTGCATGGCGTTGGCCCTCGGTTTCGGCCAGGGCGAGCACAGCCTTAGCCTCTTTGATGTTGCCCAAATCAGCCTGTGCCATGGCAATTCCACCATAGAGCCACGAGCGGCGGAGATCGGTGTCTTGAAATTTGGCAACGGTATCTTTTGCTTCCGTTCCTTTGCCAGCCTTCACCATTTCCACAAGGATATGCGAAATCGCCATCTCGTAATAATGTGATTGAGGGGCCTGCTTCAATAAAACGGCGGTATTGAATGCGTCTGGGAAACCGCCGCCCTTCGCCTGAGCCTTGGCAATATCGAACATCGCAGCACTGCGATGTCCCTCCTTCTCGATCGATTTTGCAATGGCGATGGCTCGACCTCCGTCACCGGCCATCGCTGTTTCGGCCGCGACATGCCACAGGATATCGGCACGCGTCCACTCATTCACGGTTGATCGTGCTGACACTTCGGCTTCCTGCAACAGTGTCAAAGCCAGCGGTCGCCCTCCATGCTCGCGGTGATAGGTCGCCAGCTCCAATAATGCGCTTGCCTTGGCGTGTCCTGGTTTGATCGCCGAAGCCGTCACCTGGGCATGAGTCAGGCGGCCTTGTTGAATGTGTGCCCGCATGATGCCCCACTGTGCGTATTGCTGAGGGGCATCATCCAAGCCTGCAACGATCTGCTGAGCCTCCTGGGCGTGGCCCTCGCGTACCTGATCGCCGACGATGGTCATCAAAGGGTAGGGATTATCTCCGGCGATGCTGAGGGCCGTTTTCACGGCGCCACTGATATCGCCCCGTTTGGCTTGTGTTTCAGCCAAATACGCCGTGACGGTTCCGACGATGGCGGGTTTTTCCTGCTTCGTGCGCTCTTTGAGCCGTTCGAGAGTGCGAAAGGCTTCCTCAAGGTTGCCCTTGTTCGCATGCGCAATGGCGACTTGTCCCAAGGCGTTGGCCGCCGCAAGTTTCCCGGAAGGTGAAGACTGATCTTCAACGACGATCTCGGCAAAGATCCGTTCCGTTTCCGCGGTGTTTCCGGTTTTCGCAAAGGCTGCGGCGAGAGCGGTGAAATAATTGAGCTTGTTCGGCAGCTTCGAAAAGAGCTTCAGTGTTTCTCGGGCGGCCGGCGGGTCAATCGAGAGTTGTGCCACGATGACAGGATCGAGCGCGGCGGATCGCTCAGCGCGATCGTCGATTGAGGCGGCGGCGCTTCTGGCTTCCAGGAGGAGCGCGGAGGGCGATTCGGACTTGGTGGAATGATCCGCGTGCGAAGGCCCATCGAATGCCACAAGGCAGCAGCAGACGATGGCGATGGGACGGAATCGTGCTGTCGTAATTGGCCGTGGCAGGCCTGTCACCTTTTAGCTTCCGGCGGCGGCCAGTTCATCTCGGTGTGCCGGCCACAGAAGTAACACAACAGCCGGTACCGTGCTTTCCGTCGCGGGTTCGGCATGGAAATAAACGTGATAGGCGTATCGTCGAAGGGACAGGTCGGCTGATCATGAAGCAAATGCACCTCCGCCATCATCGTAATGGATGCCACGTCCCATGACGGCGAGGTCTGTTCGTGGCCGGCGATGTGTTCCTTGTTGTGACAACGCTCGCACTCAGCTTCGTAGGTCTTGATGCGCGCATGATGCGGTGTCATGTCGGTCACGGTCATCGGACCGCCGCATCCGTCCTTCGCGCAGGTGAGATGCTCGTGCTGGAGTGCCTGCACAAACCGGTGATGCACCTGCCGTTCCTGTTCCGATTTCATAAGCCTCTACTCCTTCTTTTATCAACATGATTCGTTGTCCTCGTTTATTTTCCCTACGATATGGATGTAGATGGTCGCGTCGCTGCGACTTGCGACGGATGCATGACCCTGTCGTTGTGCCATCATTCTCACCCGCCCAGGCCCCCGCGCACGCCAAGACGTGCGCTTTGCCCAAGCTCACCCGCCCAACCCTGGGCCAATCCTTTTCACCCACCGACCCACCGATTGCTGTGCAATCGTTAACCCGGGACGCGCCCTATTCCCGGGCGATGGCGAGACGCCGTGTGCGAAGGTCCGTTCGGATAGAGCCCAGGACGGACCAAGTTGGCGGAGCCAAGCAACGACAGGGTCATGCGGCGTATTCGTCGTTGGAGCAGAAGCGACCAACAGCATCCACTACACTCCCCAGGCGCCGCTGATTTGAATATTGGCGCCGTTCACGTAGCGCGCTTCGGCACTCAGGAGGTAGCGCACGGCGGCCACGGTGTCATCGACCGTGCCGATATAGCCGGCGGGAATCCGTTTCGTCATCGCGGCGAGTTCGCCGGGTGGTGCGCTGCCGGAATCGATGAATCCCGGAGAGACGGCGTTCACGGTAATGCCGTGCGGGGCGAGCAGTTTGGCCAGAGTGCGGGTCAGGATCAGCACGCCGGCTTTGGCGATGTAGTGGGCGGTCACGTCGGGTTGAGAGATCATCTGATCGGCATTGGCCATGCTGAAACTGATGATCCGGCCGGACCGGCGTGCTTTCATGCCGGGTGCCGCCGCCTGGGCGAGATAGAAAATAGGGTGCAGATTCCCGTCGAACATCTCCTTCCACCCCTCGACCGTTTCGTCGAACAGGTTCACGCGATGATACGGTCCGGCACCGTTGATCAAGGCGTCGATCCGTCCCCATTCCTGTTCGACACGGACGACCAATTGCTTCGCCGCGACCGGATCGGACACATCACACCGTATGGGCAACGCCTGGCCGCCCCGTTCGACGATGGCCACTGCCGTATCCTTCGCTGCGGCTTCGCTGCTCCGGTAACAGAACGCAATCTTCCAGCGCTGCGCGGCCAGATCCAGCGCAATGCCTCGCCCGATCCCTTTGGCCCCGCCGGTGATCAATGCGACACTCGTGCTCATGGTCGTCCTTTATGTCCGTGAACGGAGCCGTTTGGCAAGAAGCTGCAGTGCCCCTGCCGTTCTCTGGGAGAACGATTGTTCCTGTTTTGGTTTCCTGGCGTCAAGCTGGCTTGCCTCAATCAGCAGCTTCAAGTCCTCGATCGTGTCGATATCGCGCCATTCAGGAAGCACGCCGAGACTGAGCCCGAGCCCCGCGGCTTTTTCCTTCGTGTGCGCCAGCACCCGATCGGTCGACCAGGGAATGTCGTGGAAGAGCGCCGGTACGGGCTGCTTGAGTCCGATCAAATAATAGCCGCCGTCGCAAGCAGGGCCCAGCACAACGTCAAGCCCGTCCAACAGGTGGACCGCCTGCTGGTAATGCTCGAGCGGCAGCGAAGGCACATCCGTACCGACGATCACGACCCGATGATAACCACGGGCAAACAGGGCGACAATCGCCCGATCCATCCGTGCGCCCAGATCGTCTCCCTCCTGATCGAGGAGTCTCACTGCCTGGCGCTCCTCCATGATCTTGAAAAAAGGCAAGGTGGATGACGGCGTGCAGGCCAGATAGCGATCGACCGGGAGCCGGTATTTCGAGACTGCCGTCCTGGTGCGTTCAAGCGTATCGAGAACGAAGCTGCCATGCACGGTCGCGGCTTCGTCAGGCGTCAATGGAGGGCAGAGCCGTGTCTTGACCTGACCGGGAATTGGCGCTTTGGCAAAGACCACGAGCGCTATATCCTGCTGCTGGAGGCTCGCAGGTATTTGGTTTGTTCGAGGTTGATGAACCATGTGCTTATCCGATCTCAGATTGCAAATCTCAGATCTCGAATATCCAGTCTCAGATTTACCGTACTGCCGCATACCAACCGGCGAGCCGGTGGGGACTCACGCCGATCCAATACAGGAAGCGCAACGACCACATCAAGAGGATCGTGCGGAAGGGGCCCTGCCGCTCCCAGCGCCGGAAAGATGTGGTGACCCGCTCGCGTATTGCCGCGGTTTCACCGGCCCGTTTGAGCCTGGTGCTGAAGTCGATGTCCTCCATGATCGGAATGTCGGCGAACCCTCCGAGCTGCTCGAAGATCGGACGCCGGACAAACATCGCTTGATCTCCTGTTGAGATGCGGGACAGTCGAGACCGCGCGTTCATGAATGCGCTGATGATTCTTCCCCAGATCGACGGACGGTCAAAACGCACATCGAAACGGCCGCCGACGACGGCCGGATTCGTCAGCGCCTGTTCGATCAGGGCTCTGGCCCGAGGAGGCAGAGAGCTATCCGCGTGCAAAAATACGAACACGTCCGTCGTGCACGCGGCGGCGCCGGCGTTCAATTGTCTGGCGCGGCCCGCTGAAGACGACAACAGTCGAATGGTCCCTGACACACTGGCGCCGTTCGCGACCTCTGATTCGACCAACGCCCTCGTGCCATCGGTGCTGCCGCCGTCGACAACGACGATGTCATGAAAGCCGAGTTGGGCGGTGAGACGCAGAGTCGCCACGATGACGCCGGCTTCGTTGAGAGTGGGAATAATGACTGTGAAGGTCACCGCTACTGCGGAAATGGCCGGCGCTGCTGAGGGGTGAATACCTTACTCCGGCTTTTTCGGCTCGTTGAACATGAAGTACATGACGATGGCGACCGTCGCCCAGAAGACCACTTGTTTGTGCCAGAACAGGACTTCGCCGAAGTGAAAAAATCCCAGAGCCAGCGCGATGGCGGCCACCATCACGCTGTAACGAACCGCGGGCGTTTCGATGGCGGCGTTGGCCCAGACGGCGAGCCCGCCGAAATAAATCAGAAACGGAACGACGTTGATCTCGAAGCCGCCGCTGATCGAGAGAAATATGTTGAGAAAACCGATGAACATCAGCGCGGTGCCCACCATCAGGCCGATGACGTGCATCTGGTGATCGCTGCCAGAATCCTGCCCCTCCGGTTGCGTGCGTTCTTGGGGACGATGGGACGGGTCTTGAGGAGGAGGAAGATCGGTGGGCGCCATCGGTGTTACTGCGAGATCGCGTGATCCATTCAGACTTTGAAATGCTTGCTGAGGGTCAGGGCTTGCTGTTGATAGGAAGAGCCGAGACCGACGCCGTAGAGCCGATTGGGTACGTCGAGCATCCTATCATAGACGACCTTGAAAAAGGTTTGCCCGTCATGGATGAGGAAGGGCACATCGTGCGGACGCACTTCGAGCACGACCTGGGTCCCTTTGATCTCGCCGTCCGCGCCATAGCCGAAGCCTGGATCGAAAAACCCCGCGTAGTGGGTGCGGAGCTCTCCGCAGGCCGCCTCATACGCCACCATCTCGGCAGCATAATCGGGCGGCACGCGAATCCGTTCTTTGGAAGCCAGAATGTAAAATTCCTCCGGCTCCAACAGGAGGCTATCCTGACGGTGCCGATACAGGGGTTCCCAAAAATCCGCCGCGGCGTAGTAGCCGATCTTCGAAAGATCGATGACATGGCTGTTTTTCTTCGCTCGATACCCAATGACCGTCGTCCCTGCGTGGTCTTCCCCTTTGAGATCGATGCGTAAAAACAGACCCCGATCGGTGCGAAACTCTTTTGGCCGGAGCGGTTTGCGATCCGACTGGTTATGGTAGAGAAGCGGTTCCTGGCGATGCAGGCGTTGCAGCGTCGCGTCGGAGGCTGCGGCTTCGCCGCGCACGAACCGGATCTGGTTGAGCGACTGGCCGGTCCTGACCTTGATGGCAAACGAGCGCGGCACCACCTCCAGAAACAGCGGGCCTTTGTAACCGGCTCGAATCTCGTCGAATCCGGCATTCAGATCCGTCACGATGCGCGTAAACACGTCCAGGCGCCCGGTCGTGCTTTTGGGATTGGCCCTGGCTCGGATCGTGTTGGGAAGCTTCAAGGACTCGAGCAGCGGTACCAGGTAGACGTGGCCTTTTTCGAGAATCGCGCCCCCGGTCAGATCCATCTCGTACATGACCAGGTCGGACTGATAGAAATCCATCACATCGAGCCGGCTGGAAATGGCCGAAAGCTCCGGCAGAAAACTGCTGATCAATCGATAGGCCTTTTTCCCCAGCCGGAGGTCCAGGCTCGCCGGTTGAACTTGCCGATCCTCGATCGACACCGGTGCGGTGATCGTGCCCGTCGTGATGAGGCGTGTGATCTGCTGATAAGGAAGAATGCCTTGAGCGGGTGGTGTTGTCACAGATCGTCCGCGTCTCCGCCGCAGCTGTTGCCCCAGGAGGCGTAGCCGTCGCGCTCCGGATAGCTGTCGCAAGATGAATCATCAGAGAACGTTCGCGCACCGACCATCGGCAGTTCTCGCCGGTTCCGTCCATCGTCGAAGCCTCCATGCTTCGCCTGGGGGTAATGGAAGGTCTTCTGCTCGTAGTTGCGGAGCACTGCGCCGTCTTCGTCCAAGTGAATGACGTAATCGCCGGGAAGCAAGGGGATCTTGCCTCCGCCGCCGGGCGCATCAATCACGAAATGCGGCACCGCCATTCCGCTCGTGTGCCCCTGCAGCGCCTTGATGATGTTCAGCCCGGTCTCGATGCTCGTTCGAAAATGGTTGGTCCCTTTGGTGAGATCCGCTTGGTACAGATAATAGGGTTTGACCCGAGCCAGGAGCAATTGATGCACCAACCGTTTCATGATTTCCGGATCGTCATTGACCCCTTTCAACAGCACCGTCTGCGCGCCCAGAGGGATTCCGGCATCGGCAAGCATGCCGCAGGCGGCCTTGACCTCGGGAGTCAGCTCGTCCGGATGGTTGAAGTGCAGGTTCATGTAAATAGGGTGGTACTTTTTCACGATGGCGCACAACTTGGCGGTGATGCGTTCGGGAAGCGTGCCGGGTACCCGCGAGCCCAGCCGGATCAACTCCAGATGGGGAATGGTCCTCAGTGCCTTCAAAATCCGTTCAAGGAGATGGTCCGGTAGTAGCAGGGGATCGCCGCCGGAAAGAATGACATCGCGGACTTCGCGATGTTCCCGTAGATAGGCGATGGCCTGGTCGAGTTCCCCTTTTTTGAGGAAGCCGGGTTTACCCACGAGGCGCTTGCGGGTGCAAAAGCGGCAGTAGATCGGACATTGATTGGTGACCATGAGGAGGACGCGGTCGGGGTACCGGTGAACGAGGTGGGGGACCGGGCTCATCAGGTCTTCTTCGAGCGGGTCGTCCTCAGCATCGATGTCCGCCAGTTCGGCGGAATCCGGCATCACCTGCTTCCAGATGGCATCACCCTTTTCCTTGATGGTGCCGAGCACGGTCGGCGTAATCCGCATGGGATAGGGCCCGACGATGGCTTCGATCTCCTCTTCGTCCAGTCCGAACCGGTCGGCGAGATCCTTCGGCTTCACGATGCTCTCGGCGAGGATGCGTCTCCACTCCTCCATAACATGCTCCTTCGATGGCAGGGGACGGACGACCTCCACACAGGACGACCGGACAATCGATCGACGACCGTTTACCCGTTCGCCAGGCGGCGTGACCCAGCTTTGCTATCCAGGTGGGCGAGAATAGCCTCTGTCTCGCTCAGCACGACGTCGCCGTCTTGAAGGACGGGGACATAATACTGTCCTGACACGGCAAAGACTTCCTTCCGCTGTGGGCGGAAGTCCGGAACGACGATGTCATCGTACGGCAGCTGCAGTTCAGCCAGCTTGAGGCGCACGACCTCGCACTCGGGGCACCAGTGAACATGATACAGCGTCATTGACCTATCCCCTCTTGCGCGACCGCGCAGGGCACCATGATCGCATCTCTCATGCCGTGGATGACTTTCTTGTCGGCTGGGCAGATGGTTGCCAGAATACCAGCCAATTCGGCTGTTTCGCCAGTGACGAAATAATAGGGGGACAGTCTCGCCCGTCCGGCCATCGTCAGGATCTCTCCGGTGTGCGGGTCATAGTAATCGACGTGATATTGTCGCCCTTTATGAAATTCCTGCAGGACATAGGGGGTGTGAGGAAACGCTGCGAGTGCCGTCTCGATGGCGGCGGCCCATTCGTGCTGCGGAAGATCGTGACCCACCGATACCCCCCGACTGCCCCAGGCCAGCTCAGAGAATCCCGACGGCTTGATGACAAAATGCCGCTGTTTTTGTGTGGCAACGGCAAGATCGCCCCATTGCATCACCGCCCGGCCGCCGACCGACAAGCCGGGAATGACTGCTGAAGGCGGTACAGGCGCGGGGTCCAAGACCCACGTTCGGGGCATCACGGTGGTCAAATGCACATAGAGCTCCTCGCCCAGTGCGGTGCGCCAAAATGGCGCGAGCGCCGGATGATGGAGCAGTGCGAACGCGGATTTTTCCTCGAGCGCCGGCTTATAGGGGGGCGTCACAGAGACCGCTCCCTTCTTCGCCGCGTATTGCACCAGCTCGGCCTTGGGAATGTTGGGCAAGTCGAACAGTTCGTAAAACCGATAGATCAGCGCGATGGGACGGTCGCCCGCCGCGTTGAGCCGCAGCCCCTCCTCGGTAAAACGAAGCTCCCTGGGCTCGATGCAGTGTGTTTCAAGTCCCCGGTCGGTCAGTGCCTTGGCCATCCACATCATCTCCGGGCGGTAGTCCTTCGCCTCTTCGGAGACGACGATGGCAACCACGCCGGGATGAGCCAGGTGACGCCGCAGCATGGCAGCGAATCCTTCGATCATCCCATCGGGACCGCCGATGACTTGAGATGGCTGGACGGTGTCCTCCGGCGAGGCCGGAGCGAAGTGTTGGACATAGAGCTGCGACATACAGGCCGTTAAGCCGATTCCTCCCGGCACCGAGTCTAGTTCGGTGATGACCATGCCATCCTGCGTTGGGATGATGTCCGGTCGAATGACTCCCGGCACCTCGTCGCGGTATCGCTTCATGCGACTGTACGTCACCAACACGTCGGGCTTTCCTTGATCGAGCCAGGATGCCACCCACGCTGGCTGTGTGCCCCGAACACTTTCCATATACAGGTGATTCAACGCACGGTAAAAGCGCAGCAATTGGGTGCCCAAGCCCTGAAAAAACGCCAATTGGTCACCGGACAATGGCAGCGGGTTCAGGCCGATGCGCCACGAGGTCTGACCGGTTTCCTGGCGGGACGTCCCGGATGTGTCGGCTGAGGATGTAAAAAGGCCCGCCTGGACCAGGGCATCACGGATGCTTGAGGCGCGGTAGAGGAGGTCGGAGGTAGCCAAATCAGACAGGGGATGCGTTCATGCCAGATGCGTCAGATGAGAGGAATCGTAACACGCCCCCTAGGAACCTACAAGGGGCGCAGCGAGCGGGGAAGAGGGGTTGGCCGGCGTAGCCATGCGGACACAATTCTTGCCGGCGGTCTTTGCCACATAGAGTGCAGTATCCGCGGCAACGATGAGATCGGAGGGAATCGATGCGTGGATGGGAAAGGTTGCGACGCCAATGCTGCAGGTCAGCGGAAAGGGATGCGTGTTCAGCGCCGTCAATTCGGGGAGCATGGTCAACGTCATCACGCGCTGGCGGAGCCGTTCCGCGGCGCTGAGCGCCCCGTCCATCGACGTATCGGGAAGAATCAAGGCGAACTCTTCTCCGCCATAGCGGGCGGAAAAATCGCTCGCGCGGGCCAGGCCTCGTCCGGGCGCCTGCTGGCTGTCCAGCAGCCAACCCAGTTCACGCAGCACCTGATCACCCATCGTATGCCCGTAGACGTCGTTGATCTGCTTGAAATTGTCGAGATCGATGAACAGCAGCGAGAGCGGACGCATGGCGCGAAGCGCCAGCGCACAGAGCTGGACCAGCGTTTCCTGAAAATGGGAATGATTAAAGAGTCCGGTCAGGCTGTCGCGGATGGACTGGTCTCGCAACAGCTGGTTGGCCTGCATGAGATCCCGGTTGGTGTTGGACAATTTTTTGACCAGCCCTTCAGCTTCAAACTGCTGGCGCTTGGTGGCCGTAATGTCCGTGATCGTTTCGACGACGTGGGTCTGGCCGTTCGAGGTCTCAACCTTCGCCCACTGCACGAGGAGGTACTCGTCGTTGGGAAGGGGCACCTCGCTGGCCGTGGGTTTTCCGCTGTCGACGGCTTCCGGCATCTTGCAAAAGGCGCAGGGTGTCGCGCAATTCGCGATTTTTTCGTGACAGGTGAGATTGGAGATGTCGCCGAATTTGTTGTGAGACGTCTGGTTTTGAAACACCACCTTGTGCGTCGAGGGATCGATGACCGTGATGATCACCGGTTGCGAGTTCAGCAACAATTGTGGGTCGTATTGCGGACCTTTCGAAGGGATCGCCATCGGTTATCGTGGCACGTGAGAAGCGATGCTGGGATCAGTATTCCAGCGAGGAGAGTTTCGGTCAAGAATTTGAGTGTTTTAAGGAGCGGGGTTAGAATGTCCCATCCCTGCGGAAACCCTCATGACCACGCTGATTGCGAAGAGGGCATTGCCCGTGACTATCGCACTGAAAACCCTTCCTCAACTCGTGCCGAGCAGCGCGTGCTTCCGTTGCGATGTCTGCTGCCGTTTTCCGGATTCCGACAGCGTGCTGCGCCCGTATTTCACCGGAGAAGAGATCGGTCGTGCAGTGACGCACGGCCTTGAGGCCGTCGCGTTTCCCGATGCCCAGGGGTGTCAGATCGCGCTTGTGCCCGACGCGAAGGGAGAAGGGTTCCACTGCCCTGCCTTTGAGAGCGAGGCAGGGATCTGCCGGCTCTACGAACAACGGCCGCTCGATTGCCAACTCTACCCCTTGGCGCTCATGTGGAACCCCGCCCATACCGAAGTCGTGCTGGGGTGGGATATGAAGTGTCCATTTATGGGATCGGAACCGCCGGAATCCATTCGGCATCATGCGGACCGCGTGATGATGCTGCTGGAACAGCCGGCCACGGTGGAGCAGATCGTCCGGCATCCAAGATTGGTGGGTCGTGCTCAAGAGGACGTGGCGGTCCTGACTCCGCTCCGCGCACTGACCGAAGAGATCCACGTTCGATGGGGACAACCGCCCAGGCGTCTCCTCTGGGAAGATCTGCCAAGGTTGGCGGACGCGCTGAACCGATCCGGCCTCCGCGGCACCCTCGGCGCCTATTCAGCCCCGTACCATTTCCTATGGAGTGCATTGCTTCCCTATTGGTGGCTCGACTTGCATGGTGCTCTCTGTCTCTTTGTGCAATCGCCGGGCGGGTGGTTCATGCCACTGCCGCCACTGACTGATGCGTCGCTCGAACGACCGTTGGGCGAGGCCTTCTCGCTCATGCGACGATGGAATGGGCCTGGCGCGGTGACTCGGGTGGAGAACATCCCGGTTGAGCTGGCTCCGACCCTCGCCGCGATGGGGTATCATCTGGCTCCTAAAGACCCCGACTATGTCTACAGTGCGCATGCGCTTGCCGGGCTGGCCGGTGACCGATACAAGTCGCAACGGGCGCTCTGCAATCGAGTCGAGAGAGACGGAGGGATCCTGGTCGAGCCGTACCAACCGCAAGACCGGCTTGAGTGTCGAGGCGTTTTGCATCAGTGGACAGCGCAGAAACGCGCTCAAGGCTCAGATCCCTACGCCGACTTCTTGCTCGAAGATTCGGCGTCGGCGCACGAGGTAGCCTGGTCTCATGCGGCGGAACTCAACCTCGCCGGCTCGGTGATTCGCCAGCAGGGGCGGGTCCGCGGCTATACGTTCGGGTATTGGTTGGACCAGAGGACCTGGTGTGTCCTGCTGGAAGTCGCCGATCGGACCATTCCAGGATTGGCGCAATACCTCTTTCGTGAGACGTGCCGCAACGCCTTGTCGGAGGGCGCAGAGTTCATCAATACCCTTGACGATTCGGGGCTGGCGGGCCTGCGCCAATCCAAAGAAGCGTATCATCCGCTGAGACGCGTCCAGAACTTCATTGGCTCCGAGGCCACGCGGGTATGAGTAAGCAAGATTTCCAGCAGCCGCTCGATTCGACGCGCTACCGATGGCTGCCGCAGCTCATCATCCTGATGAACCTGGTGGCCGCGGCGGCCGCCGTGTTTCTGCTCCGCAACGTGGAACATCGCCTGGTGTATTCCGCTGGCGAAGAGCTGAGGATCGCCGCCGCGGAGGTGTCCGACAAGCTTGACCGTCTGCTCTTCGAGCGGTACGGCAACGCTCAGATGATGGCGCGGGCGTTTGCCTTGAAGTCGTCGGATCCCGCGTATGTGTCCAGCTATCTCGGCTGGATGCAGACGAACTACGGGCCGGTCTACCTGTGGCTCGGGGTCACAGATACCAAGGGCACTATGGTGGCGGCAACCGATGCCTCATTGCGTGGGCTGGACTACAGTCACACTGATTGGTTTCAAGGCGCCCGTGAGTCGAAGACCATCCAGATCGGCGATGTCTCGGTCCACGAATCCGAAGGCGGGACCGAGACCATTGCCTTCACGGCACCCATCCTGGATCCGTCCGGAGCATTTCTGGGCGTCGTTACGACCCGCGTCGCGATGTCGGTGCTTGAGGATGTGACGACGAGAACCGTCCGTTCACTGGAGGCCCGGCAGGAATATGCCGGAGCCGTGACCTTCCAAATGGTAACGGCCGGAGGCACAGTATTCGTCGACTCGGATCTGCTGCACAAGGGGCCGCTCAATTTTCAACAATCAGAATTGCTCACCTCGAACGCTCCGCCGCTCGGGGATGCGGGATTCGTTGAGGAACAATACCGGGGCAGGACGGTCGTGACGGGATTCGCACGGACAAAAGGCTTTGGTGACTTTCCCGGCCTCCGGTGGCAGGTGCTGGTTCGGATGGATCGAGATCGCATCCTCGAGCCCATTACGTCGATCATGTGGAAGGTCGGGTTGATCGGCGCGGCCGTGTGGATTCCCATGGTACTCCTTCTGTTCTGGGCCACCTCTCATTTGCGCGCAGAATACCAACAGGCACAACAGGAAAGCTCCTGGGCGCGGGCGGCGGAAGCTGCACTGCTTCAAAGCCAGGAACGCAACCGCGCGATCGTGGAAACCGCCCTGGATGCGCTGGTCACGGTCGACGCCGGCGGCATCGTGACCGATTGGAATGGACAGGCATCGGCCATTTTCGGATGGTCGCGAGAGGAGACACTGGGACGACGGCTGTCGGAGCTCATCATCCCTCCCCGGGACCGTGACGCCCATGAGCAGGGCCTTCGCCAATACCTCGCAAGCGGGGAAGCGCATTTTCTCAACCGCCGTGTCGAAGTGCTGGCCCTCCGCCGCGCTGGAGAGGAGTTCCCCGTCGAATTGGCCATTTCGCCTGTGCGCGTGGGCGGCACGATATTTTTCAGCGCCTTCATCCGAGACATCACCGAACGGCGTGAAGCGGAGACGAAGCTCAAGGAGAGCGAGGTCCGGTACCGCTCCGTGGTCAATGCCCTCGATGAGGGCGTGGTGGTCATCGATGCGGAGGGTGTGGTGCGCACCGGGAACGCGAGCGCCGAGCGGATTCTGGGGTTGCAATCCGATGAATTGACCGGATGGTCGTTGCGGGATGAGCGCTGGCGGGCCATCCATGAAGACGGCTCGCGATTTCTGCCCGAGGATTACCCTCCGGCCGTCACCTTGAGAACCGGCGAACCCTGCGCCAGTGTGATCATGGGAGTCTATCGGCCGGATGGAAGGCTGCGATGGATCGAGATGAATTCACGGCCGCTGCCGGCCGAAGGCGGAAGCGGCCCGTCCGCCGTCGTGGTGTCGTTCTCGGACATCACGGAGCGCAAGCGCGCTGAGGAACGCCTGACTGCGCAGTATGCGGTCACGCGCGCGCTGGCGGAATCACGCAGCCTCGAGGAAGCCGTGCCCAAAATCATGCAGGCCGTCGGGCAGAACCTGGAGTGGGACTGCGGAATTTTCTGGCGGGTGGATCGCAATGCAGGGCTCCTTCGCTGCCTCGATCAATGGCGCGCCTCCGGCGTCGAAGCCGAATCGTTTCTCGAACGAACGTGGGAGCGGATCTTCAAACCAGAGGAAGGACTGCCCGGCCGCATTTGGGCGAGCGGGAAGGCCGCGTGGATCACGGACGTCGCCCATGACGCGAACTTCCCGCGGCAGGGCCTCGCCCAGGAAGTCGGATTCCACGGAGCGTTCGGATTCCCTGTGCGCGTCGGCGGCGATATCGAGGGCGTCATTGAGCTCTACAGTCGGCAGGTTCGCGTGCCCGACGAAGAACTGCTGAAAATGATCGAAGACGTCGGGCTGAAGCTGGAACAGTTCGGCGACCGCACCAGAGCCCAGGAAGCGCTGCAACAGACCGAGGCGCAGCTGCGGCAATCGCAGAAGATGGAGGCGGTGGGACGCCTGGCCGGCGGTGTCGCCCATGATTTCAACAACCTCCTCACTGTCATCCGGGGGTACAGCGAATTGTTGCTTGCGCGCCTCGCTCCGGACGATCCGATCCGCAAGGATATGGTCGAGATCAAGAAAGCGGCGGATCGGGCCTCCGGATTGACACGCCAGCTGCTGGCGTTCAGCCGCCGTCAGTTCATCGCGCCAAAAGTCATTGACCTCAACGCCCTCATCGCCAACATGGACGGCATGCTGCGTCGGCTGCTCGGTGAGGACATCGTCGAATTATGTACGGAGTTGAATCCGCATGCGGGATCGATCAGAGCGGACGCCGGGCAGATCGAGCAGGTGATCATGAACCTTGCCGTCAATGCACGGGACGCGATGCCGAAGGGCGGACGTCTGACCATTGAAACGCACAATGTGACGATCGGGAAACCGACGCGTCAGACGCCGGCCGGCGTCAAGCCTGGCGCCTATGTGCTGTTGGCGGTGCGGGATACCGGCCATGGGATGGACGAAGAAACCCAGTCGCATTTGTTTGAACCTTTCTTTACCACGAAGGAGAAAGGCAAAGGCACCGGGCTGGGGCTATCAACCGTGTATGGGATCGTCAAACAGAATGGCGGAAGCATTGTGGTGGAAAGTCAGAAGGATCAAGGCGCCACGTTCAAAATCTATTTTCCGTTGATCGATCAGGGCGTGCCGGGGGCGGCCGGCGCCCCGGACGCGGAGCCGCTGCATGGACGGGAGACCATCCTCCTGGTGGAGGATGAGCCGGCCGTTCGAGGCCTGGTGCATGAAACATTGCGCCTTCACGGGTATACCGTACTCGAAGCCCGTCATGGCATCGAGGCGCTCATGACCGGCGCCAAACACCAAGGACCGATTCATCTGCTGTTGACGGATGTCGTGATGCCGCAGATGAGCGGGCCGGAGGTTGCGGAAAAAATCCAGATCGTCCGGCCGGGCATCAAGGTGTTGTACATGTCCGGCTATCCGGACCATCCGGTCTTCGAACAGGGCGGCATCTCTCGCGACGCATCGTTTCTGCCCAAGCCGTTCACCCCCAACGTTCTGGCCAAGAAAGTTCGGGAGGTATTGGATGGGGAGAAGGTGGGATGACGTTCATCCCTTGATCTTGAACCTCCGTTCCGTTTATCGTGCCCGTGATTTTTTGCGGCCTCTAGCGAAAGCCACTCCACATGACTCGAGCCGGGCGTGAGTTCGACATCGGGCAGTACCGGATCCAGCAGGAACCGTATTACGCGGACGTGCGCGGTGAGGTCGGGTTGTTTACGACTGCCGCGAAGAGCCGCATGCCGGTCATGCTCAAAGGACCGACGGGGTGCGGCAAAACCCGCTTCATCCAGCACATGGCGTTCCGGCTCGGCCGCCCGTTGATCACGGTGGCGTGCCATGAAGACTTGACCGCGGCGGACTTGGTGGGAAGGTATCTGCTCAAAGGGCAGGACACCGTGTGGGTCGACGGCCCGCTCACCGTGGGGGTGAAGCACGGGGCGATCGTCTATCTTGATGAGGTGGTCGAGGCACGCAAGGACACGACGGTCATCATTCACCCTCTCAGCGACGATCGCCGTCTGCTCCCGATCGAAAAAAAAGGGCAGGTCCTCGAGGCCGCCGACGACTTCCTGCTCGTCATCTCCTACAATCCCGGCTATCAGAGCGTGCTCAAGGACTTGAAGCCGAGCACCAAACAGCGGTTCATGGCGATCGAATTCGACTATCCCACCCCCGACATCGAGACCGCGATCGTACAGCGGGAGGCCGGCGTGGCGCACGATCTTGCCCATCGTCTGGTCAAGCTGGGCGGCAAGGTGCGTAATCTCAAGAACCATGGCCTCGAGGAAGGCGTGAGCACCAGGCTGCTCATTTACGCCGCCACTCTGATACGCGAAGGTGTGGCGACCGAGCGTGCCTGCGACGTGGCGATTGCGCGACCCATTACCGACGATCCCGACATGCAGCGCAGCATCCTGGAACTCGTGAAGGCGATCTTCTAACGGATGCAGACAGCGCCTCAGCAAACCCGCGCGGCGTGGTAGCTTGTGCCGAGTTCCCCGCCATTGAAGGCATGTCCTTTCATCCGAGTCAGCAAGCAGGGCGTGCTTCTCAGCATCCACGTTCAACCTAGGGCCGCTCATACGGCTTGTGTCGGAATCCACGGCGAGGCGCTCAAAATCCGGATTGCTGCGGCCCCGGTCAAAGGAGCCGCAAACCGGGAATTGATTCGCTTCCTGGCGGATGAGCTTTCGCTTCCGACTGCGGCCGTGCGCATTGAGTCCGGCGAGGGCGGCCGGGACAAGCGTGTGCATGTCGAAGGAACAACGGCACTTCATGTGATGACACGTCTCGTGCCAAAGGGAATGGCGAAAGAATGAAAATTCCTATGGCGTGGGGCCTTTGCATGGCTATGATGCTGAGTGCCTGTTCCAACGCGCGTCCCGTGCTGTACGAGAACGACCGTTTAAAGATGGTTGGGAAAGAAGCGGCCGAGCAGGATATCGAAACCTGCAGGGAGTCTGCCGAATCGGCCGGTGCCGAGGAGAGCAGCGGGACGGCCGGACGCGTCGCGACCAGTACCGGAGTAGGTACCGGTGTGGGTGCGGCGAGTGGCGCCGTCGGTGGCGCAATTTCGGGTGCGGCCGGCCGGGGATCGCTCATCGGCGCCGCCAGCGGAGCCGTGTGGGGATTGCTGATGGGACTGTTCAATGCCGGTACGTCCAAGCCGAGCCAGGCCTATACCAATTATGTCAATCGCTGCTTGCAGGACAAAGGCTACGAGGTGACCGGTTGGCAATAGCATCGCGTCTCAGACACGTCCTCATCGCGGGACTCGTCCTCGCGATGGCAGGCTGCGCAAGTCCGGAGCCGATCCTGCGTTCGAATGCAAAAGTCTTATTGGAGGGTCGTGAGGCCTCAAAGCTCGAAGTCGCGGCTTGTCAGCAGAAGGCCGAGCTCGCCGGCCTACAGCCGGGAACGAGCAGTCGCACCAGCAACATGGCTGCGGGAGCTTCACTGGGAGTCATCGCGGGCGCCGCGGTTGGCGCGTCTTCCGGGATGATCGGGGGACCACCGGGTGTCGCGATTGGTGCCGCAGCAGGCGGAGGGCTGGGACTGATTATCGGACTCGTCGGAGGCGCGTATAGACCGCTTGAGCCCGATCCGCCTTATGCCGATACGGTGGTGCGGTGTCTCATCCAAAAAGGCTATGACGTCACAGGATGGGAATAGAGGTGCGGGAGAAGTCTATTCTTCTGTCTGCGACGGTTGTGCCACGGATTTATGCTTCAATGCCCGTCCCTTGTCGGGTGTCGGATCGGCGACCACGCCATAGATTTCCCGGCCTTCGTGCCCTTCCGGTAAATACTCCGTGATCGGCATCCCGTCCTCGCGCACGAACAATAGACAGTGGCAGTATTTGTAGATCTGCATTTCGTCGCACGCGCAGATCCATCGGCGGAGCTTGGCCTCGGCGACTTTGTCCTTATAAAAATTACACGGGCAGAGTGGCTTCCCGAGCTCATCCACATGCATCGCCAGTCCCTTGACCACGGATTCCGTGACGGCGGGATTGGGATGCATGGTGGTGCCGCTCTTCTCGGCAAATCCCCGTACATACTTCCACATCTTGTCCAGGCTGGCTTGTGTCGGTTCGCTCATGTGACGATGTCCTCTGTGGCTGCTCGCACCGCTGGACGGCAGTTTACAAGCCCCAGACCGTCCTTTACAATCCGCCACTTCGTCGCTTGGGGAAAGAGCGCGTCCCGGGAAATCGATTGCGGAGCAATCGGTGGGTTGGGCGGGTGATAAGGAATCGCTCGGGCTGGGCGGGTGAGAAAGTTGCAGCCGTTTAGAGCATCCTGTGAGCGTCTAGAACTATGCCACCTGCGAATGTTCGAGAGCAGTTGACCAACCGATTGGCCGAGGCACTCGGTCCGTCTGTGGCTGCCGCTTTGCTCGAACGGTTGGAACAGGCACATGTTGAGCCCGCGCCCGTCTTGGCCCTGCTCGGGGAACTCGAGGGAGTCTCGGGCAAGATTGCGCGAGCGGCGATCGAGGCCATTCCTGAACTCGACCGTCGCGCCGGTTGCCGGGTGCTCATCCCGTGGCTGGATATGTGCGTGGCGCTTGCGGAATCGTCCGGAGCGACGGCGCTCAAATACGTCAAGGACAGCCCGCTCATCCTCGGCGTGATCGAGGACGGCAAGCGGCAGCAGGCCGTGCTATCGGTCGGTCTTGAACTGGCCGAAGACGATCCCAACGTGAGTTGGGAGTTTCTCAAAGCGTCCCCGCAGATCGTGGCGGTTGTCCCTCTGGAACAGGTATCGGGCTGGTTGGAGATCGGTGTGGAGGTTGCTCAGTCCGATCCGGTCGTGGGTCTCGAGTACATTCGACAGATCCCAATTCTTGCGCCGGTGCTGCCGTTGGCAGGTGTGCGCGACTGGCTGACCTTCGGCATGAAACTCATCGCGCCGAATGCGTTCGGCAAGCCGGACTATCTCGGGACCATGGAATTTTTACGGACAAGCCCGGCGATTCTTGGCGATATCGAAGCCCACCTGCGCACGCACGTGATTTCGATAGGTACCCTGCTCGCGGTTCAGTCTCCGGCCGCCGGCATCGCATGGCTCTCGGAGTCTCCGGCGTTGTTGCGCGGGCTGCCGTCATCGCCGTGGCGACTCAAGATTCTTCAATACGCGGCGCTTCTCGCCGAGCGGGATCAGGAATCGGCCTTGTCCTACGCGCGGCGAAGTCCGGACCTGATCAGTTTGCTGGGAGAGGAATCCTCGGCGTTTGACCGCTTTGAGAACTGGTTCAAGGCAGGAATGGAAGTGCTGTCCTATAGTCCCGAGGGAGCGCGAGCGTATTTCGCTGCTGAGTCGCAGAAGGCGCTGTCGTCCGTGGAAAATGCGCTGAGCGGAGTGCCCTTGAGGCACGTCGCCCGGAGAATTAAGTTATTCGTTCAGGGCCTGTGCGGCTCGGAGGTCTCGATTGCTGCCGGAACAGACGCGGTCGGGGATGTGACCGCGCGCCCAACGGTGAGTGCCGATGGCACAACCATGACGTTCCCGGCGCTACTGCGGCGGTATCCCACGGCAGAACAAAACGAGCGGCTGTATCTCGTCATGGCTGCGCACGAAGCCGGACATCTGGAGTTCGGCACGTACCGGCTTCGGATGGACGCGCTGACCGATGTGACGGAGGGTGTCTGTCGTCGCTACGGCCAGCCCTTCCCGACTGCGCTCATCACACTCGGTGACCTGTTTCGTCTGTATCCGCAGCCACGGCTCATACAAGATCTTTGGGCCATCCTCGAGGATGCACGCGTTGAATATTTGCTCCAGAGGCACTATCCGGGTCTCGGGGGTGATTTGGCCCGGTTGGCCGCTGACACGATCAGTGCTCGAGATCCGGCGCATGGTCTGACCGTACGCGAGCTCGTGGTGGATTGTTTGTTACGACTCTCGGCAGGAGCCTCCTTGTCCTCTGCAGTGCCTCGCGCCGTCACCGAAGAGGTCTCACTGCTCTGGGCGTTATGCCAGCCGGTCTTTGCGACAGCAGCGACGGCAGCAGATGCCGTCCGTACAGCGGACGCGGTGTACGGACGACTGGAAGCACTGGTGGCGGCAGCGCCGAGGACACCTGCCGAGCCGCCGACATCCGAGACGCAGGCCGACGCTGCAGGACGGAGAGGCTCAACGGAGAGGGACGATGCGTATCGTGCACTCGAGAATTTCTTCTACCGTGGGGAAATGAATGCGGATTTTGTTGCCGGACAGACGGAGCAACAGGACGTTCCGCAAACGGCCGAGGGCGGCGGATCTTCTGAACCAACAGGGGCTCGGGGTACAGAGCGGAGTGAACGGCGGGTGTCACCGGCGTCGGACGCCTTCGGCGGGGGCCGCTCGTTGCCGTCCGTGGTCGAAGACATTCTCGCCATCGATGCTGAAGCACAGCCGGTCGAGGGCGACGGCGCGGGTGAACGGGTTCGTCGCTATCCTGAATGGGATTACCGGCTTCAAGATCATCGCGTCCACTGGTGTCGCGTGGTCGAGCGTGCGGCCGACCGCGGCTCGGATGAGAGTGTGTCCGGCACATTGACCGCCCATCGCAGTACGGTGCGCCTGCTGCGGCGATGTTTCGAAGCACTGCGGCCGCCGGCCTTTCGACGCCTTCCTGGCCAGGCGGAAGGCGAAGAACTGGATATCGATGCTGTGGTGCGAAGGGCGGCCGAGCAACGAGCCGGGTTCGAAGGCAGCGACCGGATCTATGTCAGGCATGAAAAAAAAGAGCGCGATGTTGCGGTGGTATTCCTCGTCGACGCGAGCGGATCGACGGGACGCCAGATCGACGGGGGCCGCCGGGTCATCGACGTGGAAAGAGAGAGCCTGGTGTTACTCTGTGAAGCGCTCGAGGCTGTTGGCGACCAATATGCGCTCTATGCCTACTCCGGACAAGGACGCAGCTCCGTCGAGGTGCAGGTGATTAAGGAGTTCGACGAACCACTTGGCACCACCACGGCTCAACGATTGGGAGGACTCTCTCCTCGCCTGCAAAACCGAGATGGCGCGGCCATCCGGCATGCCACGGCCACCCTGAAACGACGTGACGCGAAAACCCGGATTCTCGTACTCTTGAGCGATGGCCGGCCGCTGGACGGTGAATATAAAGATGAGTACGCGCTCGAAGACACCAAGAGCGCATTGAGTGAGGCGCGAAGGGCTGGCGTTCATCCGTTTTGTGTCACGATCGACCGCGAAGCGGACGGCTACCTCCGCCGCATGTACGGCCAGGTGGAGTACACCGTGATCGACCGTGTCGAAACGCTTCCTGCCAAGCTTCCGAAGATTTATCAGCGACTGGCGACGTGACAACGCGGGTCAGACAACCCACGGCTGACCACGCGATAAGGAATGGTTCGGGAGCATGATGGATCAACCGGCAAAGCGGCCTGTGCCCCCCTGGCTGTATAAGCTCTTTACAGGGCATCAATATCCCTATGTGCGCCGGCTGGCCAAGTTCGCTCAACCCATCAAGCCGGGCGAAGACCGTCCGGAGCCGACGAAAGAGATGATCGAGGCCAAATTTTGGGAGGTGTTCCCCCATTGTTGGGCCAAAATCCTTCAGGAGGTCAAAACAGGGATGATCGTCGTGTTTCACGATCTGGGTGAGTATCCGGCCGGAGGGTATCAGGAACTCATAGACAATCCGGAGGACTTTCTGGCAAAAACATACGGGAAGAAAAAGATCAAGGTCAACTTCTATCACGGTGAGAATTTCGTGTGCACAATCAACTTCAAAGTGGCAGGATGGACGGAACACGAGCATTGAACCGTTCTGAAGACTGAACGGTGCCACGCCGGGCATTTCACAACCAGGATACAGGGCCGGAGGGAGTATGGGGCGACCGAGGATTACCGTGGTGGGAGCTGGAAACGTCGGTGGTACGACCGCGCAGCGGCTTGCCGAACGCGATGCCTATGACGTCGTGTTGGTGGACATCGTGGAAGGTGTGCCACAGGGGAAGGCGCTCGATATCTCGCAAGCCGGTCCTGTCTGTGGATATAGCACGAAGGTCGTGGGAACCAACGGCTACGCCGAGACCGCCGGTTCCGCGATTGCCGTAATTACCTCCGGCATCCCGAGGAAGCCGGGCATGAGCCGGGACGAATTGCTTGCCACGAACGCGAACATCGTCAAGTCGGTGGTCAGTGAGCTGGTGTCTCGGTCGCCGGAGATCATCCTCATTCTCGTCACCAATCCCTTGGATGTCATGGTTCACGTGGCGCGAAAGGTCAGTGGCCTCCCCAAGACTCGGATTATTGGCATGGCTGGTGTCTTGGATTCCGCACGGATGCGCACCTTCATTGCCCAAGCGCTCAATGTCCCTGGCCGGGATGTCGAAGCAATGGTGCTGGGCGGACACGGCGACACCATGGTGCCCTTGCCACGGTATACGACGGTGAAAGGCCGGCTCGTATCCGAGATGTTGCCGAAGGAACAGCTCGAAGCCATCGTCCAACGCACGCGAGACGGGGGGGCTGAGATCGTGGGGCTGTTAAAAACAGGGAGCGCCTTCTATGCGCCGTCCGCGTCGGCAGTGGACATGGTCGAGGCGATTCTGAACGATCAGAAACGCGTGATGCCCTGCGCGGTCCTTTGTGAAGGCGAATACGGCCTGCGAGATGTGGTGGTTGGTGTGCCCGTGCAGCTTGGCAGAGGCGGGGCGGAACGAGTGCTCGTCTACGATCTGACTCCGGATGAACAAAAGGCGCTGGCGCTCTCGGCAACTGCGGTGCGGGACCTGTGCGCCACGGTTGACCGATTGATGGGGTAACGTCCGGATTCCTCTCCTGCTCAACACCTCAAGCCAGCATGAGCGCCTGAACCTGCTCGGTGAGTCGTCTCAGGCCATGGTGCTCGCTTGACAATCAAAGAGAGCCTACAGTACAGACAACGGTCTAGCAGTGCACTGAACGAGGAGAAGCTATGAAATTTCTTGAAGATCCGATGCAAACCATGGGCGCGGGATTCGGGTTGGCGCTGGTGCTGATTGTCGTGTATCTCGCCATTGCCGGCGTCGGAGCCGGAGAAGCCGATTGGGCAGGTATCATCATCCGCTGGATCCACTTCCTGGCCGGCATCACCTGGATCGGTCTGCTGTACTTCTTCAATCTGATCAATGCCGCCTTCATGAAGAGCCTGGACGGTCCCACGAAGAATATCGTCATCCCGAAGTTGATGCCGTCAGCGCTGAACTGGTTCCGCCACGGCGCCACGATCACGGTGTTAGCCGGCATTCTGCTCTACGCCAAGTTGTACATGCATGGAGGCACGGGCGCCTACGCCCTGGCCATCGGCGGATTGTTGGGCATTATCATGATGGTCAACGTCCATGCGATCATTTGGCCCAACCAGAAGAAAATCATCGCCGCGGTCACGGCCGCCGCGCAAGGCACGCCCGCACCGGCTGAAATGGCGCAATGGGGCCGGACCGCGTTACTGGCGTCTCGTGTCAATTTCATGCTCTCGATCCCCATGTTGTTCTTCATGGGTGCGGGTAGCCACCTCAAATAACTCGTCTTTTGCCGGCTGATGGGGCAGGTTCCCGTCAGCCGGTTCTTCCGTCCCCTAAACGGCTGCACATCCGGCCATTATGCCCACGTTGGGCTAGGGCTCTCGTCCTAAACCATTGAGAATCAGGCCTATTCTCGGCACATCGCCTTGACGGGACGTGAGCGGGCCCCGTATAGTAGCCACTCACCTTTCTGCGGTCTGGAGCGCACGTCATGATGACAGTCACGGACGCCCGCCTCGTGGAAAAGATCGATGGAACCCCCTGGGACATCGACGCCTACATCAAGGTAGGGGGATACGAGGCGTGGAAAAAATGCGTCAAAGAACTGACGCCCGAGCAAGTCGTCCAGGAGCTCAAAAGCTCCGGACTCCGTGGTCGGGGCGGCGCGGGCTTTCCCACCGGCGTGAAGTGGGACAAGGTCCTGAACCACCGGGTTAAGGAACGGTATTTTGTGTGCAACGCCGGCGAGCATGAGCCCGGAACATTTAAGGATCGGCATCTCTTGAAAACGATTCCCCATCAACTCATTGAAGGCTGTCTGATCGCCTCGCGAACCGCGCACGCCAAGGCGTCCTTCATCTACGTCAATCATGAGTACCAGGAAGAGCGTGAAAATCTGAAAAAGGCATTGGCGCAGGCCAAGGAGCGGGGGTTCGTCGGGAAGAACATTCTCGGCAGCGGGATCGACATCGATCTCCAGGTATTTGAAGGACACGGCAGCTACGTG
>DASVBB010000099.1:0-8639 GCA_036376045.1 Nitrospira sp.
CAGTCGATCGGCTACCGGAACGATGTTCTGCCCAAGGCAAAAGGCGAGGCCGCCCAGATGGTCAACCAGGCGAAAGGCTATGCTCAGGCACGATTGAATCGGGCGCAAGGCGAAGCCAACCGCTTCCTGGCCACGCTGAAAGAGTATACCCTGGCCCGCGACACGATCAGCAAACGGATCTACATCGAGACCATGGAAGAGATCCTGCCGAAAATGGACAAGATCATCATCGATGGGAAGGCCGGCGAGCGCATGTTGCCCTATTTGCCGCTCGACCGGGTCACGAAAAAGCCGCCTCCATCCGGAGAGGGACGCGAACGATGACGAAGCAAGGCATGACCATCGGCGTCATCGCGATTGTATTCACGCTGTTCATCCTGGGCGCGTCCCCCCTCTATGTCGTCGATGTCACACAGACGGCTATCGTCGTTCAGCTAGGGAAACCCGTTCGCATTGTCATGGACCCCGGCCTCTACGTCAAAGTTCCATTTGTTCAGGAAGTCACCTACTTCGACAAGCGCCTCCTCGATTATGATTCCGACGCCCAGGACGTCATCACGCAGGACAAGAAGACATTGTTGCTCGACAATTTCGCCAAGTGGCTGATCATTGATCCCCTGAAGGTGTATCAGAACTTCCAAAGCCAGCGAGGGGCGCTCCAGCGCCTCCATGACATCATTTATTCCGAACTACGGGTCGAGTTAGGCCGGCATGACCTGGCGGAAATCGTCTCGACGGCACGGGCGGAATTGATGAAGGTCGTGACCCAACGCTCCAATGACAAGGCGTCGGCCTACGGGATCACGATTCAGGACGTACGCATTAAGCGGGCTGATCTGCCACAGGAAAACGAGAAGACGGTTTTCCAGCGCATGCAGGCAGAGCGGGAACAACAGGCCAAGCAGTATCGCGCAGAGGGGGCCGAGGAGGCCCAAAAGATCCGCTCCGAGGCCGAGAAGGACCGGGAGATTCTTCTGGCACAGGCCTACAAAGAAGCGGAAGAGCTGCGCGGCGCAGGAGATGCCAAAGCGTTCCGGATCTATGCAGATGCGTACAGGCAGGATCCCAAGTTTTTCGATTTTACCCGCTCGATGGAGGCGTACAAGAAATCGTTTGAGGACAGATCGACCATCGTGATGACCCCGGATTCCGAGTTCTTCCGCTACCTCAAGCAGCGCTGAGCCACCTACGATAGTCCTACGATTTGACCGGTCTCCGGATCCAGGCCAATGCGTTCTCCCGCCGGCTTCTTCGGTAGGCCCGGCATCAACTGAATACCCGAACAGACGGCCGTGAGAAATCCGGCACCGGCAAGCAACCGTACCTCCTTGACCGGCAACGTGAATCCCGTCGGCCGGCCTTTGAGAGCAGGATCATGCGACAGCGACAACGGAGTCTTCGCCATACAGATGGGCAGAGCGTCGTATCTCAGCTGCTGGATCAGATCAATGTCCCGTTCCGCCTGCGGCTCGAAGGAGACCCCCGAGGCTCCGTACATCTTGGCGGCAATGGTTTCTATCTTCTTCCTGACCGGCCAGGAGAGGTCATAGAGATGGGAAAATGACGACGGCTGGCGTACCGCCCGGATTACCGCTCGGGCAAGTTCTTCCGATCCCTTTCCCCCATCGGCATGGTGCGTCGAGACTGCCGCCTCCGCCGCTCCGGCACTGCAGGCCTGCTTACGAAGCCATTCCAACTCCGAGATAGGATCGTCCTTAAACGCATTGATCGCGATCACCACGGGAATGCCATGAGCCTTGACGTTTGCAATATGCTGCTCCAGGTTCTGGAAACCCCGTGCCAACGCTTCCTGATTGGGCCCGGATAAGCCAATGGGCACCGGCGTGCCCGCCTTCACCAGCCCACCGCCTCCGTGCAGTTTCAGCGCGCGCAAGGTGGCGACCACCACGGCGGCGGCGGGGGCCAAGCCCGACAGCCGGCATTTGATGTTGAAGAATTTTTCCGCGCCCAAATCGCTTCCGAACCCTGCCTCCGTCACCACATAATCGGCGCACCGTACGGCGATGGCATCAGAGATGATCGAGCAGTTTCCATGAGCGATATTGCCGAACGGGCCGGTATGGACGAATGCAGGGGTCCCTTCGAGCGTCTGGACCAGATTGGGCAGTAAGGCGTCCTTTAACAACACCGCCATCGAGCCGGCACAGGAGAGGGCCTCGGCCCTGACCGGCGTTCCCGCCTTGTTCAGCCCGATCACAATCTCTCCAAGGCGGCGACGCAGATCCGCGTGATCTCTGGCCAGCGCCAGGATGGCCATGACTTCTGAGGCTTCGGTAATGACGAACTGGTCCGGCCGATGGCCGGTGTCTTCGTTCAGTGAGATTCGCCTGAGCGCCCGGTCGCTGATACCCATGGATCGAGGCCAAGAGAGCCGCGCGGGATCGAGGTCAAGCGGATTGCCATGGAACACATGATTGTCGACGAAGGCCGAGAGCAAATTGTGGCTCGCGGCTACGGCGTGGGCATCCCCCGTCAAATGGAGATTGATGTCCTCCATAGGGACGACCTGAGCGCGACCGCCCCCCGTCCCGCCTCCCTTGATGCCGAATACCGGTCCCAATGATGGTTGGCGGAGCGTCACCACGGCGCGCTGACCAATTCTATTGAGACCCATCGCCAGTCCGATGGAAGTCGTCGTTTTCCCTTCCCCTAACGGCGTCGGATTAATCGCGGTAACAAGAATGTAGCGGCCCTGGGGTTTGTTCTTGAGGCGCTCGAGCGCCGAGAGACTGATTTTACCTTTGTGTCTGCCGTAGGGATGGAGTTCGTCCGGAGACAACCCGAGCTGTTTGCCGATTTCCTGGATGGGGAGGGGTTGATACGCTCTCGCAATGTCGAGGTCGCTCATGAGCAGAGGCGGATACAGGGTCCTGTGGCTGGAGAGCCGACGTTTATGCAACGTCAGCGGATGATTGATCAAAAAAACACGCGCTATGCCTCACGACATAGCGCGTGATCGATCTGAGGGAGACCCGTCTCAGTCGAGAATATACTTGGTCGGATCGAACGTTTGGCCGTTCACCTTGACCATGTAGTGAAGATGAGGACCCGTCGCGAGGCCACTGCTCCCGACCAACCCCACCACGTCGCCCCGCTTCACGCGTTGACCTTCCTTCACCAAGGTCTTGGCAAGATGGCCGTACAACGTTTCAATCCCATATCCATGATCGAGCTTCACCACATTTCCCAGCTTGGGATCAAACCCCACGCTGGTGACGCGACCCTGCGCCGGAGCTTGCACAGGCGCGTTGGCCGCGGCGCCGATATCAAGACCGTCATGCCACGCCGGCTTTTCCGTAAACGGCGACACCCGGGGTCCAAACCCCGATGTCACCCATCCTTTGACCGGCCAAATGGAAGGCGTGGCTGCCCAGCGGGAAGACCTCTGCTCGGCGGCTACTGACAATTCCTGGAGAGACTGCTCTTGTGCATCAGCTTCCTTGGCAAGCCAGCCGATGCTTTCCTTCACTACGGTCACGAGTTCCTTTTGGCCGAGTTCCTTCGTCGCGAGGTCACCCGGGCTGGCAAGCGCCCCAGACTGCACCTCAGATTCGCCTGTCACCGGTTTGACCATCGTGCTGATCGTACTGCCCTCTGGAAGCGGGGTTTCTTCACCGCCTCGACCGTTAAACTGATCCCCAGTCTTCGGAGTCTCAATCCCCAGCATGACGCGAAGCCGTTGATTGACTTCCTTCATACTCGTCAGACGCTTCTTCAAGTCATCCACCGCTGTCGAAAAGGCAGCAGTCTGCTGGCGCGCGCTGAGGGCTTCAGCACGGAACGCCGAAAGTTCCCAGACTTCCCCTGTTCTGACCACGTAATGGGAAATCACAAGGATGTCGGCGACGAGTATAATAGCACCTAGAATCAATAGCTTACGGACAAATTTCCTCGGAAAGCTGAAACGGAGAGGCTTGGCGGTCGACCCACGGAAGATGACCACCGTATACGAATCGTTAGATTCTACGCCGTGTACTTGTCCCATATCCTTCACCCCCTGCGAGGGCGCCTTCACATACCTAGGTATCGATTCCGAGTTTACCCATCTAGGCTGCTTTGGTCAACCCCTCATGTAGGTCATGAGTTGCGCTAGGAACTCAATCTATAGCGGTCTCCCTGTGCACCCACTCAAGATATGGATGCAGTCCCTTTTCCAGGGTCAATGCGATGATCTCCGGAACTTCGTACGAATGCATTGACCTTACCAACCTTTCAAGCGCAGGGTATCGACGCGCGCTTGTTTTCATCAGCAGCAGCGACTCACGACTCCTCTGGATCCGTCCTTTCCACCGAAAGATCGAGGTCACAGATGGAATCAGGTTGCCGCAGGCCGCCAGTTTTTTCCTCACCACCGCATCCGCGATCAGTAATGCTTCGCGGCGACTCGATGTCGTGACCAAGACAATTACCACCTTCCGGGGAGACGGTTTCATTGGCCTCGACGATACCCCTTACCTGAGCAAGTACTGTGCCCTACCTAGGAACATAAATGATACACATTCATAAAAATCAACTGGTTGTGATCAGAACTTTGGTCTTATGAACCAGGCTTCAACCGCGTGTTGTCCCGTAGGCCTGTTGGGAATAGCGAGAATCAACGACAAAAATGAACAAATATTGTCCTCCGTGGAACTGCGTAGACAACCCCGATCTTGCGCGGTCGTAGAACCCGATCTCGATTGACAGTGTTTTCGAGGCTCACTTAAGATGCCGTTTCGGTCCAGACATGGAGGCAAACATGGGTTATACCATCACCCCTACCGAACTCAAGAGCAGACTGGACAAAGGCGATCAACTGGTGCTCCTCGATGTGCGGGAACAGTGGGAATTTGACCTGGCTAAGCTCAGCGGGTCGACATTGATTCCACTCGCCACGCTTCCCAATTCCTTAGGGAAGTTGAACCGGGACACCGAAATCATCGCGATTTGCCACCATGGCATGAGGAGTGCGGACGCAACCAACTTTCTCCTCCAACAGGGCTTCCCCAACGTCAAGAACTTGGTGGGGGGAATCGATGCGTGGTCGGCTCAGGTGGACCGTTCGGTGCCGAGGTATTAGTCCCAGCCGGCCTTCAATGCAGACGGGCTCTAAAGTATTCGACGGTCTTTTTGAGTCCTTCGCTCAAATCGGCCTTCGGTTCCCACGGGACTTCATGCCGCAGCTTCGTGTTGTCGATGACACTCCGCGCCTGCTCCCCTTTTTTCGCAGGACCGTGCATCTCCTTGCAGGTTGAACCGGTGTGCTGAACGAGAATCCTGAATAAATCATTGATGGACGTTTCCACACCCGTGCCTACATTGTACGTGCCCTGAGTCTCCTGTCCCATCATCGCGAGATTCGCTTCAACCACGTCATCGACGAAGACAAAGTCCCGGGTCTGCCGTCCGTTTCCGTTGATGACGGCCTGTTCGTTGTTCAGCATTTTTTGGATGAAAATGGCAACGACACCCGCTTCTCCCTCTGGATCCTGGCGCGGTCCATACACGTTCGCATACCGAAGGCTGACTGCCTGGAGTCCGCTGACGCGCTGGAAGTATGAAAGATATTGTTCTCCACAGAGTTTGCTGAGGCCATACGGCGACAAGGGCTTCATCACATGCGTTTCGGGAGCGGGGTAAATCTCCTGCTCGCCATAAATCGCTCCGCCGGACGAAGAGAAAATCACCTTGCGCACCCCGTGCTTCACCGCCTGCTGCAATACGTTCAAGGTGCCCAACACGTTGACTTGAGCATCGAACATGGGATCTTCGACTGATTTTCGCACATCCATCTGCGCCGCCAAATGCATCACGACGTTCGGCCGTTCATTGCGCAAAACACGCTCCAACCGCCAGCTTTGGATGTCCATCTTGTAAAAGCGGGCGGCTCGATTGATGTTTCGGCGCTTGCCCGTGGCGAGATTATCCACCACGACTGCCTCGTGCCCTTCCAACACCAGCCGATCGACCAGATGAGATCCAATGAACCCGGCGCCGCCCGTCACTAAGACTTTCATGCCTTTTCTACCTCCGACCGCCCTGACAAAGGAGTGATTATACCTTGACGTCCAAAGCTCACAAGTATTTCCTGATTGCCTTTCCTGCCTTTCACCGGAGACTCCAAGATCCCGGTAGCCTCAAACCCCAGGCTTACGGCGAATGCGATGACCTTCTCGGTCACACTGCGACGCTGAGACTCGTCCCGCACGATTCCGCCTGATCCCACCTGCCCTTTTCCGACTTCAAATTGGGGCTTGACCAGGGCAACCATTCGTCCTCTCTCGCATAAGAACGGCACCACGCTCGGCAGCACCAACGTGAGCGAGATGAAAGACACATCGATCACGGCGAGGTCAACCGGCTCCGGAATGCGCGACCGGTCTATGTACCGGATATTCGTCCGTTCAAGCAAGATGACCCGCGGATCCTGGCGGAGTTTCCAGTCGATGAGGCCATACCCGACGTCCACGGCGTAGACCCGTTGGACGCCCCGTTGCAACAGACAATCGGTAAACCCACCGGTCGAACAGCCGACGTCAAGTGCGACCAAACCATGCGGGTCGATGGAAAACGCCTCGAGTGCGGCCGCCAACTTTTCTCCGGCCCGGCTGACAAACGGCGCCGCATGCTCGATTTCAATGCGGGCGCTCCGTGCGACGAGTCTCGCTGGTTTGTCGACCATTGCGCCGTCCACCAGCACGCCGCCCGCAAGGATCGTCCGTACCGCTGCCTCCCGGCTGGCGACAAGACCTTGGTGGACCAGCAGACGATCCAACCGCTCTTTTTCACCGGTCGGCTTGGCATGCATGGTACTGAGACTTGGCGAAGACGAGTCCGGAGGCTGGACAACCCGAGGAAGACCCCACAGTGCAATCAAGAGGAGGACTCGTCGGAGGAGTCCTCACCCGCATTTTCATCCGGCGAGAAGGCCTGCAGCCGCTTCTTGCCGTTCCTGTCCTGGACCAGGACTTCCACCTTGTGCTCGGCATCTTCCAGGATTTTCAGGCAACTCTTCGAGAGACGAATACCTTCCTCGAAGATCTTCAAGGATTCATCCAGAGGCAGGTCACCCTTTTCCAATTCACCGACGATCGCTTCCAGCCGCGCCATTGCCTGTTCGAATTTGACCCCGCCCACGACGGTACCTATCCTTTCCTTGCGTTTGAAAAATCATTATACCTGGGCTCGGTTCCGATTTACACCAAGGGATCGGGCAACACGCGCTTGACCGTACAGTGCAGTTGGCCCTGGGATAAGCGCGCGATGACTTCCTCCTCGAGTTGAGCATCGGCCGCCTTGCGGACGATCGCTCCGTCCCGCACGCGCGAGAGGATGCTGTAGCCGCGCCCAAGAATCGCCAGTGGGCTCAACTGCGCGAGTTGCGCTGCAAGCGCCGCCATCCGGCGTCTACGGCCATCGGCCAAGACGAAGATTTGGCGTTCCATCCGTTGCATTAAAAATGTGACCACCGCGAGGCTTCGTTTGACGAGAAAGACCGGATTCAGGACGGCCAATTCACGTTGACGCTCACGAATCAGGTCCCGTCCTGCCGCAAGCCGGTCGGAAGTCAGCGTCCGTAAGCGATCCACCGTGTCCTGCGTCCGCTGCCATTCAAGACGTATGCGAAGCCGCATCTCCGACAGCTTGCCAATCTGAGCGTCGAGGCGCCGTTGTTCAAACATGCAGTGTCTGCCCATGGTCTGGGTCGTGCGTATGGTCAGCACCCGCAGGCGCTCGACGACGTCGGCCAGCACTTGAACGACGGTTTCTGCAGCCGCGGAAGGCGTGGCCGCCCGTCGGTCTGCGGCAAAATCCGTCAGCGTTACGTCGGTCTCATGACCCACCGCGGACACGACGGGGACACGGGACGCCGCAATCGCACGGACGACGACCTCTTCATTGAAGCTCCAGAGATCTTCCATCGACCCTCCGCCACGGCCGACGATCATGACGTCGACGAGATCTTCCTCGTTCAACCAGCTCACCGCATCCGCAATCTGCTGCGCGGCACCATCTCCCTGCACCGGCACCGGAACGACAATGACGTGAAGCGTCGGCCAGCGCCGGTGAAGCACAGCAAGCATGTCCCGGATTGCAGCACCGGTGGGCGATGTCACGATCCCCACTCGTTGCGGAAAAGGCGGCAACGATACTTTCTTGGCCTCATCGAACAACCCTTCGGCGGTCAGTCGAGCCTTGAGTTGTTCAAACGCCAGTTGCAGGGCACCGATCCCTTTGGGTTCAACACTGTCGAGGACGATCTGATATTCTCCTCGCGGCTCATAGACCGTGAGCCGTCCCCGGACAATGATGCACATCCCTTCTTGCAGGGCGAACCTCAACCGCAATGCGCTCGATCGGAAGAGGACGGCGCGGATCTGACTGAATTCGTCCTTGAGCGTGCAGTAGACGTGGCCGGACCCCGGCATCCGGAGGTTGGACACTTCTCCCTCTAGCCAGAGATCTGTGAACTGGGATTCGATCGAGGTGCGAAGTATGCCGGTGAGTTGCGAAACGGTCATCACCGACTTGGGGGATTGGAACAATGCCTGTTGCTTCGTAGCCGACATCCGTTAGTCGAGAATGCGCACGCGCTCGATCGACAAGGCCTTGCCGATCCGCGCGTCCAACTCGATGAG
>DASVBB010000123.1:0-7281 GCA_036376045.1 Nitrospira sp.
CGGCAATCCGGGCCAGAAATGCTGCCACATCTCACGGCTGACGCGCCCATGTTCACGGCTCACGCCGTTGACGTGCGCTGATAGCCGCATGACGAGGGCTGTCATGTTGAACCCCTGTCCGCGTGATTCCGGGGTTTCTCCCAAGAGCAGAAACTCATCCCTCGAGAGATTGAGCTGGTCCCAATAGGCCGAGAAATACCGGTCCATCAGATAATGCGGGAAGACATCGTGGCCGGCAGGCACCGGCGTATGGGTCGTAAACACGGTGCTCTGACGGACCTGTTCGCTCGCTTCGGCATGGGAGCGGCCGCTTTGCACCAGTTCGCGGATACGTTCCAACGTGAGAAACGCAGAATGTCCTTCGTTGGCGTGCCAGACTGACGGCGAGATGCCAAGGGCACGGAGCAGACGAACGCCGCCGATGCCTAGCAGGATCTCCTGGCACAGCCGCATTTCCTGGTCGCCGCCGTACAATCGCGCCGATAGCGCACGGTTCTCTGGACTGTTTTCTGGTACGTCGGTATCGATCAAATAGAGCGGGATGCGGCCGACCAGCACCTTCCAAACCACGGCTGACACATTGCGTCCCCCCATGTCGACCGTGAACCGGCATTGTTCTCCCGATGGCGTGAGGGCTGGATGGATCGGAGAATCTTCCCGATTAAATGGCGCGTACGCGGCTTCCTGCCATCCTTCCTGGGTAATCCGTTGGCAGAAATAGCCTTGAGGGTACATGAACCCGATGCCGACGAGCGGGACGCCGAGGTCGCTCGCTTCTTTACAATGATCCCCCGCCAGGATGCCCAGACCACCGCTGTAGATAGGAATCGATGTGTGAAGACCGAATTCGGCGGAGAAGTAGGCGATAGTGTTCTTGGTTTCGCCGGCGTGCTTGGTGCTGAACCAGCTCCGCCCGTTGGCCTTGTATTCGTCGAAGAGTTTCAGTACTGCGGAGTACTGTCGGAGGTATGACGGGTCATCGGCGAGCTTGGCCAACCGTTCGGGCTGGACATCGGCGAGCAGCTTGACCGGATTGTGGTGTGTATGAAACCACACCGTCGGATCGATCGTCTCGAAGAGCTGGCGGGCCTCCACTGTCCAACTCCACCAGAGATTCTGAGAGAGTTCCGACAGTCGGGCCAGAGTGGCTGGAATATGTGTGTGCACAGAGTCGATGGTCGTCGTCGTGTTCACGCAATCTCCTTGTGGGGCGGACTTGGAATCGGCGAGAAGACAGTCACTCGTGGAACGATCAGGCGTGACCTGCCTTATGCCAAGAGTTCCACTCATCGGAGAATGCCACGGCGGCATACCGTTCGCCAAGCACTTTCGCAACTCGATTCATCAGCTTCGTGAGTTGCTGAGTTTCCTCGGCGGTAAGATCCTGACGAAAGCGCGGATGGAGTCCCCAGCGGGTTTCGATTTCGTCCCCGGAAACGTCGGACATGACGCTGATGAGTTTGATTTCGTTTCCCGTTTGTCCTCTCGGCGCCCCTGCTTCAGGGGCATCGGTCCTGTCAGAGGATGGCGCAGCCGTCAGGCCGGCATCCGGTGGCGATTCGCCTCTGAGGATCGCCGTGATGGCGGGTACCATCGCGGTTGCGCACAAGGTGGCCGCAGAAGTGATTTGCGGGTTATCCGCCACGCCGAGGGCATCGGCCACACGACCGCCGAACGTGTCGAACATTTCGTTTTTGGTCGGGCCCTCTTCCGTAATGGAGAATCGATAGCCCTCGTACAACTTGCGACTCTCGGTCACGACGCCGCTGATGGTCATCATGATCTCATTTTGATCGACGCCTGAACCGAAGGCCGGTTCCAGCACCGAACGCAGCCGACCCGTGACCGCATCCTCCAGCCCGTTCATGAAGTCCGGTTGGTCCTTGATGGGTATGTGGAAGGCGGACAGGCGGTCGGCCAGATTGAACGTGACCTTGAGAAACTCCAGATAGAGCTTCCATTCGTCTTGCCGTTTCAGCTTGAGCGCCTGTTCAGGTGCGTTCTTCTTCATCACCGTGACTGACTCGCCGGCAACGGCCAGCATGAGATCGGCGAGCGAGCGTTGTTGTTCACTATATGGGACGTTGGTGGTAGCCATGAGCGGAGTGTGTCCTTCTGTTAGGGATGGCGCATTATAACCGACTGGTCCTCTTGGCTCCAAGAGGGAGGCAGCTCTGTGACCTCGTGATTGGGTGCGCGGGTTTTCTGCTGGAAAATCGCAGTCCAGTCGTCCACAATGCGCGCGAAAGGAGATGAAGGCATGGTGATCCGGACCTAAGATGGAAGACCTACCGCTGTTGTTTTTGAAGACGGTTCTTCTGCGACCGTACGTCTTTGCGTTTCTTGCAGCCTTTCTCTTCATCGGCCGTGGGCTACTCGGCTGGCCAAGGACAGGCGCGTTCCTTCTCATCAGTTGGGTCACGGCATTTCTTTGCGAGTTCTCATCGACACGCGTGGGGGTGCCGTTTGGGTTTTATTATTACAACGGGTCCACGGTAGGGCAAGAATTGTATATTGCGGATGTGCCCTTCATGGATTCTCTCTCGTTCACCTTTCTCTTGTTTGCCAGCTATTGTCTCGCGCTGGTGTTTCTCCTGCCTTCGATCCAAGAATCCAGCCGGCATTGGTTGCATCTCGTGCTGGATCCGGCGGTCAGGACTCGCTGGCCAACGTTGGTGCTGGCGGCCGGCTTCTTGATGCTGATCGATGTGATCATCGACCCCGTTGCCCTTCGTGGTGATCGCTGGTTTCTCGGCCTGATTTACGGGTATCCAGATCCAGGAGTGTATTTTGGGATTCCCCTGATGAACTTTGTGGGATGGGCGGTCGTAGGGTTGATTGCGCTCTCCCTGTACTTCATTGTCGACCAGCGATTGGCTTCGCTCGCGCCATCCTCTGGCGTGACGACGCACGTGTTGCTTGGATGCGCGCTCTATTACGGCGTCCTCATCTTCAATCTGGCCATGACATTCTGGATTGGCGAACCACTCCTTGGTCTCGTGGGGGTGATGATTTATCTCCCTGTGAGCCTCCTGCTTGCCCTTCGCCTGCTCAACCGTCTTCCCAGTGCAGGGGTTGCTGTTCAAACAGCTCTTGTCCAGCCGATCGCATCACGGCGCTAGCACCCCGTTGGACCGGTGAGCGGCGTCTTGCGTTGAAAGACTCTCGTTTGTAATGGTATACAGCGCAGTCACGTTTTTTCCTCCATGAGTCGCGACATCACTCCATACGTCTTGAAACGCCAGCCGGAGGAGGTCTCTCCCCGGAAGCTCTCCATCGATTACGCCGCCGCGTTAAATCCGCAGCAACTGGCGGCGGTGACGGCGGGCGATGGACCTTCTTTGGTGATTGCGGGTGCTGGCAGCGGGAAAACGCGGACGCTCGTGTATCGTGTGGCCTATTTGATTGATAGTGGTGTCGATCCGTCAAATATTCTCCTGCTCACCTTTACACGCAAATCGGCGCAAGAAATGCTGCAGCGAGCGGGAGAACTGATCGGAGTGCGCAGTGAACGCGTCTGCGGCGGCACGTTTCATTCGGTTGCCAATATGTTGCTGCGTCGCTACGGCCGGGCTATCGGCTTGGAGCCAGGGTTCACCATTTTGGATCGATCCGATGCCGAAGATCTGATAGCCCTTGTCCGGTCGCAACTTGGACTGAATGAAAAAGACAAGCGATTCCCGAGGAAAGGGACAATCGCAGAAATCTTCAGCAAATCGGAGAATACCTTGCGAAGCCTGGATGACATTGTCATCGAGGAGTTCAGTCATTTCGCCGATCATGTGGAGGCACTGACACAGCTTCAGGCGGGCTATCGGGCATCCAAACGTCAGCGTCAGCTCGTGGACTACGATGACCTGCTCGTCCTGCTTCGTCAGCTCCTGGTTCAGGACGCTCATGCCAGGGAGGCGATCTCCCGGCTCTATCGGTACATTCTCGTCGATGAGTATCAGGATACCAATCGGTTACAGGCGGATGTGATCAGGAATCTGGCGGTCTCTCATCAGAACGTGATGGTCGTTGGTGACGACAGCCAGTCGATTTATGCCTTCCGGGGGGCGACGTTCAAGAACATCATGGAGTTCCCCACGCTGTTTCCAGGCGCGACGATCTATAAGTTGGAAGAAAACTATCGAAGTACGCAGCCGATTTTGAATCTTGCCAACTGCATCATTGAGGAGGCGGCGGAGAAATACACGAAGCATCTGTTCACCCGGAAGCTGGATGGCCCTCTGCCCACACTGGCGGAAGCTGCCGGAGAAAATGCCCAGTCCCGATTTGTCGCCCAGAAAATTCTCGAATTACGCGAGGAGGGCGTGCCCCTGAACGAGGTTGCGGTCCTGTTCCGATCCAGCTTTCACTCGTTCGACCTGGAAATCGAACTGTCCCGGTCGGGGCTGCCGTTCGTCAAGCGCGGTGGGGTCAAGTTTATCGAAACCGCGCACGTCAAGGATTTGCTGGCACATCTTCGCGTGATGGCAAATCCCCTCGACGCGGTCAGTTGGCATCGAGTGCTCATGCTGGTCGAAGGCGTCGGGCCCAAAAAAGCCCAGGATTTGTTGACGATACTGGTGAAGTCGGAGAAGCCCTACGACGTGTTACGCGGGGTCAGTGGACGATCCTCGCAAGGGCTCAAGAATTTGGCATACACCTTAGAAAGTCTCTCGGGGGCCGAGGAGCAGCGGACCGCTGAGCAAGTGGCTCACATCTATGAGTATTACCTGCCGATCCTCAGGGAACAATATGATGACTACCCGAAGCGGATTCGGGACCTCGATCATCTCCATACGATTGCCGAGGGATATCCGGAAGTGCAGGCCTTCCTCTCGGATTTGGCGCTTGAGCCGCCGGACGGGAGTGCGGTCGACGTCGAGTCTCCGGATCGCGACGATGAACAGATGGTTTTGTCAACGATCCATTCGGCCAAAGGGTTGGAATGGCAATGTGTGTTTGTCATTTGGGTGGTCGATGGCAAATTCCCATCGATCTATTCGTTCGTGACCGACGAAGAGCTTGAGGAAGAGCGGCGACTCTTCTATGTGGCGGTGACGCGCGCCAAGCGCCATCTCTTTCTGACCTACCCCATCAACGTTTTCGACAAGAGCAGCGGCATGTTGTTGTCGAAGCCTACCCGATTCCTCGATCATGTCTCTCCAGCGCTGTTCCAGCAGTTGGCGTTAGTTGAAGAGGGACATCAGCCCGACTGGGGCCGCTATCGCGACAGAGATTATTGAGACCTCGATGTATCGGATCCTGGTTGTTCTCACAGCGCTTCTCGTCTGGCTCTCAACGCATCCTGTGCTCGGAACCGAGACCGCTTTGGATGCTTCGGGGCATATCTGGAAGCAAATCACGAGTGAAGCCGAAGGCTTGAGTTTGCCCACGAAGTTCTTAAGAACGGTGCCCGCCGATTTTGTCAGATTTGAGTTTGACGACTTGCAGGCATTTGCGGCCGAGTATCATCCATCCGAACATCGTATGGTGTTGAATAGAACGCTCTCCTTCAACGTCGCAGGACGAACGTTACGTCCACTGGCCCGGCTCACCCATGCAGAATTGGAAACGCTGTACCACGAGCTGTTCCATGCGTACATGGACTATCTGGAGACAATAGATGCGCAAGGACAGCCTGATCCCTTTTTGCGCTTTGCGCGCGCGCAGCAGCAATGCAGGTACGGGGCCGTTTTCATCAACCCCGTGGTTCAACGGAAGAAAGAAACAGAAGAGCGGTTTCTGAGCGAGCGGGAATCCTGGGAAGCGCTGAACGAGGGATGGGCGGTTTTCGTCGGTTGGACGGTATGGAGCCAGCTAGAAACGCGACATGGGGCGGACCATTCGATACAGAAGCCAGGGAAGCCGCGAGATGCATGGCTGCGCCGGCTGGAGGAGTCCGACCGTGAGGGAAAGCTTCGCGGTTATTACGAGCCCGAGGATCCCGCTGAGCGAACCGTGACGAGAAAGCGGTTTTTAGCTCTGAATTCACGTCTATCGAGCGAGGAAATTGGGCGCCTGATGTCAGGGCCGCTCGAATTTCCTCCGGAACTCGTGAAGCAAGCTCTCAAAAGACTGGCAGGCACCCAAGGAAGTCTTTATCATCCTAAATCCTGCGAAGCGATCACTGGAACTAATTGAATAATCTATGAGTTTTATTTTTTTGCAGCGAGCCTAGCGAGCAATTTGGGTTCCCACTCTTCGGTGTAGGGATCGAGAAAATGCTTGATGAAGAAAATTAATTCAAAATATAGCAAAAAAATTACTCGGCTACCCTCTGAGCCCTTGACTTCGAATCACTTCATCAATAGAATCAGCCGTTTCCTGAAAAAGGCTGGTTCCGCTGCTCATCACTTTCATCCTTGACTTTAAGGAAGGTGGTGTTGTGCGTGGACTAGCCTGCTCTTCTTTTCCCATCTCACTGATGCGAAACGAGGGCCCTTTCAAAGCTGGAATATTTTGCGCTGGAGATTTCGGGCAGGTACCCAAGTGGCCAAAGGGGGCAGACTGTAAATCTGTTGCCATCGGCTTCCAAGGTTCGAATCCTTGCCTGCCCACCATAGCAGGCAATGCGAATGGCAGTGGTGAGTGTCGAGCCAGGTCATGAGGTTCCTCGGGCTTCCACGCTCAACATCACGTTTGGAGATTAAGGCGGGCGTAGCTCAGCGGTAGAGTCCCAGCCTTCCAAGCTGGCTGTCGTGGGTTCAACTCCCACCGCCCGCTCCAGTGGCTGCGCAAAGCATAAATAGAGAATTGCGACCGACAAACCCTAGCAGGAACCCTTCACGGATGACGCAAGACAATGACATGGCCCACGTAGCTCAGTTGGTAGAGCACGTCCTTGGTAAGGACGAGGTCACGCGTTCGATCCGCGTCGTGGGCTCCATACCAAATCATGCCGCGGGCTTCCGTCCCTCGTGGAAATCGTGTGTTCGGGCGTCTTAGAAAAGGAGCTGAGGTATGGCGAAGGCGAAATATGAGCGCAAGAAGCCGCACGTGAATATCGGAACGATCGGGCACGTGGACCATGGGAAGACGACGTTGACGGCGGCGTTGACGAAGATCAGCGCGGACAAGGGGATGGCGAAGTTCATCAGCTACGACGAAGTGGCGAAGGCGAGCGAGAGCCAGGGGCGCCGGGATGCGACTAAGATCATGACGATCGCCATCAGCCACGTGGAGTACGAGACCGACAAGCGCCACTATGCCCACGTCGATTGTCCGGGCCACGCCGATTACGTGAAGAACATGATTACGGGAGCGGCCCAGATGGACGGGGCGATCTTGGTG
>DASVBB010000124.1:0-2795 GCA_036376045.1 Nitrospira sp.
ATTGCCGCCGTTCGGTTGAAACGGATCCCAGACGATCATGTCTTCCCGGGCAAGGCCCATCTTGTTGGCGGTGTTCCGTCCCAGATGTTCGTCAGGGAAGAACAGGATTTTTTCCCGCCGGGCCCAGCACCATTCGATGACAGCTTTGGCATTTGATGAGGTACAGGTGATACCTCCGTGTTCGCCACAGAAGGCCTTGAGGACGGCAGCCGAATTCACATAGACCGCGGGCATCACAGTGTCTTCGACGGGAAGGATGCGGCCGAGCGCCTCCCAGCACTGATCCACCTGCTCGATCGCCGCCATGTCCGCCATCGAGCAGCCTGCAGCCATGTCCGGCAGAATGACGGTCTGGTGGCTCCGGCTCAGGATGTCGGCGGTTTCAGCCATGAAGTGGACGCCGCAGAATACGACATACGGTCGCTCCGAGCGTTCGGCCGCGAGCTTGGAGAGCAGCAGCGAATCTCCGCGGAAGTCCGCATGCTCGATCACTTCATCTCGTTGATAATTATGCCCAAGGATCATCACTTGGTCGCCTAGTGTCCGTTTGGCATGAGCGATGCGGCGAAAGAGCTCCTCACCGGACAGCGACTGGTAGTCCGTGATGGATCTGGGTAGTGTCGAAACGCTGTTCACAGGCATCCTCAGCATTACTCTGTAGAGCGACATTCTACGACACGCATCCGTAGCCAATCAATGAAACGGCGGCCGCGCAGAAGACCTTATGCCTGGACCATTGGTGCCTGCGGGTATAGGGCTATTAACCCGTTGACTTCATAGGAGGCGGGCGATACCATCGAACTCCAGAGCTAGGGGCGCCACGAGGCTGGCTGAGAATCCGAGCGATCGGATGACCCTTGGAACCTGACCTGGGTAATACCAGCGTAGGGAAGCGGATCAACCGTTGATGTCGGACTCAGCCGCACTCTCCCCTGTGAGGTGCGGCTTTTTTTATTGCCCGCACCGTAATCGTTCACGATCCGATGAAAGGATCTCCCATGACGACCAACGGCCATCAAACCACCGCACCGGCCATTACGACTCAGCCGTTTCCGGCCTCACGCAAGGTCTTCGTCGAAGGCACGCAGTCGGGCGTGAGGGTGCCGATGCGGGAAATCTCGCTCACTCCGACCAAATCGATGAATGGCGGGGAGCCGACTCCCAATGCGCCGATCGTCGTTTATGACACGTCAGGACCCTACACCGACTCATCCATCACGATTGACCTGCGCAGGGGACTCGCGGCGCTCAGACGCGACTGGATTCTCTCGCGCGGCGACGTCGAGCAACTGCCTGATGTGACTTCGGAGTACGGGCGTCTGCGTGCGACCGACCCGAAGCTCAACGACCTGCGCTTTCAACATATCCGCAAGCCGCTGCGCGCGAAGGCCGGCCGCAACGTCACTCAGTTGCACTACGCCCGCCGGGGCATGGTGACGCCCGAGATGGAATTCATTGCCATCCGCGAGAATCAGTCGCGTGAGATCACACGCGAACTGTCCTCGCGAAACGGCCATGGCGGCGGCACTGCTCAGCATCCGGGGCAGGCCTGGGGCGCGAACATCCCGAAATCCATTACGCCCGAGTTTGTGCGGGACGAGGTCGCCAGAGGGCGCGCGATCATCCCCGCCAACATCAACCATCCGGAAACCGAGCCGATGATCATCGGCCGCAACTTCTTGGTCAAGATCAATTCGAACATCGGCAATTCGGCTGTGACCTCCTCGATTGAGGAGGAGGTCGAAAAGATGATCTGGTCGACGCGCTGGGGCGCTGATACGGTCATGGACCTTTCCACCGGCAAGAACATTCACGAGACCCGGGAATGGATCATCCGCAACTCGCCTGTGCCCATCGGCACGGTGCCGATCTATCAGGCACTCGAAAAAGTCGGCGGGAAGGCCGAAGAGCTGACGTGGGAGATCTATCGGGACACCTTGATCGAACAGGCCGAACAGGGCGTCGATTACTTCACGATACATGCAGGCGTCCGCCTGGCCTATGTGCCGATGACGGCCAACCGCATGACCGGTATTGTGTCTCGCGGCGGGTCGATCCATGCCAAATGGTGTCTGGCGCACCATCAGGAAAACTTCGCCTATACGCATTTTGCGGAGATCTGCGAGATCATGAAGGCCTATGATGTGTCGTTCAGCCTGGGCGACGGCCTACGGCCGGGCTCGATCGCCGACGCCAACGATGAAGGTCAATTTGCCGAACTCGAAACGTTGGGCGAACTGACCAAAATCGCCTGGGCCCACGACGTTCAGGTCATGATCGAAGGACCCGGTCATGTGCCCATGCACATGATCAAGGTCAACATGGAGAAACAGCTCAAGGAGTGCCATGAGGCGCCGTTCTACACCCTTGGGCCGCTCACGACGGACATTGCCCCGGGCTATGACCACATTACATCAGGCATCGGCGCCGCCATGATCGGCTGGTATGGATGCGCCATGCTCTGTTATGTCACGCCCAAAGAACATCTGGGTCTCCCGGACCGGGAAGACGTGAAAGTCGGCGTCGTCACGTATAAAATCGCGGCGCACGCCGCCGATTTGGCCAAGGGCCATCCAGGCGCCCAGATCAGGGACAATGCCCTCTCAAAAGCACGGTTTGAGTTCCGTTGGGAGGATCAATTCAACCTCTCATTGGACCCCGATACGGCCAAGGACTTCCACGATGAGACGCTTCCCGACAATGCCGCGAAGGTGTCCCATTTCTGCAGCATGTGCGGACCGCACTTCTGCTCGATGAAGATCACGCAGGACGTCCGCGAGTATGCGGCCAGCAAA
>DASVBB010000127.1:0-7661 GCA_036376045.1 Nitrospira sp.
ACATCAATGCTTTCATGGGTAAACTCCCTTATGTCTACAGATAGACGGCCAAGATTACGAAATCTTCGGTGGTGGCGCACCCGCCTTCACCTGCGACAAATAATCGACGATCTTTTTCAATGCTCCGGCACTCAGTTTCTGTCCGAAAATTTTCGGCATCAGGTTGTCTGGGAATCCCTTCACGACATACGTGCTGGGAGAAACCACCGACTCCATGATGTATTCAGGAGTGCTGTGCGCCGTTCCCTTGTACGCCGGATCCTTGATTCGGCTGGGTGCATTGGTGCCCTCTTCCAACTTCGGCCCCTGGGTGCCGGTTGCGCCGGGGATGCCGGGAATCGTATGGCACACCACGCACTGGGCCTTCGCAAAGATCTGGTCGACCGGCTCCGAGCCATCGGCTAACAGCGCACTGGCTGCCGCTGGCTTATCTTCCTGCATCTTCGGACGGTCGGCCTCCGGGATGAACTTCTCGTACGATTTGGTGATGTCTTCAAACGACGGAGCCTCACGCCCTTCACGCACATAGAGCCAGGTGTCGACCGCTGCCAATTCCGGCAGGGAGAGCGAGATCGGTGGCTTGTGAATCTTCGGCATCGGGCTTTCCTTATCGTTGGTGCCCTTCACGCCGTAGCCGGCTACCACATAGCAGTTTGGACAGGCATGGGATTCGGCAATGTACTCCTGCCCGTTCTCCGCTGTTCCGCAGCCTGGACAGGCTTCCTTCTCCACAAAGTCACGCTTGGCAGGATTCCCCTTTGAATACTTCGGATCTTCGAGCCGCTCCTTGCCTGCACGTTCTGGAAGGCCACTGAGATTGGGCGCACGCTCGCCCAACATCCCCTGGTGGAACGCGTGGCAGAGAGGACACTGTCCCTTGCCGATCGCACCTTGCACCTTATTCTGACCGATGCCCCCGAAGATGATCTTCTCGCCCTCGTCGGCCAACTGCTGAGGCGTCATCGAGCTGAAGTCGAGCTTTTCTTCTTTCGGAGGAAATCCGCCCTCGACTTGAGGGAGCCAATTGCCGTAGCCGGACAGAAACGCGGCCACGAAGAACATGAACCCGCCGATTTTCAGCAACGCGGCGAGGTTCGTGAAATACAAGGCCATGACGAACGCCGTGGCGGTGATCATCACGAGAGAGACCGGGAGCAACCGGTTCTCGCCATAGAAATTGTTCTTGTAATTGGCGATCGCGACGAACAGCAAAAATGCCGCGACGATGCCGATGAAGGTTTTGAAAGTCGCCCGCTTCTTCGCGCCAGGATCGCTGATGGAGACTTGGAAGTAGATGAGTAAGCCCACCAGCAGGGCCAGGACCATCCAGCCCATTGAGAGGGCTTCGTTAATCAGATTACCCACGGTTTTAACCTCCTGCGGCTACCAGGGTGGGAGACGTCACAACATCTCCCACCGGAGCCAATGCTCAATAAGGGATGATTAGTGGCTGCCAGCAGGTTGCGGCGCGCCTCCAGGAACTCCCGCTTTCTCGCCGACCGGCACTTTCTTGGCCGTCAAACTGCCGAGCCAGAACACGAAGAGGATACTGACCCAGAAGAACAGCACGTTGAACGAAATCATGTTCGCCGCAAATCCCACCGTGTGGGTATAGGCCCAGGGCGAGTTGTCGCGCATGATCTCGTTGACGTGCCAGAACAACCGGACCGAGGAGCGGATGTACCCCATCAATCCCATCATCCAGGTAAAGGCCGTCGCGAGCATGATGAGCGCGTACTGTGAACGAGCGGAGATCTTGCCCCATTCGATCGGTCCCATCTGCTTGGCGCCCTTCATCATGACGCTATTCAGTCCGAACATGAAGAAGAGACAGGACAGGGTGGTCGCGACTTGTGGAACCGAGAGTCCCACACGGACGTTGGCAGGAATGTAATAGCCGTAGATCGCGAGCCAGATGATGTTGATGTAGGCGAAGAAGAAGAAACAGCCCATGAAGATGTTGCCGAACTTCGCCCACGAGACCGTCGAGACTTTATTGCCTCGCATGTACCACACGAAGCTCAGGACGGTCGTCGTGATAATGACGTTGATGCCGCCGTTCTTGGCCGACATGACGCCGTAATTGCCCAGCACCGGATGCTGCTGGCCACCCATCGCCTTCAGTTCGGCAGGACTCATCACCATCGTGTGCGGCGTGATAAACACGAGGAACCCGCAGACCAGGAGAAACACCAAGTACTTGATGTAGCGTTGATATTTCTCTGCACCACGCATCCGACCCATTGCCTGCCACAGATAGTAATTGGTGCTCAAGAAGAGGATGCCAATCATGGTGGCTTGGATAATGAAGAGCCAGGCCAGCAAACCACCCATGAGCGTAATGCCCATCTGTTGCCGGTACGCGTAGACTTCGCGCATCAACCAGTAGCCGGCGAAGGGCAATGGAATCAGAAACGCCACACCCAGTGCCATCGCAATGTAACCCATCCAGTCATAGTGGGCACGGTCTTCTTCCGTCTTCGATGCCAGGAACTTGTAAGCAGCGTACGCGGCGACCACACCACCACCAAACGCCATGTTGCCAAGGATGCGGTGCACGTTGAGCGGGTTCCAGAGGGCCGTGTGAATGACGTGCCAGATGTTGCCCAGGAAGCGCCCCTGCTCATCGACACCGGCCGGCGACATCATGAACCCGATCCAGGAATTCGCCAGGAACATCAGCAGGGTTCCGATGACATTCAGAACCACCGACATACTCAGGTGGATCCACTTCAGGAATCCTTCCTTCATCTTGTCCCAACCGTAATAGTAAATGTACAGGGTCCCGCTCTCCGCCACGAACATCAACGCGTAGATGTGCATGACCGGTCGGAAAATGCTGGATAGATAGCCGAAGAAAGCGGGATAAAGAGTCAGGAAGGTGAAGATCAGGATACCGCCGAGGATAGCCGTGAGGGAGTAGGCTGTGAGGCTGATCTTCACGAAATCATAGGCCAATTGATCGTACCGTTTCGCGAGCGCCTTGTCTTTGCTCACGACTCCCATGAACTCGATGACCATACAGAAGATCGGCACGGCGAGCACGAAGCTGCCATAGTAGAGGTGCTGCTGGTTCGCAAACCAGAGCAGCACACGGCTCTCGAAGTTATACCGCGGATAGTCCCTCGGACCGTCCGTCGTCTTCGGTGCCGGGGCACCGACCACGATACCTTCGGTCTTGTAATAGACGTCCCGTCCCTTCTCGACCTTGTCTCCATCCTTCTTTGCTGCGTCCACGGCCGGCTCCTCGCCTGTTGCCAGCGAGGGAATCGAGACGACCACGGGAAGCAAGAGAAGGCTGACCATGGCGCAGAGCGCCATGATGGAAAACACCTTCTTGCGGTTTATAAGGCCCATGGGATACCTCCTTGATGCATTTCGATAAAAATCCTCAAACATTCCTGTACGTTTCAGGGTTCGACTCCGCGAGGGGTTACTTGCGGAACAGGTACCAATAATCCAAGCCCTGCATATCCATCAGGAAGTGATCGACCAGTGTGAAGTAGGCCACGCAGATCACGGTCGAGATCAGGATATAGAAAATCGTCTGCCCCATGTTCAACTCCTCCTCAACTCAACGAAAGACGTAAAGGTGAATTCACGTTCGGTGGCCCTGCGCATCAGCAGGGGCACTGAATGCCGGCGAACCAATAGAAAAACCAGAGACCGACGGCACAGGTGATGTAGAAAATCATCTTTCCGATTTTGATCTTAATCTCACTGTCTGGAGCTGTTGCCGTGGCCATCGTGTCTCCTTATTGGTGGGGAAAAATGCGTGAATTTACTCGGTGCGTTCCTTGACACACACTGGTCCGTGTGTTATTCAAATTTTGTCGTTGAGCGCGTAAACGCAGGGAAAAACATGAATAAAAACTCAAAAGTGTTCGACATTATAGTTTTGGCTGGAATGGTTGTCAATATCATTTTGGCCGTCTTTCTGATCCTCTATTACTTTGATTTTCTCTAGAGTTAGCTCTGTTTTCCCCCAGCTCCTGACCCCGCAAAACTACCCGATATTGCACAGCGAAATCCGATCGTTTCGTCGCGGAAATCGGGAACCATCTTGCTCCGGCTGGTGATACGAACATCGCCTCCGGTCGTGGTGTACCCTCCCCCCCGCATGACTCGGTACGTCCCGAATTCAGGACTAGGGGGATCCCTGTCGGGAGCCTCCTTGTAATACGCCTCCTGGTACCAATCGGCGACCCACTCCATCACATTGCCTGCTCCATCCATAACTCCATAGGGACTCTTGTCTGTTGGAAATGCTCCAACACGAGCACTCACCTCATGGCCGTCCTGCACGCGAGCCCAATTGGCTCCGTCCGGCTTTTCCTGATTTCCCCAGGGCCACAGCCGGCCATCGGTCCCTCGCATGGCCTTCTCCCATTCGGCTTCCGTCGGCAGCCGCTTCCCCTTCCAGCGGCAATACTCGCTCGCATCATCCCACGACACGTACACCGCCGGCTGATTCGGACCCCGCATCTTGCCGATGCTCTTCGCATAGCGCGACGGAGGCCCGGCCTTGCGGTGGCCGGTGGCGAGGACGAATTGCTGGTACTGATGGTTGGTGACTTCGTAGCGGTCGATCGAGAAGGAATCGAGTTGGATGGTGCGCTGCGGCTGTTCGTCGAACCCTCCGCTCATCGTGCCTCGGACAAACGGCCCGGCGGGAATGGGTACCATCTCGTCTGGAACCGGTTCTTCGTTTGCGACGGACTCGGGTTCGGAAGCGTCCTCCGTCGCCGGAGGGATCTCTTCATACGGCGTCATGATCGTTCCGCGAAGGATGCCCATGATGGGGAGCGCTGCGAACGCAAGGACTACGAGGAGGAAGGCAATCTTGAATTTGGTTTCCAGCATGGCGTCCCCTTAAGAAGCGGGAGCGTGACCTCCCGGCTCGAGATCGCTGGCGCAGCGGATGCCGATCGTAATGTCCGTGCGCCAGTGTTTTGCCGCGAATCGTTTGGACAACCTGGCATTGTGCTCGGTCTCTCGCCACGATCCTCCGCGCACGACCCGTAGATCGCTTCCCCCTTCCGGACCTTTGGGATCACGGTAGGGAGCCTTCTTGTAATAATTTTCGTCGTAGGTGTCGTTGACCCACTCGGCGACGTTGCCGGTCATGTCATACAGTCCGTACGGGCTGCGCCCGGCATCGAACGAGCCGGGCGGAGCGAGATACTTGTAGCCGTCCTCGCTGCCGTCCACGTTCGCGCCGTTCGCGATGAACTTGTCACCCCACGGATATTTTCGTTTGCCTTCGCCGCGTCCGGCCTTTTCCCATTCAGCCTCGGTCGGAAGACGCTTCCCCGCCCAGTGGCAATAGGCCAGCGCATCATCCCATGAGACACTCATCGCGGCGAATTCAGGCTTGAGCAACTTGGACTGGTCGTCCTCGAACACTTCAATTCTTGGCGCCTGGCGCTTCGTCATTTTGGCGAACCGCATGTAATCTTCCTGCGTCACTTCCTTGCGATCGAGGAAAAATCCTTTGAGAAAGACCTGATGCTCGGGTGCCTCATCGGGGTCGCCGTCCTGGCTGCCCATCATGAAGGGCCCTTCGGGAATTTGGACCATTTCCCGCCCATCATCGCCCATTTTCGTTTTGTACATTGAATAGTCTTGCGCGGGAACATTGGTCGCAGTCGGCCGGCTCTCTGTTTTCACCGACTGCACCAGCTCTTTCATTTTATAGGCCTTGTTCGACTCATAGAGCATCATGACGATCATCAGGATGAACGAGCCGAATACGAAGATGATGGATCCGATCAGAACACCCTTATTTTCCATACGCGTTCATGCTCCTCGCTGACGGCTCACGATGATGGCCCAGCCGGCTCCGACTCGGCCTTTCTCGCGGCCCGAACATCCAACAACATGGAAATCTGTACACCGAGAAATCCCCCCATCGCCGCTCCGGCTCCTGCGCCCACCGAAATGCGTTCGGCACCCGCCACGAGCCAAGCCAGCCCGCCGCCCAGGAAGCTGCCAATCAAAATGCTGACAAGAAAACGCCTCCCGCCGAGATAGCCGATCACCCCGCCCATGGCCAGGCCAAGTGCGATCGCCACCGGCATCAAACCGCCGCCCATGATGAGACCGATCAAGACGCCGACGGTGCCCATGACGGCCAGCCCGAATGCAATATCAAACCACTTGTGTAACGGCATGGTTTCGGCTGTCATAACATCCAGACTCACGAGCGCCTATTTTCCCGATGTCGCAACCATCGGACCGAAATCAATTTCCACACCGGGACCGGCAATGATCGAAATGCCCCACGCTTTTGCGGCCGGCTCATGCTGATGGATACGTTTGAAGTCTTCGTAGGCATTCACTTTTTCTTCCACCCATTGTCCGACCTGAGCCGTTCCGCTTTGGACGACGATTTCGGAGCCGCTGAACATGCCGCCCTCTATGACGGTGCCTTCGGCTTTGGTCGCGCTCCAAATATATTTTGTAAAGACCGGAATGAACATGAGGTCGGTATCCAGCGACGCATACACGGCGGCGAGCGGTTCCGTGCCTTCCGATGCCTTGTTTAACCGCCAGCGCCAGGTCAAGACAGGATAGGCCTTGGGATCCCAGTCGATCTGCTTCTTCTTGATCCGTTGTCCGGCATCCTTCGCCGACAAGAAATTCGCGCCGTTCTCGGCTTGAATTTTATACGCTTCCCGTCCCTTCGAATGGCTACGCTGGCTTTCATGGTCCCAGCTCGCCGGAAATCCGTCGGCCTCCTTGGTCTGAAAGTCTTCGAGCACCAACTGATGCCCCTGCGCCCAGACCGATCCGGACGGCAGACTCAGCACGGTACCCAACCCGACGAAGATGACTGCATTCAACAGGCTGCATCTACTCATGTGACCAATGATCCTTTCCGATGATTCAGGCTTCCTGCGACGGAGCAGGTGCGAACGTTTCAGAGGGCTTGTCGAACACTTCTTCGCCCAGTTCCTGCGGTTGTCCCTTTTGGCACATCCAGAACAACGCGAGCACCGCACCCCAAAACACGACCATGTTGAGCGTCACCATCTTGGCGGCAAACCCAAGCTCGGGCGTAAATGCCCAGGGCGACACATCTGCCATAATTTCATTGACGTGCCACGACAATCGCCCGGAGGAACGGATGTACCCCATGAGTCCCATCACCCATGTAAAGGCGGCGGCCAAGCCGAACAGCACCACCATGCCACGGACCGAGATCTTGCCCCACTGCACGGGCCCATGTACCAGAGCCCCCTTGAGCATGGCACGGTTGATCAAGAGGCCGGCGACGATGACGGTGAGCGTCGTAACGGCCTGCGGCGACGAAAGACCGACGCGTAGTTTGGCCGGCAAATAGAAACCGTAGACCGACAACCACATGACATTCACGAGTCCGACGGCAAAGAGTGTCCCGATCAAGATATTGCCGGTCTTGATCCAGGACACGGTCATCGTACGATTGGCCCGGCGGTAGTAGAGGTAACTCAAGGCTGTCAGGAGAATCATCACGTTCACCGCGCCGTTCTTGGCGGACATGACGCCGTAATTTCCCACCACCGGATGCTGGGCGCCGCCCATGGCTTTGACTTCACCCGGCGACATCAAGACCGTATGCGGGGTCAACCAGATGAACAGCGCCAGACTCAACGCACCAAGCAGATACTGATAGTAGG
>DASVBB010000135.1:0-7329 GCA_036376045.1 Nitrospira sp.
CGAGGAGATGTTTCACCATGCAGTATGAGGGTCATCGCCTCATAAGGAAACAGTGTTCCGAAGGGAGGTGAGTGTCTTGGCGACGAAGAAAGCTGCAAAGAAGAAAAAGAAGTAATCCCCGCCTCGATTCGAGCGCCGGGAGCGAGGCCACTCGCTCCCGACGTTATCGCTCTTCCCCGTACCAACGCAAAGAAATCCACGAACCAACCGGTTCCCTTCGTTCCTTGCAAACACTGTGAGCTGTGAACCGCTTAAGAGGCTTGGAGTGCAACGGAGGTCGCAGGTCTGGGAGAGACTGAGGCAAGAGCGGGGCTCACTTCGGCTTGTGAGACCGAGTGATCGGCGTTCAGCAGCACCCAACATTCCGGATGATCAAGAATCTGCTTGACCAAACGCGTATGCAACGCATGACCCGACCGATCGGCAATCAGATGGCCGATGAACGGCATGCCCAGAAGAGAGAAGTCACCGATGAGGTCTAAGACTTTATGCCGCACGAATTCGTCGGCAAATCGAAGGCCGGACTCATTTAAGATCCCGTCCTGTGAAAGGACGACGGTGTTCTCGAGATTGCCGCCACGACCAAGACCGCGGGCCCAGAGCGCTTCCACCTCCTGCAAGAATCCGAAGGTTCTTGCCTCGGCGATCTCCGCGGCAAACGCGTGCGTCGAGTGCTCGTACGCATAGGTCTGGGTTTGGATCAGCGGATGGTCATACTGAATCGTATAGGTGATTCGCGGAGTGGAGGACGGCTCGATGCGGATGCGCCGCGAACCATCGATGACCTCCAGCGGTCGTGTGATCTTCAAAAAGGAGCGACGGCGATTCTGAGGTACGACGCCCGACGATTGGATCAATCGGACGAAGGGGGCCGAGCTGCCATCCATAACCGGTGCTTCGGCGGCATCGATGTCCACAAAGACGTTATCAATGCTCAAACCGGCCAGCGCTGCCAGCACGTGCTCAATGGTCTTCACTTGGAAGCCATTTCCGCTGATGGCCGTACACAGTTCAGTAGCGACGAGATGGTCAACAGAGGCCGCAAGCGTCGCCCCAGCATGTCCGTTGCGATTCACGAATACCACGCCGGTGTCGGCGGGGGCAGGGCGAAGTGTGAGTGTGACGGGCTTTCCTGTATGTAATCCGACCCCGGTACAACTGATCGGATTCAAGAGGGTCTGTTGTTGTCTCACCGAAAGCCTCCAGCTATCACAGTGGTCACAGCAACTCTAGTGCCAAGACAGAATGTGGAGTAAAATCATCGTAATATGTTGAAATTAAAGGACAATATGAAACGATATACCTGTTACTCATCTGTTGCGTAAATGTAACATCTGTGACTTTCAGAAGGTAAATCAACAAGAAAGAAAGGTAGAAAGGGAAATCCGGACGAGGCGAATCCCTTGTTTATGGTCTGGGGTCCAGTTCGATGAGACCCTTTCGAATTGCCAAAATGGCCGCCTGCGTTCGATCGTAGACCTGTAGCTTGTGGAAGATATTCCGCACGTGGTTCTTAACGGTCTTCTCACTAAGGTCCAGATTGTTGGCAATTTCCTTATTGGTCTTTCCGTCCGCCACGAGCCGCAAGACGGTAATCTCCCGCTCGGTGAGATCATGTTCGACCCAGCCGGGCTTCTTGCCTTTTTTTTGCGCCATCAGCGAAAACTCTGCCAGGATCTTGCTGGCCACTGACGGATGAATCAGTGACTCGCCGCGGTAGATGGCTCTGATGGCGGCAACGATCTGTGAGGATTCGGAATCCTTCAACAGGTACCCGGTGGCGCCGGCTCGTACGAGGTCAAAGATGTATTGTTGCTCTTCATACATGGTCAAGGCCACGATGCCGATATGGGGAAACTCGCGCTTGATCTGACGGGTGGCTTCGACGCCGCCCATGCGAGGCATGCTGACGTCCATCAGGATGACGTCGGGCATCAAGGTCTTGGTCTTTTCGACCGCCTCCATGCCGTCCTGAGCCTCCCCGACCACATTGATGTCGTCCTTGGTCTTCAGGATGGCGGCCAGCCCTTCCCGCACCACCCGGTGATCATCCGCGATTAACACCTTAATTTTCTCCATCGTCCACCCTCTCTTTTTTTCCGAGCGGCACTTCGACCACGATCCGGGTGCCCCGCCCCTTTTTCGAATCGATTTTTGCCTCGCCGCCGACGAGCTTTGCCCGCTCCACGATACCCCGCACCCCGAAATGGTCCCACTTCTCCGGGTTGTGAAGCACCTGCTCCATGTTGAATCCGACGCCGTTGTCCGAAATGGTGACTGTGAGTTTCTCAAGTCCGATCATCAACTGCACCGACACCCGGTCGGCCTTTGCATGCTGGACGACGTTGCTCAAAGCCTCCTGGACGATCCGGAAGAGGAATATCTTGGTGCGCGGAAACAGGATCTGCTCGTCACCGGACACAGTGAAGTCGGTTTTGATGTGATATTGCGTTTCATACGACTTGAGGTAGTTCGTGAGACCGGGAATGAGCTCCATCTTGTCGTACTGCAGCGGACGGAGGTTGAAAATGACTTGGCGCGCTTCCTTGATTGCGAGCTTGAGCTGTTCCTTGCTCTCCCTCAGCGTCGCCAGACTCGCCTTGGGATCCTTGCGGATCAATTGCTGGGAGAGCTCGAGTTTGAAGCCCACGCCGGCCAGACTCTGAACGAGGCCGTCGTGGATTTCGCAGGCAATCCGGGTGCGTTCTTCGGTCACGGCTGCCCCAGTTTCCTTGACGTAGAGCCGATAGAGGGACTGATATTTGTTGAGGGTCTTCTCGATTTCCGCGGTCGCCCGGATTCGTGCTTCGATCAGTTCCCACATGAATTTGGCGCTGGCACCGCCGAGGATGGTGACGCCCATGCGATGAAAATCCTGAAGCGACTGCCAGACGTTGGGGCTCCCAGAGACGTCGATAATGAGGTCGACCTGTTCCAGGTTAAGCAGCATGCGATAGTCGCGGGTGACGGGAATCTTCAACCGCGTCGCGAGGGCCAGGCCCGGCGCCGACTCATCGATCTCCGCCACAGCTACGATGTCGACCAGCGGATCATTGGCGAAAATCTCCATGAGCGCTGTCCCGCCTCGCCCCGCTCCGATGATTGCCACGTGGGTCACACCGGAGACTCCGCTCTTTCGCGCCTGTTTCGACAGTTTGGCCTGCGAGGTCGGCATACGCCTCTTCCTAATCGGCATCCTCGTTGTGTCTCGACGAACGGGAGGAGAGGAAAAACGTCCAAGCGAGGAGTCAGATCGTGTTTTCACCGCTCGCGGCGCTGCTGCGCCAGGGTTCTCAACTCGTCCATGAACTGGTCGATGTCCTTGAACTCCCGGTAGACGGATGCAAAGCGCACATAGGCTACCTGATCGAGTTGATGCAATTCCTTCATCAGCTCCTCGCCCACGATCCGGCTCTCGATTTCCGTTTCGCCCATTTCTTGAATGCGCTTCTCGATCCGGTCGGCAACGGCTTCGATCGTGGCCGTGCTGATCGGCCGCTTCTCGCAGGCTTTTTTCAGGCCTGACAGAATCTTGGACCGGTCGAATGTTTCGCGCCTCCCGTCCTTTTTGACCACGACCGGCAGGATTTCCTCCACCCGCTCATAGGTCGTGTAACGGCGTTTGCAGCCCAGGCATTCCCGCCGGCGGCGGATGAGTTCGCCCTCCTTCGCCATGCGCGAGTCGACCACTTTGTCTTCCAGCTCATCGCAGAAGGGACATTTCACCGGCGGTGATCCTGCCCTGTTGTGAAGTTAGTAGGAGTGAAAGATCGGGAACCGGCTGCAGAGCGCTTTGGCCTGCCCGCGGACTTCATCCAGGACCGCCGGATCCTGCCGGTGCTGCAACACCCGGTCAACCAGGGTGACGATCTCTCGCATCTCGGCTTCCTTCATCCCGCGGGTCGAGACAATCGGCGTGCCCAACCGGATGCCGCTCGCCACGGCGGGCGGCTTTTCATCGTAGGGTACGGCGTTTTTGTTCACGATAATGCCGGCAGCGTCCAGCGCGGCATCCGCTTCCTTTCCGGTGATGCTTTTATTCGTGAGATTCACGAGCATCAGATGCGTATCGGTGCCGCCGGAGACGATCTTGTACCCGCGATCGAGCAGGCCCCGAGCCAAGGTCCGGGCATTGGCGATGACCTGTTGCTGATAGCGCTTGAAGCCCGGGGAAAGGGCCTCTTTGAACGCGACGGCTTTGGCGGCGATCACGTGCATCAGCGGGCCGCCCTGCATGCCGGGAAACACAAACTTGTCGACGGCCTTGGCATGCTCAGCTTTGCACATCACCACGCCGCCGCGTGGGCCGCGGAGCGTCTTGTGGGTGGTTGTGGTGACGAAGTCTGCATAGGGAATCGGATTCGGGTGTAGCCCGGCGGCGATCAAGCCCGCGATGTGAGCGATATCGACCATGAGGTAGGCGCCGACCGATTGTGCGATCGCCTGAAACTTCGGGAAGTCGAGCGTCCTCGCGTAGGCACTTGCCCCGACCACGATCATCCGGGGGCGGCATTCTTCCGCAAGCTTCCTCACGGCGTCATAGTCGATCGTTTCCGATTGACGGTCCACACCATACGAAAACGCACGGAAAATCATTCCGGAAAAATTGACCTTGCTCCCGTGGGTCAGGTGGCCCCCCTGCGCCAAATCCATCCCGAGGATGGTGTCACCTGGCTTGAGCACGGAGAGGTAGGCGGCCATGTTGGCTTGCGAACCGGAGTGCGGCTGAACATTGACATGTTCGGCACCGAAAATCTGCTTGCAGCGCTGGATGGCCAGCTCCTCGACCGTATCCACGTGCTGGCAGCCGCCGTAGTAGCGCTTGCCGGGATACCCCTCGGCGTATTTGTTCGTCATCAACGAACCCTGGGCGGCCAGGACCGCTGGACTGGCGAAATTCTCAGAGGCGATCAATAGCAGCTTGTTGCGCTGCCGCTCCTCCTCGGCATCGATGGCAGTATAGACCTCCGGGTCGGTGGCCTGTAACGCATCCAGTGACCCCACTGCATCTTTCATCGACATTGAACGTGCCTCGTCCGGTTGGTGCCAGGCCTTGAAACTAGGCCGTAGCGGGTTCAGCGTCCTGTTTCTTCACGACACGGACCGTCACTGCGGCCGTGACCTCGCGCGGTAACTTGACTGGAACGGTAAAGCTGCCGAGTTCCTTGATAGGGTGTGGAAGCTGAATCTTGCGACGGTCCACCGTGTAGCCTTGTGCCGCCATCCCCTCGGCGATGTCCTTGACCGTGACCGAGCCGAACATCTTGTCGTCCTTTCCGACCTGGGCTTCGACGGTGAGCGTCACCGTGGAAATCTTCTTAGCGTGCGCTTCGATCTCGAGCTTCTCTTTCTTAGCCTTTTCGGCGGCGACCCGCTTGGTATGCTCGAACGACTTGATATTGCGGTCGTTGGCGACCACGGCTTTCTTGCGAGGAAGCAGAAAATTCCTGGCAAACCCGTCTTTCACATCGATGAGATCGCCTAAATGGCCGACCCCTTCCATCGTCTCTTGCAGGATGACCTTCATACCTCTAACTCCTTCTGTTGGAAAGGAAAAGAGGATACTGGAGGGGTGCCAGAAAAGTCAATCGCGATTGCACTCGGACGTGGCTTCCTCACCGAATTCCGTACGGGTTCTCGTGGCTGGACTCTCACTGTCGGGCGCCCGTATTATGGCCGCGAACTACGGCACGCGGCAGCATGACGGCACGAGATCTCATCGAACGTTGGGTCACACAACTCCCCGCTGAGCAGACGCCTCTGGGCGCACCGCAGAGCGACCGGCCGCTGGCACCGGTCACCGGCCATCTCATACAGATCGTCGGCACCCTTTACCTCTACGAGTTCCGGCTTCCCCCTGACGGGAGATTGCCCGTCGATATCCCGGTGTCGATCGTTCTTGACGACATGACGGAGCCGGCTGAAGGGCTCGTATTGAGCTGCAAAGACGGCGTGGCTCTGGTGCAAACCTTCGAAGCGGTCGGATCTACGGTCACCGATGCGACCATCGTTCCAGATGGTGGCGGTTATCTCGCGAAAGCCTCGGAGAGGCTGACGCACATGCTGTCGCAGCCTGATTCCTACCGGTTAGGCCCTGCGGACCGGCTCGCCCATCTTTTCGGGACGCCGAACTCCTTGGAGCAAGGAGGCGGCGCATCGAGTACTGTCCTTACAACGAGTTGGACCGAGGACCCGCTCGCGCGTCAGCAGAGGGTTGCGGCAACGGCCATTGAGCTCATCAAAGCAAACAAGCGAATTCTGCTCGTGACACCGGATCATCATGCGGCTGACGAGATCAGCGGCGCCATCGCACGGGCGATGAAAGCCGGAGGCCTCGTCTACAAGACCTGGGTCAGCCGATATGAAATGGCGGTCGCGCAGCAGGCGTTCGGTCTTCCCATTCAGGAAGTGGGCTTTGAAGCCCAAATGCATCAGTTCTATGCGAAATCTCGGGCCGATAAGGCGGCGCTCCGGCGGAAATACGAACGGTTCCGCGAACTCACGCCGATTCTGGCCTATAAGGGACATAAGCAAAAGGATCTCGATGAAGTGCGTCTGCTTGAATGGCGCCTGCTCACGCAGTTGGGCGATCTTCAGGCGAAACACAAGGAAGCGCAGGCGACACTGGCGGAATATGAAACGCTACCCCTCCTGCGCCGGCTCACCATGCAGGCGGTGGGAAAGAATGTCGAGTCGCTGCACCAGTACCTCGCGCTCTATGAGCACCAAATCGCCGGCCTGACAAAGGAACTCGACATTGCCAAGGCCCGTATCGAGGAACTGGTGCCTGAAGCCGCTGTACCGAAAGAGATGCGGCCGGAGTTTGAGGATTTGAAGGAAGAAATCGTCCGTTTGGGCGGGACCAAAAAGATCCGGGAACTGTTGGCGGCCGAGGAGGATACGAATCGCCAGGCGTTCATTCAGAACCGCCGGCTCGTAATTACCACGGCCGACCGTGTGCTTACGGATCCCCTCTTCAGCCGCGTGCGATTCGATGTGCTGATCGCCGACAATGCACCATGGATCTCACCGCTTCCCCTGATCGGGGCGGCGGGTCTCGTCCGCGAACGTATCGTCCTCACGGGGGATCAGCGGGACATCGAGGCGGCCGGTCGTTGGAAGTTGGGCAACATGGCGAAGATCTCGCCTTGACTTCTCCTTGCTTGACGCGGGCAAGCGGAATTCTGGATAATCCCCTTCCCACTTTCCATGGGCCTGCCCAGGAAGCTCAAGCCCGATAAGCCGAAGTGGCGGAACTGGCAGACGCACTAGATTCAGGGTCTAGCGCCCGCAAGGGTGTCCGGGTTCAAATCCCGGCTTCGGCACCAA
>DASVBB010000155.1:0-26074 GCA_036376045.1 Nitrospira sp.
CGGTCTGCCCGGAGGTGGAAGCGGGACTCGGCACTCCTCGCGAAGCCATGCGTCTGGTCGGCGATGCGAAACGACCTCAGCTCATCACGATTACAAGCGAGCGGAACCTGACCAAGCCCCTGATCGCGTTCACCGAGCGGAAACTCGAGACACTCGAACACACAAATCTCTCGGGATACATTTTCAAAAAAGATTCGCCGAGCTGCGGGATCGACCGGGTGAAACTTTACAATGCTCAGGGCATGCCGAGCCGCGGCGGGGCAGGTCTCTTTGCCAGAGCCTTCACGGAACGCTTTCCTCTTGTGCCGGTTGAAGACGAGGGCCGTCTGTGCGACCCTGCGCTGCGCGATAACTTTCTTGAACGGCTCTTCTGCTACCACCGATGGCAAGTCCTGGTCCGCGGCCCGCTCATGCGCCAATCGATCATCGACTTTCACACCATACATAAATACTTGTTAATGGCCCATAGTCGCGACGCCTATCAGTCTTTGGGTCGACTGGTTGCACGCGCCCACTGCTATACACCCAGGACACTGGCCGATCTCTACGGGCGCCTGTTCATGACGGCTCTGGCCGTCAAGGCGACTAGACGAAAACAGGTCAATGTGTTGCAGCATCTCGTCGGACACTTAAAGAACCGGCTGGTGCCCAAGGAACGCGCGGAGCTCGACGGAGTGCTCACGGACTATCACCAGGGCATTGTGCCGCTTATCGTGCCCGTGACCCTGATTAAGCATTACGCGACGATGTACGAGATCGGGTACCTTCAACAGCAGGTGTATCTCAATCCTCATCCGAAGGAACTGATGCTGCGGAATTACGTGTAGCCAAGGGGGTGATCATGCCGACGGTGGTGCAGGGCGTGGTATTGGTCGGTCACGGAGGCGTTCCGAAAGACTGCCCTCCTGAGCTGATCAGCAAATTGAAACGCCTCGAAGCGCAACGCCGCGCCGCGGGTATGCCCCAGTCGGCCGAGGAGCAGCAGCTGGATGCGACCATACGCCGGTGGCCGAGATCGGCCGCCAACGATCCCTACCAAGCCGGATTGGAAGCGGTGGGGGCTGCGTTGCAACCGTTGCTCGGTGGCGCCCTCTTTGCCTTAGCCTACAATGAGTTCTGTGCCCCGACGGTAGAAGAATCGATCGAAGAACTCATCGGACTGGGCGCAACGCACATTACCGTGGCGACCACCATGTTCACGCCCGGTGGCGCCCATTCTGAGATCGAGATCCCGGAAACGCTGGCGCGATTACGGCCCAAACATCCGGGAGTCGAATTACATTACGCCTGGCCATTTGATGTTCACCTGATCGCAGAAACGTTGCGACAGCAGGTGGGGCGTTTCTCGTGACGTCCGGTCCGATCCTGCGCCGGGTGAAAAGCTCTGACATTGATCGAGCGACGGTGTACAATCCGCCGTCGTTCTGACGGGAAAGGAAGACGCATGTCGTCGCTTCGAGAACAATTATCCCGGGCCTTTCACGAGACGCAGTCATTCAAGTGGGATCGGACAAAAGGATTTACTCTCGCGTCGGGACAGGTCAGCCCATTTTATGTCGACTGTCGTGCCTTGATGGCGCATCCGTCCTCCCGCCGCTTGGTCGGCCAACTCGCCCATGAGGCGTTGGCCGGAGTGGAGATCGATTGCCTCGGCGGGCTCGAAATCGGCGCGATTGCGATTGCGACCACCATTTCGGATTTTGCGTATGCGGCTGATCCCAAGCGGGAGTGGCGCACATTTGTGGTACGCAAGCAGGCGAAGGAGCACGGCTTGGGAAAGCTTATTGAAGGCGCCATCCGGTCGGGTGATCGCGCCTTGATCGTGGATGATGTCCTGACCAGCGGAGGATCGCTGCTCAAAGCTGTCGCGACTGCGAGGCAGGCGGGACTACTCGTTCGTGACGCGCTGGTGATTGTAGATCGAAAGGAACAAGAAGGTCGGGCGAAAGTGGAAGCTGATGGCGTGAGGGTCATCAGCCTGCTGACGATCGACGATTTGACCGCGATTCACGGTCACACCGCGCTGTAGCAGGCGCTTACTTGCAGCGGAACTCGATCCCCCATCGTCGTTCGCGGACGACCTCCTGCCCGCCTTCGATGCCTCCGACCACTCGCGCCCTGCCTTTGGCCTCCCCTTCGCGGATGATCTGATACCCTACTCCGCAAGTGTCTTTCATGAGAGCCAGCGCATCTCCCCGAAAGGACGACAGCATGGGGCCATGTTCCGCTTTGAAAGGATACGTCACGACACCTCCGTCCTCGCTCTGTTGAACCAGCTTCGCGCCCTCGGCGCAGCCAGTGAGCAGCAGGACGAGGACACATCCGAGGCTTGACCAATTCTTCATGTGGCTCCTATGATAAAGACCACACCCGCTCATCTGGCGCAAAAAGACTGTCCTCAGGAGGTCTACCATGATTCGCCGAATTGCCATCACGTTGGTCGGGGTATTGCTGATTGCCGGGTTCACGACCGGCGTCTCCGCCCACCACTCCTATCTGTTGTCGGTCCAGCAACTGCGAGCGGGCATCACCAAAGCGCCGTCGATGGCGGAAAAGGGCTTTGTGCTCATTGATGTTCGTTCGCCGGAAGAGCATGCGGGGGGGTTCATCCCCGGCACCGATCTCAATATCGATTTTCGAGAGATCAAGACCCGTCATCGGGAAATCGGGGTGCCTCTGGACGAGCACATCGTGGTGTACTGCCAGTCCGGCCACCGAAGCAACATCGCGGCCGAAACCTTGGCCGACCTGGGATACACCCACGTCTATAATGTTCGAGGGAGCATGAATGCGTGGGTCGAGGCCGGCTATCCGGTCTCGCGCTAGCAGTCTCATCTCACGCTTCCCCACGGTACGGCTCATGGACGCGACTAGTTCCGCCGCGGGCTGACGCCGATGACCGCCGGCAGGCCGATGTGACCGGTGGGGCCGGCATTGAGAAGGGCCATCCAGGGATGCGCCCCTTCAGTCTTCTCAACCGCCCGCTGCAAGGCGGGGCTGATCGAGAGGTCCGACGACGACCCTCCATCCATTGCCATTGCCTGGCGGATTTCCGGATAGGCTTCATGCAGGCACCGGCCGATGGCGTACAGAGAAGCGACCTCGGTTGTTTTCATGAGGAGCACGTGTCCGTTCTGAAGCTCCCCAACGATGGTTTGCTGTGATTGTTTGCCGCTTTGTTTGACGCGGACCTTGCCAGTTCGATCCAACAGCATCAGGGATTGGGCCGCTTCATTATAGGGCGGGCGTTCCTCGTCGAACGGGTCGGTCGACAGATCGAGGATCCCTGCCCGTGCTGCACCTGGCTGGGTTGGTTCGGCAACAAAAAGTCCCATCCAGGAGGCATGCCGCTTCCCTCCAAGAGACTTTCCCTGTGCGTACAGCAGCCCTAAATAAGAAAAATTTTCGCGAAAGAGCCCGGCGTTAAAGACCAGGTCATGGCCCGTTCGCCTCTGCCACTCGTGAATATCGGGTGGCTCAAGCAGGGTCTCGTTGCGGAAATAGTGGATGGAGATGCGGTACTGCAGTGGATCGATCTCCGAGACGACCAGCGGAGGCACGTCGCGGCACAGCGGCGACGGATCCCAGATGCCGATCGCCAGCCCGTCCGCGGGACGGTCCCACGCAATGGATTGCGCCGACGCCGAATGGCTGATGGCTCCGACACTGGAAAGTCCGGCGAGAATGACGAGCACGCGGGCGAACATCAAGTCACGGCGAAGCTTCATCGCGTTCAAGTGGAGTATAGGGAGGGCAGTGCCTCAGCGTCAAACCCGGCCGCCGGATCTTGGCTGGTACGCACGCTTACCGCGAGGCCCGCTTCGCCGCCGATTGAGGAAGGGCATTCACTGGAGCGTCCAGTATTTTTCTCACCGTGCGGGCCAGCAGTTCTGGCGTGAAGGGCTTCTGGAGAAATCCGCTGGTGCCATGTTCATGTCCGGCCAGAATACCCACATCATCGGTGAAACCGGACATAAAGAGAATGCGAACGTCCGGCTTGATGGTCATCAGGTGTTGGGCCAGTTCCCTTCCGCCCATGCCGGGCATGACCATGTCGGTTAGCAGCAAGTCCAGCCGATCCAGCTCCTGCGAGGCGAGGAGGCAAGCCTCCAGGCCCTGCTTCGCTTCGAGCACCCGATATCCGAGCTTTCTCAGCGCGTCCCGCAACAGAATGCGCACGCTGGCATCGTCTTCCACCAATAAGATGGTTTCGTGGCCTCCCACAGGCTGTGCGGACGCCTGTGGGGATGACTCCGGATGGGCTTCTGGGGCCACCCTCGGAAAGAAAATGTCGAATCTGGTGCCCTGCCCGACGCGGCTGCTGACGTCGATCGCCCCGCCGGATTGCGTCACGATGCCAAACACGGTCGAAAGGCCGAGGCCGCTGCCTTTCCCTTCCTCTTTCGTGGTGAAGAACGGTTCGAAGATGTGGGCCTGCGTGTCACGGTCCATCCCGCTTCCGGTGTCTCCCACCGAGAACTTCACATAGGGTCCCGGCGGCAACGGATCGACATGGTACAACGGAGTCTTCGCCAGCTCGACTTGGGCGGTCTCGATGATGAGCGTCCCACCATTCGGCATTGCGTCCCGCGCATTCACCACCAGGTTCATGAGCACTTGTTCCAGTTGAGCCTGATCGGCCAGGACCTGGCTGTTACCGGGATCAAGTCTGATGACCAGACGAATGTCGGAGCCGATCAATCGCTGCAGCATGCCTTCCAGGTTGGAGACGACATTGTTGAGACTCACGTGTTTCGGTTCAAGCGGTTGCTTCCGACTGAAGGCCAGCAACTGACGAACCAGCATGGCGGCGCGCTCACCGGCTTTTTGAGTCTCTTCGATCTTCGTGTAGAGGGGATGCTCTCGGCCCAATTCCGTCGCCAGCACGTGGCCGTAGCCCATGATGACGGTGAGGAGATTGTTGAAATCGTGCGCGATGCCGCCGGCAAGGCGCCCGACCGCTTCCATCTTCTGTGACTGCCGGAACTGTCGCTCGCTCTGTGCCAGCGCCTCTTCGGCCCTTTTTCGGTCACGGCGTTCGTCGCGTTCGCGGATCGCCCGTTGCACCGAGGGGACGAGCCGTCCCAAGCGCTGCTTCAAGACATAGTCCGTCGCACCCTGATGCATCGCATCAATGGCCAACTCCTCTCCGATGGTGGCGGAGACGAAGAGAAACGGAATGTCCGGTGCCTGTTCGCGAGCCAGTGAAAGCGCCGTCATTCCGTCGAAGCCTGGAATGGAATAATCGGCGAGAATGAGATCGTACCCTCCGCTTGCGAGGGCGGCGATAAAATCGCTGCGCGTATCCACACGATGAGCGGTGCACGCCAGCCCCGCTTCCGACAGCGTGGCGGCGACGAGATCGGCGTCGACAGGATCGTCTTCGAGAAGGAGCAGACGGAGCGGGGTTTTCACAGGTCCTCTAGGGCAGACTCCTTTCGGTCAGATGCCGGGCCGCAGCGGACTTAATTCCCTTCAGGCGGTGGTTCGTTGATGACTCCCCAGAATACGCCGAGTTCCTTCACCGCCGAGATGAACTGCTGGAACTCCACGGGTTTGACCACATACGCATTGGCACCGAGCGCATAGCTTTGAGCCAGGTCGCGCTCTTCGCGAGACGACGTCAGCATAACGACCGGAATCGGCTTGAGATTCGCATCGTTCTTGATCGTTCTCAGGACCTCGATGCCATCCACCTTTGGCATTTTCAGATCCAGGAAGACGACGACCGGATTGCCGCATTCCCGGCTCTTGAAGGCCCCGCGGCAATACAAATAATCCAACACTTCAGCGCCATCATGACAGACGACAACTTTGTCCGCAATGTGATGCTCCTCCATCGCGGCGAGTGCCAGTTCGGCGTCGCGCGGATTATCTTCCGCCAAAAGGATCGGTTTCACAGTGGTCATGAGGAGGTCCTTTTCAAGGGAAGTGACAGATAAAACGTCGCGCCTTGGTCGAGGGCTCCTTCGGCCCACGTCCGCCCGCCGTGCCGGTGAATAATCCGGCGCACGTTCGCCAGGCCAATCCCCGTGCCTTCGAATTCATCGTTCCGGTGCAGGCGTTGAAACACGCCGAACAGCTTATTCACGTACTGCATGTCGAACCCGACGCCATTGTCGCGGACAAATACGGTCACCTCACCAGGGGAGTCACGGGTCGTGCCGATCTCAATGCTCGGCGTCGGCCTCGTGGCCGTGAATTTGACGGCGTTCGTGAGCAAATTCATGAACACCTGACGCAACATCGCCGGATCGCCCGGTACCTCCGGCAACGAGCCAATTGTCCAGGAGATGGTCTTTCCTTGCAAGTCAAGACGCAAATCATGAATGACCGTCCGGATCAGCTGGTTCAGATTGACGGTGCTGTGGAGCATCTCCTGGCGGCCCATCCGTGAGAACACGAGGAGATCGTCGATCAATTGCCCCATCTGTTTGGCCGAGTCGGAGATGGTCTGTAGATAACGCCTCGCCTTGTCGTTCAACGCCTCGCCCACAGTCTTCGAGAGAAGCGCCGCGTACCCGTCAATGTGGCGCAACGGCGCCCTCAGATCGTGGGAGACCGAATAACTGAACGCTTCCAATTCCTTGTTGGCTGCCTGCAGCAGCTCCCCCTGGCGCCGCAATTCCGCGGCCGCTCGCCTCCGATTGGTGATGTCGTGATGGATCAGAAAATACACAGAGCCCAGCAGGACGAATTGCAACATCGCTCCCAGCGCGAGCAGCGCGATCGTGCTGCGGGTTGTTCCTGCCGATTGCAGTACTCTGGTTCGGGTGGCCTGCTGTGCCGAACTCTCGAGCTCCGACATGAGGCGATGGATGTCGTCGAGTTCGCGCTTCGCGACTCCGGGCAGGGCGAGGTGACGCACTGCCTCAGCGCCTTGAGTGCTCCGCTGGCGGATGGCCTCTGTCTCGATGTCCAGCTGCTGCTGGATAAGCTGTTCCAGCTCCCTGATGCGTTCCTCCTGTCCGGAAGGACCGGATAACGCCTGAAGATAGCGGGAAAATTCCGGCATTTGTTCGACCAGACCCCGGTAGGCTTTCAGATACGATTCATCGCCTGTCACGAGATAGCGGCGATGGCCGCTCTCCGCCGCAATCAGGGCCTCTTCGATGGAGCCTAATAACTGGATGAGCTCATAGCTTGACGTGTCAAGCCGGCTGTTCTTCACGACGACGGCGGTGTTCCGATAGGACATGACGCTGATCACGAGGATCCCTAGAAACACGAGCCCGAAGCCGGCCAACACCCGCTGTTCGATGGACCATTGGCTGACCCAGGTCACGAACTGTCCTGCCCGATCCCCCCACACCCGCAGCCAGTCGGGCGCCAGCCTCGGCGGCATCGGCTCAGGCAAAGGTGGCATGGCCGGGGGACTCGTCGTCGGTCGGTCCTGTGTCGCGGATTCCATAATGATGTCGTGGCGTTGAACGCCGAAAGAGTATGAAAACCTTACAAACTCTACTCTGGCCCACCAGGGCCTGCAAGCAATATTTCAGATGAGCGTGAGGGTGGAGATCAGCGGCCGGCCGCGATGGCGGCCATGTCCTGCAAGGCAGCGGAAGCACCGAGGTCGGCGAACATCATGGTCGCAGCAACCACCCAATCGGTTGCCGGTTGAGGATAGATGCCGATGATCAACGTGCCGGCCAGGCCCACATAAATGACAGCCTTCATGGGACCGGACACGCTGACGGGCGACGGGTCGTGCGGTTCGGCGATGTACATTTTCTTCACGACGATCAGGTAGTAATACATCGAGATTACAATGTTGATGAGGCCTACCGTAATGAGCGTGTACAACCCTTCCTTGATGGCTGCGAGAAAGATGTACAGTTTCCCGATGAAGCCGGCCAAGGGCGGGACGCCCGCCAGAGAGAGCAGGAAGATCAACATGGAAAAGGCGAGAAATGGCGATCGTCGCCCCAGACCGCTGTAGTCGTCGATTTCTTCACTGCCGATGGCCTGGGCGACGGCGATGATCACCGCAAACGCTCCGAGGTTCGCGAACAGATAGGTCAGCAGATAGAACAAAATGGCATCGTTGCCCATTTTCGTTCCCGCAGCCAGCCCGATCAGCACGTTGCCGACCTGCGCGATGCCCGAGTAGGCGAGCAGCCGCTTCATGTTCTTTTGCGCGATCGCCACGATGTTGCCGTAGGTCATAGACAGGATCGAGGCCCCGATCATCAGCAGCACCCACGTCGGCTTGAAGGTTCCGAGCGCCACAAAGAACATGCGCAGGAGTATGGCGAACGCCGCGCCTTTGGGCGCGATGGAAAGAAACGCGGTCACCGGCGTCGGAGAGCCGTGATAGGTATCGGGAATCCACGAATGAAACGGCACGGCTCCGATTTTGAATCCGAGCGCGCCGAAAATGAGCAGGAATCCGATGATCAGTCCGGGCGTAATCTGCAGGGATTTCATGTCGGAGAACACCAGTTGGCCGGTTTCCCCATAGACCAGGCTGATGCCGTAAGCCAACAGGCCGGCGGCGAATACTCCGAGAATGAAGAATTTCAGGCCGGCCTCATTACTGGCCACGTCTTCGCGCAAGTAGGAGACGAGGACATAGAAGCCGAACGTCGAGAATTCCAGCGTAATAAAGACCGACAGCAGATCATTGGCCGAGGCCATGAACATCATGCCCAGTGCCGACATGACGACAAGGAAATAGTATTCGCCGCGGAAGAACGTGAAGCGGTGTACGAATTCAATCGAGGACAAAATGACCAGAATCGTGGCGGAGACGATGAAAATCTTGAAGAACAGCGCCAGCCGGTCGACGACGAACATGTTGGCGAACAGCGTGCCGGAGATGCCGGAGAAATCGAACCAGGCGAGACAGCCCAACGTGCCGATCAGGCCGGCGACGCTCAAATACGCCAGGTTTTCCTTCGGGAGGCGCGGAAACGCGAAGTCGACAATCAGCACGACGCAGAGCCAGCAGGTCAGCAAGATCTCCGGCAGCAACAGCAGCAGATCGGAAGAGGACAGGGTCAGCGAAAAGGTCATTCAGGCCTCCGTGCCGCGCGAGGGGTCCCGCCGGCTGCCTCTGTCGCTGCAGAGACCAGATCCGCCGGCGCCGGGTCACTAGCTGTCACCGGTTGCACCAACGTGATTTTGGCGACCAGCGGGTCTACGCCGGAGCGGACGACATCGTACATGTGCATCGGGAAGAGGCCGAAGCCGATGCTGACAAGGATCATGATCAACAATGGAATCCGATCGACCACCGCCACTGCATCGTGCGAGTGGCTGTATTTTTGATCCATCGGACCGTAGAACAGGCCGCGCATCATGCGGAACAAATAGGCCAGCGTAATGACGATACCGATGACCGCGACGATGACTTGAAAGGGATACTTATTCCAGGCCCCGACGATAATCATCACTTCAGCGATGAAATTCACCGTGCCAGGCATCCCGACGGACGCCATGCAGGCAATGACGAAACAGCCGGCGATGAAGGGCATACGATTGGAAAGTCCCCCGAGCGACGGGATATCCCTGGTATGCGTCTGATCGTAGACCCAGCCGGCCATGGCGAAGAGCATGCCCGTCGCCATCGCGTGCGCAAACATATAGATGACCGCTCCGCTCAGGCCGATATAGTTCAGTGCCGCCATGCCGAGAAAGACATATCCCATGTGACTCGAGCTCGAATAGCCGATCACATACTTGGTGTCTTTGGCATAAAACGCGACGAACCCTCCGTAGATAATGCTGAAGATGCAGAGCACGGCGGCGATCGGCATCAACTCCCGGGTCGTATCCGGCAGGATTTCGAAGGCCACCCGGATGATCGAGAAGTGGCCGAGTTTCATCAAGACTCCGGCATGGAGCATGCTGGTGGCAGCCGGGGCTGCCGCATGGCCGACCGGTGACCAGGAATGGAGCGGCCAGAGCGGGGCAATCGAGGCGAAGCCGAAGAAAATGAGCACCCAGATAATCCGGTCCAGCGTCGTCCCGAGCACCGGAATGTTCATCAGCTTGGCGTGTTCACGCAACTGTAAGATGTCGAAGGTGTTGAGCCCCGAATAGCGGTAGATCAATAAGATGCCCATCAGCGCCACGACGGCCCACGCGGAGAGGAAGAGCACGAGCTTCATCGCCGCATATTCCTTGCTGTTGGCGGCAAAATTGAAGATGAAGCCGACGGAGTCTCGCTGCTTCAGCCCTTCCTGATCCGTCATCTCCAAATACTTCTTCGTATGGCTGCCCCACATGCCCAGCAGCAGGTACATGGGAATGACGGACATCTCATAGAAGAAGTAGAGGAAGAACAGATCCAATGACATGAACACGCCGATCGTGGCGGCGGCCAGGATCAACAGCCAGATGTAGAATTCCTTCGTCCGGTCCTTGATATGCCAGGACACGAAGATGCCGGCGAACAGGAGGATCGAAGAGGCCAGGACCAGCGGGGTGCCGATACCGTCAACACCCAGGTGCAAGGCGATGCCGAGCTGCCGCGACCATTCAAATTTTTGAATGAACTGGAATCCACCCTTCACCGGATCGTAGGCATAAAAGAGATACAACGAGGCGAGCAGCGAGATGCCCGCTGAGCCCGCAGCGATGCCTCTGACCAGCATGGGCTGACGATTGGAGGCAAAAATCAGCGCGATGGCCCCGGCGAACGGCGCGAAGAGGATATAGAGCAGGATGTAGTCGCTCATAGCGAATCCCCGGCGAGTGACCCGGGACGAGCGGCGAGCGGCGTATGGTCCGCTGGCCGATGTTCCCTCACCTGTTGCCCGTGCCCTTCGAGGGTGGCGACTCTGCCCTGTTCGATCCGGTCGACCAGCGCCTGCACCGACCCGTTCATCATGCGCAGGAAGGGAGCGGGGTATAGCCCGATCCAGAGGATCATGATCGACAGTGAGACCGCGATCACGACCTCACGCGGGTGCAGGTCGCCGATGGATTCCCGAACGGCCTTGCCGACCGGCCCCAGGATCGCCCGTTCGTAATACCACAGAAAATACGCCGCGCCGGTGATGACGCCGGTGACGGCGATGGTCCCGTAGACCCAGTGCGCCTTGAAGGCCCCCAAAAGGATCAAGAATTCTCCGACAAATCCGTTGGTGCCCGGGAGGCCGATGGAGGCCAATCCGATCAACAGGAAAAATGCCGCGAGCAGCGGCGTATGCTTGGCCATCCCGCCGAAGGCCGTCAGCTGAGTGGTCTGCTGACGACTGTGCAGAAAACCCGCGATGAAGAACAGTCCGGCGGTGCTGAAGCCGAGATTGATCATGGTCAAGAGGCTGCCCTGCAGGCCCTGGTAGTTCAGCGCAAACAGGCCGACCACGATAAATCCCAGATGGCTGATGCTGCTGTACGCGAGCAGTCGCCGGAAATCCGGTTGGATCAGTGCGTTGAGGGCCCCGTAGACGATCGCCGCCAGACCCAGGCCCATCATGACGGAGACGACGGTCGGACTCTTTGCTGCTTCAGGCAGCAAGGGAATGCTGAAGCGCATGAATCCGAAGGTACCGAGCTTGATGCCCGCCAGCACCACGGCCATCCCAATGGGGCCTTCGAGCAGGGCATCCGGCAGCCAGGTGTGAAACGGGAAGACCGGCGCCTTGAAGGCGAATCCCATGAACATCAGCCAGAAAATCAGGATCTGCTGGGAGAGCGGGATCGGGATCGCGAGGAGCTCGAGCAGGTCGAACGAGTAGGGCTGGTCCATGTGATGCAGCGCGGCATAGCTATGGTAGTTGATGTTCAGCAGGGCAATGCCGACCAGCATGAAGACGCTGCCGAGCAGCGTGTACAGCACGTATTTCAACGCTGCATAATGCCGCTCTGCTCCGCCGCCCCAGAGTTTGATCAGGAAATAGCTGGGAATCAGCATCAACTCCCAGAAGACGAAAAAGAGAATCAGATCCAGCGAGATGAAGACACCCATGGTCGTTGTTTCAAGGGCTAGCAACGCCATCATGTACAGTTTCGTCTGGTATCGAATCGTGTCCCAGGAATAAATCACCACCAAGACGGTCAGAAAGGCAGTCAATCCGACAAAGAGCACGCTAATCCCGTCCACTGCCAGGTGGTAGCTGATGCCCAGGGCCGGAATCCAGGGGACATGCTCGACAAACTGCATGGCCGGGGAGTCCGGGACGAAGCGCATGAGGACAAACACGGCCAACGCCAATTCGACGAGAGAAATCGTCAAGGCCGACGTCCGGATCATGTCCTCGTCGTCGAAGAGCCACAGCACAGCGGCGCCGACTAATGGGAAAAAGAGGAGGCAGGTGAGAATCGGAAACGTGGAATCCAGCTGTTCTAACATAATGCCGTTATCTACCGTTGTACGATGAATTGAATCACGACCGCGAGCAGGAATAATCCGGCGACGATGATGGCTGCGTAATGGTGCACCATGCCGCTCTGCAACTGGCGCCACTGCCTGGCCATCAGATGGTTGCCGTATCCGATCACATTGATGCCGCCGTAGATCACATGCTTTTCGACCCAGGTGGACCCCTCTGCGCCCAATTCGGCCAACTGCCCGATCGCACGAACGATTCCGTCCACCACCACCCGATCAAACCAGTCGAGAGCCAGCCCCAATTTCTTCGTCGGTTCGACGAACAGCAAGTCGAACAGCTCGTCGATGTAATACTTGTTTAAGAGCGTCGTGTAGAGCGCGCCTGCTTTCGCGGCCCATCGTTCCGGAGCGGTGGGGTTCATGCTGTAGAGATAGTGGGCCAGACCCCATCCGAAGAGGGCAATGCCGCTCGCGATCATCATGAGGGTCAGGACCAGGCCGGTACTGACGTCATGTTCGGAGCTGGCGCCTGCCGCAGGCGCCAAGAAGCCGTGGAGCCAGCCGTGGTCCGGCGGAAAGCCGAGGAAACCGCCGGCGAGCGACAAGAGGCCCAGCACCATCAAGGGGCCGATCATGACCATCGGCGATTCATGGACGTGCTCTTCCGTGTGGTGATCCATGCGGGACTTGCCGTAGAACGTCAGATACGTCAGCCGGAACATGTAGAAAGAGGTCAGAAGCGCGCCGATGGCGGCCATGGCGTACAGCACGTAGTGGTGGTGCGTAAACGCATGGGCCATGATCTCGTCCTTGCTCCAAAATCCTGCGAAAGGCGGAATGCCGGCGATGGCAATCGTGCCGATGAAGAACAGTTTATGGGTCCAGGGGATCTTGTGGCTGAGGCCGCCCATCTTCCTGATGTCCTGTTCACCGGACAATGCATGGATGACCGAGCCAGCCGACAGAAACAACAGGGCCTTGAAAAAGGCGTGCGTCATCAGATGGAAAATCGCGGCCGTGTAGGCACCGATGCCGGCCCCAAGGAACATGTAGCCCAGCTGACTGACCGTCGAATAGGCCAGCACCCGCTTGATGTCGTTTTGTACCAGGCCGATTGTCGCGGCAAAGAGGGCCGTGACCCCGCCGACCACACCGACGACTTCCAATGCGACAGGCGAGAGATCGAAGATCAGATGGTTGCGTACGATCATGTAGACGCCCGCCGTGACCATCGTGGCGGCATGGATGAGCGCGCTGACCGGAGTGGGGCCCTCCATGGCGTCCGGCAGCCAGGTGTACAGGGGAATTTGCGCCGACTTGCCGACGGCCCCCACGAGGAGGCACAGTGCGATGGCCGTGGCCATTTCGGGCGACAGGTGGGCGGTCTGGGCAAACACCTTGGTGTAGTCGAGGGTCTTGAAATTGATGAAGACGAGGAAGATCGCAAGCAGGAATCCGGCATCCCCGATACGATTGACGACGAACGCCTTGGTCGCCGCTTTGGCCGCCGACACCTTGTCGTAGTAGTAACCGATCAACAGATAGGAGCACAGGCCGACGCCTTCCCAGCCGATGAAAAGCACCGCGTAATTGTTGCCCATCACCAACAACAGCATCGACACCATGAAGAGATTCATATAGGTGAAGAAGCGGGTGAATCCGTCTTCCCCGTGCATATACCCGACCGAATACACGTGGATGAGGAATCCCACCCCCGTGACCACAAGGAGCATCACGCAGGTGAGCGGATCGACGAGATAGGCCAGATTGATCGTGAGATCCCCGCCGAAGATCCACTGGTAGGCGACAACTTCGTGCGGCGTGCCGGTGCGGACGACGTCGGCAAACACTCCGATGGTGCAGAGGAACGACAGGCCGACTGATCCCCACGCCAGACGGTGCGCCCACTCGTGGGACCAGAGATAGCGGCCGAAGACGCCGTTGGCGATCACTGCGACCAAGGGGAAGACGGGAATGAGCTTGATCAGAAGATCGGTCATCTTAGGTCGCGGTGCCTATTCACCACTTTAAGAGATTCATCTCGTCGACGTTTGTGGAGATTTTGCCCCGGAAGACGACGATGATGATGGCAAGCCCGACGGCAGCCTCGCCCGCGGCGATGGCAATGACGAACAACGCCACGAGCTGTCCGGCCATGGACTCCAGATAATGAGAAAAGGCGACGAGGTTGATGTTCGCCGCATTCAACATGATCTCCACCGCCATCAGCACGATGATGAAGTTCCGCCTGATCAACACGCCGAGCAATCCGGTAATGAACAGCACGGCGCTGACCGCCACGTACGCGCTTAGAGGGATCATACGATTTGCGATGGATGCCGGGCGACCGATGCCGCGCGAGTGACTCGCCGCTTTGGCAGGTCGTCACTCCTCACAGGTCACCGTTCGTTCGCCCGCCGATCGGTTTCGGTGTTTTCGCCAGCACGATTGCCCCAATGATGGCGCCCAGAAGAAAAATCCCGACGATTTCAAACTGCAACAGGTAATCACTGAACATTTTCATGCCGATGGCATACGTGTCGCCCTGTTGCAGCACGGCGCCGGGCGGTGCATCACCCTTCGCGCCCCGGTAGGGAGACTTGAAGAGCAGGGCCAGCACGTAGAGCGAGCCCAACAGGGTTGGAATCACAAAATACAGATAGGTGCTGTGGAAATAGCGCTCGTCCGTCTTGAGATTCAGCAACATCAGGACGAACAGGTAGAGCACGAGAATGGCGCCGGCGTACACCACGACCTGGACGGCCCACAGAAACTCGGCATTGAGGAGGACGAACAGGCCGGAGACGTGCAACAGCAGCGCCAACAGTGCCAGGCCGCAATGGACCGGATTCCTCAAGGCGACGGTAAGTACGGCGGCGGCCATACTCATCAGGGCAAAATACGCGAAGAACACGACCATCATGGCGTTCAGCTCAAATGTTTGGGCGCGGATTGGGTCGGTTTCACGACGGATTGCGGAAAGTAGTACCGGTATTCGCGGCTTTCCTCAATGTTCTTTTCCTGATTGTGCGCGTACAAATACTTTTTGGCGTCATCAAGGTGCCGTTCCCCGATGTCGTACAGGCGTTTCTTGTCGAACATGAGGGTCCGCTTATCGTGCGTGGAAAACTCGTACATCTTGGTCATGGCCAAGGCGTTCACCGGACAGGCTTCCACGCAGTACCCGCAGAATACGCACTTGGTGATATCAATGTAAAACTCAGTGGCGTAGCGCTGAAGGGGCCGCTCCGGGTCTTCCGCGCTGATGACCTTGATGCAACGGGAAGGACAGGCGGCTTCGCAAAGATCGCAGCCGACGCAGCGTTCGCGTCCGTCGTCGTAGCGTAGCAATCCCAACGCCCCCCGGTGAGTATCTGGAATCGTCCGCTGCTCGCGGGGATACTGAAACGTGATGGGCTTGTGGAACATGTGCTTGAACGTGACCTTCATGGCCTCCCAGATTTCGTAGAAGAGGGCCGCGTGAAGGAACTTTCGTGTCAACGTCTTGACCGTCATAACAGCTCTCTAGGCCTTTTCAATCGTGACGCTTGTCCGTTTGAACGACGGCACGCCGGTGACTGCGTCCGTATGGACCGACATGAGGTCTTTCACAGGCGGTTCGTTGAAATGCTCCGGGAAAAAGCAGGTATGGGGTGCCACGGCCTGGTCAGGTTGCACGCCTATCTGTAACGAGCCGCGATCGGAAGTGAGTTTCACCATGGCTCCATCCTGTAGACCGAGGCGCTCCATGTCTCCGGGGTGCATACGGATCCGGCCGGTATTGGGACCGATCCTGATCAATCCGGGCGCGAGCGTGGACATTTTGCCCGAGTGATAGAGCAGCTGTCCCATGAGCAGGGTAAAGGGCCGGCTGTTCTCCGACCGCGCTCCCTTGTAGCGACCCGCGGCGGCTGCCGTGTAGCCGTTCGACAGATACTGATCGGGGCTGGGGATGAGTTTTTTCGGCTGTCCGAGATTGTAGTACCCCGGCAACAGCTTCATGATCTCAGACTGGATATCGTTGGCCGATTCGTATTCCCACTGGCAGCCGAGGCCATTGGCCAAGGCGCTGAGAATCTGCCAATCCGGCACGCTTTCTCCGATGGCATCCATGCCTTGTCGAACCCGGAGCACGCGTCCCTCGAGATTGGTGAACGTGCCGTCTTTTTCCGCCGACGTTGTGGCCGGCAACACCGCGTGCGCCATCTGGCCGGTTTCGTTAAGGAACGGGTCTTGGACGACCAACAACTCCAAACGATCCAACGCGGCCCGCACTTCCATGGAAGCCGGCAACGTGGCTAAAGGGTTCTCTCCGACGACGTACAGTGCGCGGATTTGTCCGCTACGGCACCGCTTGAGGATTTCCGTCAAGTGAGCGCCACTTCCCGCCGCGGGCAGCGTCGCGTCCCAGGCCTTGGCCAGCTTGTCACGCATGGCCTGGTCATCGAAGGAGGCAAGGCCGGGCAGGAACTCTGGTGCGACACCCATGTCCACGGCGCCTTGCTCGTTGGGTTCTTCGGTGACCGTGATCACGCCGCAACCGGGCCGTCCCAGTTTGCCGGTAATCCAGGCCAGGTCCATGAGCTTCAAGACGTTCTGATAGCCATCCGGCTGTCGGACGATGCCTTCGGCGCAGAGAATGATCGAGCGTGGAGACTCTGCAAAAATCGCTGCAGCCTCCTTGAGCTGATCGACCGGAACTCCGGTCTTGGACGCCACCTGCTCAAGCGACACCGAACTGACGGCGGTCTTGAGTGCTGCAAACGCCTGCGGATGCTTCTTCACGCTCGCTTCATCAACCAGATCCAGCTCGATGGCCGCTTTGACAAGGCCGTCGATGACCAGCCCTTCTGTGCCGGGCTTGATCAGGAATGGATGGGAAGCCAGTTTACCGAGATTGGTGACGGCGGAATCGAACACGATCAGCTGCGCCTTGTACACGCGAACGGCTTCCTTGATCCGGACGGAGGTCAGCGGGTTGGTCTCGGTGAGGTTCGAGCCGATTGCCAGCACCGCCTTGGCTTTGGTGAGGTCTTCCCAGTCGTTGGCGGTGCGGCCGATCCCCAGCGCCAGTTTCGAGGCGCGGACAAAGTTCATGTGCCCGTACCGGGCGCTGCTGTCCAGATTGTTCGTCCGGAATGCCACACGCATGAGTTTTTGGAACAGGTACAGCTCTTCGTTGGTGCAGCGTGCCGTAATGAGACCGGCGATGGCGTCGGGGCCATGTTTCTTGCGGATGTCGGCGAACCGGTCGACGACGGTATGCATGGCCTCCAGCCACGGCACTTCCACCAGTTGGTTGCCTTTGCGCAGCAGAGGCCGTTTCAGCCTCGCCGGTGCATTAATGTATTCGAAGCCGAACCGTCCCTTGACGCAGAGTCCGCCGTGACCCTTGGCGGTATCCACCCGATCGCCCCATTTGTTTTTCCAGGAGAGCGGCGACGTGACGCGGATGACTTCCGTGTCTTTGGTTTCGAGGTACATCTGGCAGCCGTCCCCGCAGTAATTGCAGGTCGTGGTCGTCTTTTTCATCTGCCAGGGTTTGTAGAGGTACTTCGAAAATTTGTTGGTGATCGCGCCGACGGGACAGACGGCCAGACAGTCCCCGCAGAACTCGCACGCGAGCGGGAGGTCGCCCTTGGCCACGACCTGGTTGAAGCCGCCCTTCTTCATGAACTGGAGGGCGTCGATCATCAGCACGTCCTTGCAGACGTTGATGCACTCGGCGCAGGCAATGCAGCGGTTCATGTTGAAATCCAGGACAGGGCTTCGCGTGTCTTCGGGGATGAATTTCTGCTTGGCGTTGGCCAGATTGGTCACACCATGCTGAAAGGCCATGTCTTGAAGTTCGCAATGGCCATCGGCGTCGCAGACCGGGCAGTCCAGGGGATGGACCGACAGGTGCTTCTCGACGGCTTTCTTTCTGGCCTGGAAGAGATCGTCGCCTTCCGTGCGGATAATCATGCCCGCCGTGGCTTTGGCCGTGCACGACCGCACCGGCGCCTTCTTGCCCTCCTGCATGACCAGGCACATGCCGCAGGAGCCGAATGGATCAAAGGTGTAGTGGTAACACATCGCCGGTATGATCTTGCCCGTGCTGGAGATCACGTCGTAGAGCGACACGCCGTCCTTGGCCGTGACGGTCTTGCCGTCGATGCTCAATTCAATCGTCGCGGCTTCAACGTCCGGATTTGTGGCTGGTTTCAATCCCATAGTTCCTCAACACACCGCATCCTGTTTAACGGTCGCATTCTCCCATCACGATGTCATAGGTGCCGAACAACGTGATCGCGTCGGCAATCATGTAGCCTCTCGACATATGGTCGAAGGCGCCCATGTGTATGAATGAGGGGGCGCGGATCTTGAGGCGATAGGGCTTCCCACCCCCCGTGCTCACGATGTAGAAACCCAGCTCACCCTTGTGGGCCTCGGTGCCGCAATAGATCTCTCCCGGCGGGGCATTGAAGCCCTGTGAAAAGAGCTTGAACTGCTGGATCATGGATTCCAGATTCGTAAAGACCCGCTCTTTCGGAGGCAGCGTCACGCTGGGCACGTCGGCCATGATCGGGCCGTCCTGAATCTGCTCCAGGCACTGCTTGATGATCTTCACGCTCTCATACAGCTCCATGACCCGGATCCAATACCGGTCGTACGTGTCGCCGTTCTTCCCCAGGGGAACGCTGAACTCGCATTTGGAGTAAGCCGAATACGGTTCCGCCTTCCGCAAGTCATAATCCACTCCTGAACCGCGAAGCGTGGGACCGCTCAGCCCGAAACTCACGGCGTCTTCGGCGGACACCACCGCCACGCCTTTGGTGCGGGCGAGCCAGATGCGGTTCTTCTCGAGGAAAATGACGTACTCGTCGATCTTGGGCGGGAAATACTCCAGAAATTGTTTGAGCTTCGCGAACAGTGAGGGCGTAAAGTCCCGTTCCACTCCGCCGATGCGGTACCAGCTCGTGGTCAGACGTGCTCCGCACAGCTCGTCAAACCAGTCGAGCAAAATTTCACGATCCCGAAAGCAATAAAAAAACACCGTCATGGCACCGATATCGAGTGCTTGCGTGCCCAGCCAGAACTGGTGCCCGATGATCCGCTGCACTTCGGCGACGATGGTGCGCAGGTATTCGGCGCGGTCCGGAACGGTGATGTTCATCAACTTTTCGACTGCGCGGCAGTAGGCGAAATTGTTGTACATCGCGCACACATAATCGAGCCGGTCGGTGTGCGGAATGAACTGATGATATGTGCCTTCCTCCGCGAGCTTTTCGACGCCTCGGTGGAGAAACCCCATGACCGGCGTGGATTTGACCAGCCGCTCGCCTTCCAGCTCGAGAATCACTTTCAACACGCCGTGCGTGCTCGGATGTTGCGGCCCCATGTTGAGCAGCAGTTCCTCCGTCCGCAACGTCGGGAGCGTTTCGCTCTCGGGATGCGTCGGATCGACTTTATAAACGGTGGTTCTTTGGTCTTCGAAGGCCATTGGTGATGCGTTTACCGGGTTTCGTCCAGGAACTCAAACGTATCGCGCCAGCCCCTTCCGCGCACCGGGAAATCCTTCCGCAACGGGTAGCCCTCCGTGTAGTCGTCGGGCATCAAGATGCGGCGGAGGTCGGGATGGCGTCGAAAACGAATCCCCATCATGTCGTAGACTTCGCGCTCCATGAAGTCGGCGCCCTTCCACAGATCGGTGAGCGAATCCACGATGCAGTCTGATTCCGGCACACGGGTTTTCAGGCGAATCCGGTGCCGCTTTCTGATCGAATAGAACTCGTACACGACTTCGAACCGCTCTTCGTCGTCGGGCCAGTCGACCGAGCTCACATGCACGATATAGTCGAAATCCATGGCGGGATCGTCGCGCAAGAACTGCGCGACCTCGTGCAACTTGTCTCTTGTCACGGTGATGGCCAAATCGCCGCGCCATTCAACGGCCTTCACGAATCCGACAGCGAAGTGTTCTTGAAGCCGATCTGATAACAACTGAAGCGACATACGATTCAGGCTTTCAACGCCGCCTTCACCTGGTCCGGCTGTTTCACGAACACGCGTTTTTGCATGATGCGCTCTTGCAGCTTGAGAATCCCGTCGAAGAGCGCTTCGGGAGTCGGAGGACACCCGGGGACATAGATATCCACCGGAACGAAGCGATCGACGCCCTGCACCACGCTGTAACTGTCGTAAATATTTCCTGACGTCGCGCACGAACCCATCGCGATGACGTATTTCGGCTCCGGCATCTGATCGTAAATCTTCCGGATCACGGGCGCCATTCGGCGGCATACCGTTCCCGCGACGATCATCAGATCCGATTGTCTGGGAGAGGCGCGGAAGACGCCGGCGCCGTAGCGGTCCATGTCATAGCGGGAGGAGACCGCGGCAATCATCTCGATGGCGCAGCAGGCCAATCCGAACGTCATCGGCCAGAGCGAACCCTTGCGCGCCCAATTGACCGCTTTCTCGACCGTCGTCGTGATGATGTCCGGCGCGCCGTCCTTGTCATGACGCCCCAGTTGAATCAGTCCCATTCCAACGCTCCCTTCCGCCAGGCATACACATAGGCGACGAGGAACAAGGCGATGAAAATCATCATCTCGACCAGCCCGATGATGCTGACCTTGTTGATGTCGTTGAAGACCACCGCCCAGGGATAGAGAAAAATGACCTCGATATCAAAAATCACGAACAACATGGCGAAGATATAGTAGCGAACCGGAAACGGCATCCTGGCATCGGAAAAGGGTTCGGATCCGCATTCGTAGGCGGAGAGCTTCTCGGGTTCCGGGTATTTGGGCTGGACCAGATAGCTCAATAACAGCGTGACGACCCCGAATGCGAGGGCAACGAAGATAAACAGGATAACCGGAAAATACTTAGTCAGATACTCCAGGAGTAACTCGAGACCGCTCATGGAGGACACCTTTCAACGCCTTGAGTTGCAAAGGAGAAAGGGATATTAGACGGGGGCTCGCCGTGATAGCAAGCGCACAAAGGACCTACCCCGAAGACCCGGAAGTCCTACCCCCCTGGACAGGTTGTGACCGGCTGGCTCTGGAGTCCATGCGCGTGGCATCCATCCGAAGATGTTTTGGAGTGGTGCCGTCCTTCCGTTCCCATTCTGGAAGGAGCGGCGAAAGGGCCTTAGCCTTCTTCCGCCGGTGAATTTGAGTCTCCAGGCGTGGAGAAGCGGAACGTTCGGGTGCGTTTCGTGGCATATAACCTGCTCAATTCCAATAAGTTAACGCGGCCTAAACCCGTGACCACCTTAACAAAGGCCCGGAAGGGGGGTCAACTGGGACAAGACCGCAATATTCTTGACACTATGCCATGATTTGCTATGGTTTTTTGAGCAGACTTTGCCTTAACCGAAGGACAACGCCATGACCATTCATCCACAAAGAACTCTCACGGGCTGCGTGCTGTTTGCAGTCATCGCCGCAACGGGACTTTCGCCGGCCTGGGCGGATGATCTGGACAGCATCCGTTACGGAGAAGCGGCCCGGTCCTATGCTGCTGGATCGATCCAGCACTTCACTCCGCAGGACGGCGTGGTGAATGTCATCACCGGCGACAATCAGACGGTTGGCAATCGCATGCGACTCGGCATGAACGATGTGTTTTATCTGAAGTTGAAAAACCCTGCCGATGTGGCCATCGGCGATCTGTTCACCGTCTATAAGCGGACGCGAAAGGTGTTTCATCCGGCGACCGGAAAATACATGGGGTATTTGGTCACCCGCCTGGCCGTTGTGCAGGTCGTCCAAGTGGATGACCAGTTGACGACGGCTCGCGCCTTGCGTGCATTCGGCTCGGCGGCTCCCGGCGATCCTGTCGTCAAATTCTCACCGCCGAGCGCCGCTGAAGCGGCCGTCGAACCTGTTTCGGGTGACATCAACGGCATGGTCATCGAGTTACAGGCTGATATCGAGATGACCTTGGTCGCGCAACGGAACATCGTCTATCTCGATCGTGGGTGGGAGGACGGGGTGCGGGCGGGGGACCGTATGGATCTCGTACGCTATGGGGGCGGGCTGCCGCCCCGGCAGGTCGGAGAGGTAAAGGTCTTGTCAACCGAAGGCCGCAACGCCACCGCGCTCGTGACAAAATCGGTCTCCCGGATACTCAAAGGCGATCGGTTCCAGAGCAAGCATCAGGCGGATGTCGTGCCTGCGGCACCGCCCAGTCCACCGTCCATGAATACACCGTCCAGCGAGCCCCCAACCGAGAAGCGAACGGTGCAAAACGCGGCCCGCGAGACGCGCTACTCGCTGAGCGATCTCATGAAGCAACTGCACTATGAATCCGGTGAAGCACGGATCAAGGCCGAAGGCTATCAAACTCTTGATCAGCTTGTTGACATGCTGAAGGACGCGCCGGCGGATCAATTGATTCGCGTGGAGGGCCATGCAGACAGCATGGAAATCGGTCCCTCGTTGAAATCGATGTATCCCACCAACTGGGATCTTTCGAAGGCGCGCGCAACGGGAGTCTTGCGGTATCTCGTCGAAAAAGGCGGCATCGATTCCGCGCGGATTACGTCGGTCGGGTACGGTTCAACCAAGCCCGTCATGAGCAACGGGACGGAAGCCGGCCGTTCAAAAAACCGCCGCGTCGAGGTCGTGCTGTATTCACCTGACAGTGCCCCGGCTCCGGCGGAACCCGCACCGGCGCCGGCGGAAGCCGCTGCTGACGGCTATCGCGTCACCGGTCTTGGGTCGGAGGGCAAGGAGCCGGCCGGTGCTCCTGTCGAGAAACCGGTTCCTGCAGAAGTAAAGAATGAGGAACCGCAGGTCGCAACTCCGCCGGTCATGCCCGAGCCTCCGTCCGGAGACAACGCCTCCGTGCCGGCTCCGCCGGAGAAATCCGCTCAGCCGTAGTTCCTCAATATCCCACCGTCGTTGGAACATGCCGGTCAACCGAGCATGTTCCAACGCGGACTTTCCTCTGGTTCCCCCTCTCCATCTCTGCTGCTACAATGCCGCATGCTCGGTGAGCCGCTGGCGTCAGCGACGCAGGAATCAGAAATACCGCTCTTTGCAGACGTCATCGTCCCGCGCCACTTTGCCGGCCCATTCACCTACCTGATTCCCGCTCAATTGCGCGCGGTGCTGCGTGTCGGTCACCTGGTATTCGTGCCGTTCGGCCGGTCTCTGGTGCAAGGGGCTGTCATCGCGGTCACGCAGCACCCTCCCCCGGCGTTGCCTCTCGAACGGCTCAAGGCCATTCGCACACTGGTCACGGCCGGTCGGGTGGTTGACATTCCACCGCCCCTCCTTCAATTGGCGAAGTCCGTGGCGGAGACGTACGTGGCTCCTTGGGGACAGTGCCTCAGGCTGGTCCTTCCCCCCAAGTCGACCACCGTCGACCGCAGTCGCATCATCCTGACGAAAGAGGGACAGCAGGCTCTGGCCGCCAAGGAGTCGGCTGCTCCTGCCGCGGTTCAGCTCCTGAAGCGGCTCAAGCGGCGTCCGCTGGGCATTCGCCGCTCTCGCCTTTCCGAGACGAAGGATGGTGGTGGCGCCGGCGGTGTCCTGGCGGAACTTCTCGAGCGCGGATGGGCGCATGAAGTGCCGGGCCGCGCGGCTCATCGAATGGAAAAATTGGAAGAGCCGCCTTCACCCCCCGCCCCTGTTCTCTTCCACTCCCTGGAGCAGCAGGTTGTCCAAGCGCCGGACACGGTCGAGGATCATCACGACTGGCATGTGCGCCTTGTCAAGGCACTGGAAGAGCACCGGGCCGAACGCCTCATGGTGCAGGCTTCTTCCGGAGAGCGCCTCAAGTTGCTTCGCACCGCGGTGGCCAGGGCCGTGGCCCTTGGCCGGAAAGTCCTGGTGGTGGCCGGCGAAACCGCCCGAGCCGAATCGCTCGCCGCCGCATTGGACGATCCGCGTTGGGTGACCGCCGTCCTTCACAGCCTAATGCCAGACAGTATGAGAGCCGACATCTGGAATCGCATTTGTGAGAACCAGATATCCGTCGTGGTTGGGACGAGAGCCGCCGTGTTCCTGCCCCTTCAGCCGATCGGACTGATCTGGATCGACCGCGAAGAGGATCCTGCGCTCAAAGAGCCGATGGAGCCTCGCTATCATGCGCGGGAGGTGGCCTGGATGAGAGCGCAAGAGGAGCGGGCCCTTCTTGTCCTCGGGTCGCCCCATCTGTCGCTTGAGGCATCAGGTGCGGATCCCCCGGAACGTCTGCTGCTCGCCCCCGATCAACCGGATCGCTGGCCCCGGATCGAGGTGGTCGATCTTCGGCCTGAGGATCGCCGAATGCTGGTAAGTCCACGGCTGAATCAGGCCATGCAAGATGCGCTTGCCCGACAGGCCGGGGTGCTGTTGTTTCTCAACCGGAAGGCGTTCGCGGGGGCCTTGGTGTGCCGAGACTGCGGTCAGGTGCCCCGCTGTCCGTCCTGCGCCGTGGCCTTCGCGTTTTCACGACAGAACCAGCTGCTCTTCTGTCATTACTGTGGCGGCATGCGTTCGACTCCTGACCTCTGCGCTGCATGCGGAAGTGCCCGACTGCAACCGGTCGGTGAAGGGACCGAACGCCTGGAAGAAGAAGTCAAGCGACGGTTCCCCTGTGCACGGGTGTTGCGCGTCGACGGAGAGACGCTGCGCCGGCCCAAGGAAGCGGCACGTATCTGGACACGGGTGCACCGGCGGGAGTGGGATGTGCTCGTCGGGACGCAAGTCCTGTTACGAGAGGATGTGGTGGCGCCGGTCGGTCTCGCGGCAGCCGTACAGGCGGATGCCGGGCTGAGCGTTCCAGACTTTCGAGCGGCAGAACGCACGTTTCATCTGCTTCGGGACGCCGCGAGTCTCGTGCAACCGATCTCGGCGGGCGGCCGGTTCATTATTCAGTCCTCTCTTCCATCCCACCATGTGATCGAGGCGCTCGCCCGGCAGGATGAAGCCATTTTTAGATCGGAGGAGCTGATCCACCGGACGGCGCTCGGATTCCCGCCGGCCGTGCGAGTGATCGTCCTGCACATTTCCGGTGCACAGGAGGCCACTGTTGATGGGGCGGCCAAAGACTGGGCGGCGGGACTGGGCCGTGCGGCGAAAGCCGGCGCTGCCATGGATCACTTCACGATCCTTGGGCCGGTTCGGTCGCCCATCGCGCGCGTACGCGGACGATACCGCCGCCAAATCCTGGTCAAGTTCCGTCCCGATTTCCACGTCATGCCAGCCCTCCGATCGACAGTCGCCGAGCTTGAGTCTGCCTACGCGCGCCGTACCGTGAAGTTTGACGTCGACGTGGATCCGATCGAAATGTGGTGAGTAGTTACCGTTTTTTCGGGGATTGAGCACTCTCGCCTGGCCCCGCCCCTGCCTTGGCCCGATTGAACAGGCCGTAGGAGAAGGCGATCCAAAACACGGCCGAAAACAGACCCATGAGCGTGGCAGAGAGGATGGCGCCCATCTCTTCATCGGAAGGCTCCGTGCCGGCGGACCGGATCTGCCACATGGTCGCGATCGGCCAGGCAAAACACTCCATCCCGAGCAACAGTGTCGACCATGCCCAAATCAGCGTAATGGTCCGGCCGCGCCACCATAAGAATGCGGCTGCAGCGATCAGCACCAGTATCGCTCCGGAGATGGACAGCGTGTTCGAAGCCAGCCATGCGCCGACGGCGACCACCAGACCACCCAAGCCGGCATTTATAGAGACTGTCCAGAGCGAAGTCATGGTGGGTGGCGCACGCGGTTCTGCTGGTTGCGGTGATCCCGGGTCTCCGCCGGTCCATTCGTCGAGTGCGGGGCTATACGGTGCGCTTGACGAAGAATGCCGCCG
>DASVBB010000158.1:0-31802 GCA_036376045.1 Nitrospira sp.
CGGCTGGTCGGCTTCTTTGCCGAGACGTTTTTTCCGATCGGTTTCGTAGTCGCTATAGTTGCCCTCGAACCATACGACTTTGCTGTCGCCTTCGAAGGCGAGAATGTGGGTCGCGATGCGGTCGAGAAACCACCGGTCGTGGCTGCTGATGACCGCACACCCGGCGAAGTTTTCGAGGCCTTCTTCGAGGGCGCGCAGCGTATTGACGTCAAGGTCGTTCGTCGGCTCATCGAGGATGATCAGGTTCGCTCCTTCTTTCAGCATCCGCGCCAGATGCACGCGGTTGCGCTCTCCACCCGAGAGGTCCTTGACCTTTTTTTGTTGATCGGTGCCGGCGAAATTAAACCGCGCACAATACCCGCGCGCATTGACCTCGACCTTCCCGAGCTTCACCGTCTCCTGCCCCTCGGAAATCACTTCATAGACGGTCTTGTTGCCGTCGAGGCTGCGATCCTGATCCACATAGCCGAGCTTCACGGTGTCACCGATCTTGATTGAGCCTGAATCAGGCTTGTCTTTCCCGATGATCATTGTGAAGAGCGTGGTCTTCCCCGCGCCGTTCGGACCGATGACGCCGACGATTCCACCCTTGGGGAGATCAAAGCTGATGTTTTCATAGAGCAGCTTGTCGCCGAAGCCCTTGGTCACGGCCTTGGCTTGTACGACGACATCCCCCAGACGCGGGCCGGGCGGAATGTAGATTTCCAAGTCTTCGGTGCGCTGCTCTTGCTTCTGAGTCACCAGTTCCTCATAGCGGTTCAGCCGGGCTTTCCCCTTCGACTGGCGCGCCTTCGGCGACATCCGGATCCATTCCAACTCGTGCTCCAGCGTTTTCTTGCGTTTGGATTCTGCCTTTTCTTCCTGGGCCAGCCGCTCCTGCTTTTGTTCCAACCACGATGAATAGTTGCCCTGAAAGGGAATGCCATGGCCCCGGTCGAGTTCGAGGATCCAACCGGCGACGTTGTCGAGAAAATATCGATCGTGCGTCACCGCGATCACAGTGCCTGGGTACTGCTGGAGGTGCTGCTCGAGCCACTGGACGGATTCTGCGTCCAGATGGTTCGTGGGCTCGTCGAGGAGCAGGATGTCCGGTTCCTGAATCATCAACCGGCACAAGGCCACACGTCGTTTCTCCCCGCCAGAGAGCGTGCCGATTTTCTGATCGGGCGGGGGACAGCGAAGTGCGTCCATCGCGATCTCGAGGTGGTTCTCCAGTTCCCATCCGTTCGCCGCTTCGATCTTCTCTTGGAGCTGCGCCTGCTTATCGAGCAGCTTCTCCATTTCGTCCGGCGATGACTCGCCGATCTTGTTGCTCACCGCTTCGTATTCTTTGAGCAACGCCACCAGTTCTTTCTTGCCTTCTTCAACCACCTCTTTCACCGTCTTGTTGGGATCGAGTTCCGGCTCTTGCTCGAGCAAGCCGACGCTGTAGCCTTTGGAGCGGGAGATTTCCCCGGTGAAATTCTGATCGACGCCCGCGATGATTTTCAGGAGACTGCTCTTGCCGGATCCGTTCAATCCGAGCACGCCGATCTTGGCTCCATAATAGAAGCCGAGATAGATCTCGCGCAGCACCTGCTTCTTCGGCGGATAGACTTTGCCGACGTTCACCAGAGAGAAAATGACTTGTTTATCGTTCGTGGCCATGAGATTCGGGGCTCCTTCGCTAGGCGTGATCTTTGGGGAAAGGCGTCACCTTACCAGACGGTTACGTTCAGGCACAATCCTGAGATGAGAGAGCGTAATTCAACATGACCGGCAAGAATCGTTTGTGATACATGGGAACACGACCCGGCCGATAGGAGGGCATCCCTTGCCTCGCAACTCCGCCCGCGTGAGGATCTGGTATCAAAGCTTTGTCGATCCACGACAGCAAACGACTTACTGCAATACGCTCGAGCAGACGCTGAAAGACTTGGCTGGCACGGGTGTCACCTTTGAGGTCCATGGCATCGTGCCGCCGGATCTCGAGCTGCATCGCTTGACGGAGTTCCGCTGTGCCCGACAGGTGATCCATCATGCCGTCGAGGCCCAACGACAAGGATATGACGCCTTCGCGATCGGCCATTTTCAAGACGGCGGTCTCTACGAGGCCCGGGCGACGGTGGACATCCCGGTGCTCGCGCTCGGCGAAGCCGCGATGCTGTACGCCTGCACGTTGGGACAGAAGATCGGACTCGTCACCATCAATCCGGTGTTCATCCCGATGCACGAGGAGCAAATCCAGCGCTATGGCTTGTCTGACCGCGTGGTATCGGTGACGGCCATCGACACGGACCCGGCGTTGCTGGTGCGAGCCTTCACCGAGAAAAAGACCTTCGATGCAGTCCTGCGGCAATTTCGACAGCAGGTTGAGCCGATGGTGAAGAGCGGCGTCGAAGTGATTATCCCGGCAGGCGGACTGCCCTCTCTCCTATTCTCACGGATCAAGAATTTTACGGTCGGCGGGGCGCTCGTGCTGAATGGAATTGCCGTGCTGGCCAGGATGTCGGAAACGGCGGTCGCCTTGAAGCGTTTCGACGGGACTGTGGCCAGCCGATTGGCGACGTTTCAGAAGCCCTCACCCAAAGCGCTGCGGGAGTTCTTGGACGGCTGACCACACCCGCTAGATACCCAATTCTTCGGACAGCCGCAGCTCCGATTCATCCACGATTTCTTCCAAACAACTAAAGCAGGCGAAGGGGAAGCGGTCGATGGGAAGCGCGCAGACCTCACCGACCGCCGTGCTCGGCTCAAGCGCCGGTCCGCCGCACTCTTTGTGAACGAGGGTGAGCATTCGTGTCACGCCGGCTGAAGCAGGAGCTGCCGTAAAGTCTCCATGTGCTCGGGAGCGCTCAACCGGTGGTCTCCGGGAATGAGGCGAAGGTCGATGGGATACGAGCGATCGTGACGCTGAAGGAGATTGACGAACTCTCGGCTGCCCTGCGGAAGAATCACCGTATCCTCGGTCCCGTGGAGAATCACGGTCTTTACGCGTCGCACATGATCAAAGCTTGAGGCCCAATAGGTTTCGCTTTCCTCTACCCATTTCCAGGAGAGCGGCCACGCTCGATGAAGCGGATCGTCGTCCCACGGCATCCACCCAGCGCTATGCCAATCATGCCGTCGTTCGGGAGTGATCGTCTTGGCGCGAACGCCCATCATATTGAACGCCGGAGCGATGAGCATCAGCCGTTCCACCTGGGCATATTCTTGGGCCATCAGCCAGGCAATCCATCCGCCCAATGAATTTCCGACGATGGTCAGCGGTTCTGGAGACTTCGTTATGATCGAGATAACAGATCGCGCATCAGCAATCCAATCTGAGAGGCAATAGTCGGTAAACATGCCCTCGGAATCTCCGAATCCCCGAACATCGTAGCAGCAAAAGGCCCACCCCTGCTCAGCACACCATTGAGCCAACGCCTTGCTCTTATTGCCCCAGCGTTTCGAGAGAAAGCCCGTGATAAACAGAATCTGCCGGCCGGTCCCCTGGGCGTGGTCGCCCCGTATCAACTTGCCGTCCGCTCCCGGTATTTCGAACGTTCGGAGATTCATGAACCGGTCAATACCCTCGTCATAAATCCGCCCAGACGGGTGAGGACGGATTCCGGAATCTCATGCCCTCCGTGGAAACTTTGCCACTGCACGTTCAGCCCCGCCGTGGTCAGCTCATCCCTCAGCCGCTCGGCCATGACATAGGGAAGAATCGGATCCTGCGTGCCGTGGCTGAGAAAGGCCGGCAGGCCTGCGCGCTTACCGACGGTGGGGCGCCAGTCCTGCTTAGCGAGAAGAGATCCGGACAGTTGGATCAGTCCCGCAAACTGGAAGGCGGTGCGCATCACGAGATCGCAGGTGAGCATCGCGCCCTGCGAGAACCCGCCGATGATCGTCTTCCGCGGGTCCATCGGCAGGTTGCGGGGTAAGGTCCTCAGGAATGTCTCAAGCGTTTGCCGGGCTTGAAGCAGTCCGGTCGGCACCTCTGAAGACAAATCCCGCACGCGTCCTGCCCGGCGGTCCGCATCAAGTCTGGCCATGTCAATCAGCCACCAGGCGCGAGAATCGCCATAGCCCATATCAAGACGCAAGAACCCTTCAGGAAAGATCCAGCGCGTGCCTGCCGGAACGCTCAATACCTCCGCAAGCGGGAGCAAATCATCTCCCGGTGCGCCATACCCATGCAGCAGGATGATAAGAGGACCGTTGCCGCCTCCCTGGCCGTCCGTCCCCCCGGTCAACCTGACCCTTAAGCCTCCGACCTCATTCAGCCGCATGAAGCATGTTACCGCATGTATAGGTATTGGAGCAGCGCGACGAGCCCGTACAGCGACGACTCGATGACCGGCTGCTGATAAAGGGGAACGAACGCACCCTGTTCGTGGGCTTCCACCCTGTCGATAATAAATTGAACCTGCTTCATTCGGAGGTCGTGGTCCTTACCGCTGCCCAAGACTTGCACCATCTTCCGGCTGAGACCATCAAGCATGGCGGCCTTGGCCTGACTCGCCGCTTGGTACAGCAGGTAAGCGGCCAGCAACGCCAGCAGCACGTTCAACGCCCAGGAGAGCAGCAACAGCGTGGGGTAGTTCCAGATATCGAAGTAATCATTCCGTCCGGCAATCAAGATGATCAAGGCGATAAATGGATACCGGATCAACCGATTGATCACTTCGGTCCGCTGACCGATCAAATCGACGACGGCCAAATGCTTGAGCTTCTCGAATTCGGCTTTTTGCGTCTCGCTCAAGCCATAATCGACCAGATACTGTTCCTGGACCTGTTGTGACCAACCGCCCGTCGACGCAGTCACCCAGGCGATCCAACGGCGGCTTAACATCACCGCGTCGAATACCGCCAGATTCAGAAAGACGACCAGGGCCGTGCTGCTCACGGTCAAGATCCAGTCCAGTGCGCAGCTCAGTTGGCCGCGGCATGGATGGATGTACTCCTCGTCGAGGACATACGAACCCAATAGCCACATTGTCCCGATATAGAGCACAAACAACAGAATCGTTCGCGTCATCCATTGCGCCGATTGGCTCGCCTCGCGATACCACGACCAGGCCTGATCGACCGTCGTCGCGGTCATGGTCGCGGCGGGATGATAGACACGCTTGAGGTTAGTCCAAACGGTGCTCAGTGAAAACCGCTGAAACCCGGACTCGTCTTGGAACAGAAAGTCATCGGTAATGAGGTCGCCGTTCTTGATCAGATCGCGCGATCCTTTGGCGAGCAGCAGCACACAGAGTACGACAACGAAGAGGCGAATCAATTCGCTCGGCCAGACACTGACTCCAGCGGTCAACGAGAATGGCTCTCCTGCATCGTGGTCGGCGAGCAACGCAGAGGCTCCGCCGAACCACATGAAGGCCACGAAGGCCGTGAACAGCAGAAGCCCCATGAGAGCCAAGAGTCGGGTATTTCGAGAGACCACTAACCACAAACGCTGATTGCTCCATGTGATGACGGTTCCGACGAACAGGGCGACGAGCAACACGACCGTCATGGCAGTGTTATTGAACCCGATGCCTTGTTTGAGCTGACCGAGTGCTTCCGTACGATCAAGATCGGGCCGTAACGGATGAACCGTGCGTACCCCCTCCTTCTCGACGACGCTCAAGTCAACGGCGCCTTCTCTTCCCACTTCAAAGAGCCGTGGATGCGCTCCAGCGTCGTACAGTCGGTCCTCCGGCGTCAGCGCGACATGATAGCTGGTTGTGCAGGGTCCTTCTTGCCGTTGATGGCCGTGCGGCTCGCAGGTCACATGTCCTACGGCTTGCAGCACGGCGAAGTAGGCAGCTGTTTGATAGCTGCTCCGGAAGGGCGGAACATCGCGTTGAAGGCCTCCCTCGAGCTGAAGACCGAAAGGCGCGGCGACGACCATGTTGCGTGTGGATTTGTATTCGCTGGGATGCAAATGTCGCGCATCCAGATCGAGCGTAAAGAAGATGGCATGTGGAAAGGCGGGCCGCAGAGCCTTGATGATGAGAAGGGCATCATAGGGATCGGTACCCATGATCCCAATGGCCCTGGCGCCCTCTCCTTCATCATGAATGCGAGCGACGAGTGCCTTGACGTAATCTGTCTGGCCGGTCCCTTCGGGCCGGTCTCTCGTGGATTCCTTCGACTGATCGGCGGCCTTGGAGGCACGCGCCGCTCGGGCGGCGTCGTCCCCCGGGACTTCTCCATCCAGTCCTCCGAGGTAGCTGTACCGGAACACGTTGAGGGTGAGGGATTCATAATCGGCGGGACGTTGGATCTGGAGATCGATCGCCTGCGGCACCGTTTGGCACCACTGCTTGATACCGACCGGCACCTGAATCGTCTTGAGATCCTGCTCGGGAAAGGAGGCCACCTTGGTACAGGCTGCCGCACGAAACTCGATTGGCAGAGTCCGCCCATAGAATGAGTCCCACTCGCCGATCAGAATGACGGCATCCCATCCCAGGCGGACCTGCCGTCGCTCCAATTCCGCTATGAGAGCGAGGAACCTGAGGTCGTCCGAACCGATGTCATACACCAGCCTGACGTTTGCCTCAGAAAGCCGTTGATAAAAGACGTGTTCGCAATCTTCGTACGTCGAGCAGGCTGTACCCTTGCCTCCCTCCGCCTTGAGACCATAGGCCAGCAGTCCTTTCATCGCGCTGGCCCACGGCGAGTAGAGTTCAATCGAGCCGTCGGCATTCGGCCAGATGCCGACGTCGGGATGCGGATGTCCATAGAGAGCTGCCGCCTCCTCAAGCATCGCTCGATACGCTGATGAACTCCGGGGTCCGATGATCTTGAATGACACGGCCCGCTGCAAGCGTGGGTCCAGCCGCACGAGCGGTGGTTTGGCCGCAGTCACTGGGCATTCCTGTTTCGCACCCTCCTGGCAGACGAGCGCTTGCGACAAGGACGTCAATGTCGAAAAGAAGCCGCTGCTCATCACCTCATCGGGCAGCCATATGACAAGAACGCTCTCCGCACGAGTTCCCGCCGGCCCGCACAGCCGTGTTTTTCTCAGACGGTACCATTCATATGGAAGGCCTTGAACGACGCCGCCGGGCTCCCAATGCACAAACGAAAGCTCATTTTCGTCCTCCGGCGCATAGCAGGCGGCGCCGAGCGCCGTGCCGATGGCGTAGCGGTCGCGGAGGCGCGATTCGGTGCTCTCGACATACGGTCCTCCGGTCGTCGCGATGAGCAGCACCGTGAGGTGCTCTCCGCTCTGGACGCGATCAGCGATAGCGTGACGCAGTGGCGCCAGTCGTTGGGCCAATGATGATCCCACTCCGCTTTTGGCGGGACCTTTCTCCTTGATTGCACGTTCCACTGCGGCGACGGGATCTTCCCAGAGGCGCGCGCGCACCAATTGCTCGCCGGTCGTCTGCTTCATCTCCAGACCGCTGCCGACAGGCCGCGAACTTTTGAGCGGCTCCTTGACGAGGAGGACACCGGCAATGGCCAGCGCGAGCGTCAGCGCGCCCGCCACCGCTAATTTTGAGTCACTGCGCGGCTTCGCCACGGTTGCATTCTCCACATGGTGCTAAAAAATTGGGTACCACTGTACAACAGAGGATGAGGGGGACTGCAATACGCTGTGGAGCCGCTTTGATCACGCTGGCGATCGGGTCATGTTAATGAGGGATGACCCGGAAGATGCTGCTGCCATTGAAGGTACTGAAGTTGTGGTTCGTCACATACACATAGCCGTCATTGCCCAACATGATCCCAACGAGTCCGCCCTGTCCTCCACCAACCGCCACGCTGGTGGTTCCCGGTTGGTTCGGGTTTGACGGATTCGGAATGACTAACCGGATCGCGCCGTCATTAAATGAGGCCATGAGCAGGTTGTTTCGATAGATGGGAGGATAAATCGAGGAATTGCCAGGGACGTTCACGATTCCCGTCGGAGCAATGATCGGCAGGGCCAAAATCGGATTCCTGCAACAGGGTCTATTCAAAAATCCGCTTTGCCCAGTACTATCCCACCCGTAGTTGCCGCCTGATACCACGCGATTGACCTCATCGAAATCGCTAGAGCCATTTTCTGATTCCCATAAATCGCCGGTCTGAGCATGGAATGTGAACCCGAAACTATTGCGATGACCCAGGCTGTACACCTTGTCTCGATTGCCGGATCCATCGAGATAAAAAGGATTGTCTGGCGGAGCAGTGCCATCAGGATTGACTCTCAAGACTTTTCCTGCGAGTAGATTGAGATTCTGGGAATCGTCCGGATTTCCGGCATCGCCGGTGATGACATACAGTTTTCCATCCGGCCCAAATCGAATGATGCCACCGTTATGAATTCCGGCTGTCGGAAGACCATCTAAAATGACTGTCTCACTGCACCCGCTTCCCGACTGGGTCAACCTAGATACTCGATTCCAAAAACCGGCTCGTGTGTAGAAGACGTACAACGACTGGTTTGAAGAAAAATCCGGATCCAACGCCAGACCGAGCAATCCTTGTTCCCCAGCCGCACTAATTGAGAGAGCTGGACAAAACGGCGTGGGATCCAGTTGCCACGTAGGCCCAGAAATATTCACCACTCTGACATTTCCGGTCAAACGCTCGTTAAAAAACACTCGTCCGTCGTTGGCTTGGACGAGCGCCGATGGAAATACCAATCCGTCCAGGACTGATTGCAATTGGAGCTCCCCGGACGGAGGCTGCTGCACAATGAAGTTATTCGTCGTAGAAGCAACCTCTGTATCCCCCGCATCCACTAATGCCAAACGCACAGAGTGCGATGCCGCGGTCAAGCCGAACAGATCAAAAGAGCTTGGGGAGGTCCAGTGCACGGCGTGATTGTGAACGCCGATCAGCAACACACCATTGTCTGACGTGATTCCCGGTCCGTTGTAATAGTCGTTTTGCGGCCCCCCGTCAATCGATAGTCTCATGTGGGGAGTTCCCACCAGACCGATGGTGAAATTGCTCACAGCGAAGGTAATTCTCACCGGGCTCGACTGAAAAGTTGTGCCGCTCGTCACCACAACTTCGGCGGATCCCCCATTATTATTTGGGGGTGGCGTAACCGGCGGAGTAGACGACGGGGAGCCCGGCGCAGGCGACTCCACTCCTGAGTCACTGCTGCTGCAGGCGGAGTGGCCAAGACCGATGAACCAGAGAAGACATGAGATTATCGCGTAAACGGCACACGTCGAGCGTCCGGACGTATTCATGGGTCGTCACGAATGAGGTGAGGAGCAAATGAGCCGGCTATTGTTGCGGGAAAAGCACTTAGTTGGAATACACCAAGGGAGGGATGGAGCCCCTACTTTTGAGGTAGGTGTCTCTCCGATGTCAGGAGGAGCAACTCACACTTAAGTGCTTGCCCCAATTGGGCGGAGGCGCAGCGTAAGCGTCCATTCCAGGCTGCTCGGTATAGGGGTGTTGCAGAAGGGTAAGAAGGCGGTCGACCTCGGCAAAATCTTTTTGCTGTGCCCTTTCGATCGCGTTCTGGGCCAGGTAATTTCGGAGTACAAACTTCGGATTGACCCGGTTCATAGCGCCATGCCGGTCTTCGTCCCTGCTTCGCTCGCTCTGCAAGCGATCGCGGTAACGCACTGCCCACTCATCGAACCGCTCGCGGTTCAGGAAATGCTCGCGCAAATGCTCGTTCTTCATGTCCGGTAGTGACGAGAACGTGCCCATCTCGCGGAACACGATCGTGAAGTCGGCATGGCTCCCCTGGAGCAGGCCCAGGAAATCGCGGATCAGCTCGTCGTCATCTCCCCGTTCCTGTGTCAGACCGAGCTTGGCTCGCATGAGGGCTCGATACTCGCGCTCGAATGTCGGCATGTAGGAATCGAGTGCCGCTTTCAATGCCTCTTTGTCTGCGAGTGGCAGCAACGCCTGGGCGAGACAGCTAAGATTCCATAATCCGATATACGGCTGCTGATTGAAGGCATAACGGCCGTTATGATCAGAATGATTGCAGATGAAGCCGGCATCATAGTCGTCCATGAAGCCGAACGGCCCATAGTCGAGCGTTAGGCCCAGAATCGACATGTTGTCGGTATTCATGACGCCGTGCGCCCAGCCGACCGCCTGCCAGCGCGCAATCAACTTCGCCGTGCGCTCGACCACCTCGGCAAGAAAGACCGCATATTTCTCCGTGGCCTCTCGAAGGCGAGCGTAATGACGGTCGATGACATAGTCGGCCAGAATTTTGAGATGTTCGTGTTGGCGGCGATAATAAAAGATCTCGAAGGTGCCGAATCGCACATGCGAGGGCGCCATGCGCAGCAGCGTCGCACCGGTTTCGACCTGCTCCCGGTACACCTTGTCGTCGCTGCCGACGATGCACAAAGCTCGTGTGGTGGAAATGCCGAGCGCTTGCATCGCCTCGCTGCAGAGATATTCCCGTATCGTGGACCGCAACACTGCCCGGCCATCACCGTCTCGGGAAAACGGCGTCCTCCCCGCCCCCTTGAGATGCAGATCCCAGTGTTCGCCCCGTGCATTTGTGGCTTCGCCCAAAAGAATGGCGCGACCGTCTCCCAATTGCGGCACATAGACGCCGAATTGATGGCCCGAATAGAGCATGGCAAGCGGCTCCATGCCCGGCGACAACATGTTGCCGCCGAAGAGTGCGGCGAACTCCGGTCTCTTGGCTTCTTCAAGGTCGAGGTCGATGAGCTCGGCGGCGGCGGCGTTGAGACTGACCAGATAAGGCGACGAGGAGAATGGAGTGGGGTTCAGCTTCGCGTGGAAAGCTTCCGGGAGCCGAGCATAGGTGTTGTCGAACGAGAGGGTTTCAAGATGACGATCGCCCATGGACACCAGGATGCCAGGGCTAGGGGGCCGCTTTCAACCGCGTTGGCGGCTCCTCCAGGAGAGAAGTGAACTGTTCGCTTCCGAAATCGTAGACCCAGATGTCGCCGGTGGAAATGGAATAGACCCAACCATGGAGGTCAACCTTTCCCTTTCGAAGCTGCAACGCGACAGAGGGGTGAGTGCGCAGGTGATCGAGTTGAGCCCTGACGTTTTCCTGAGTCGTTTTGATCAAGCGGTCATTGCCTTCGAGATCGACGTAGTGTTCCCGCATCAGACGTCTGGTGGTTTCAGCCTGACCCACCCATTCTTTGACGGCGGGCAAGTCATGGACCTCTTCGGGATGCAGGAGCGCCTTCATGACGCCGCAATCCGTATGGCCGCAGACGATGATGTGGGGAACCTTGAGGACAGCCATCGCGTATTCGATGGTCGCCGTGCTCCCGCCCTGCATCGATCCGTAGGGAGGCACCATGTTGCCGGCATTTCTCAGGATGAAAAGTTCTCCGGGTTCGGCCTGCGTCATCAGGGTCGGATCCACACGGGAATCTGAACAGGTGATGAACAGCGCGCGAGGCTCCTGCTTTTGAGAGAGCCGGGTGAAGAGGTCCTTTTTCTTCCCGAAGACCTCGCCCCGGAATTTCAGGAATCCTTTGACGAGTTTTTCCATCGCCGGTTAACGTCCGCCGTTTTGCAGCTCTCGGTCCATCGTGAACACGAACACGCGCTCGCCTAGCTGGACATCGATGTCGGTGAAGACGCCCAAGACCTTGGCTCCCGTAATCTCGCTTACCTGCTCGCAGAGCTTGTCACGTCCCTGCGCAATCAAATTCTGCCGCAGACGCTTTACCATGTCGACACCTTCCGCAGTTTTTGCCAACTGCCGTTCGGCAGGCGTGAGCACGCCTTTGAGGCGCACGACCACCAGATCACGGACGATAGAGGCCCGGACATCGTCCGGTCCCCTGCCCATGAATTCCTGTTCGAACTTGATGATGGCGTTGCGAATCGCTGTTTCCACGGTCGGACCTTCCGCGCGGATTATAGAGTTGCCAGAGAGTTTCGAACAAGATGCCGTGAGCCCTTTGTCTCACCATCTCGGTCTGCTGTGGGCCTTTCGTGCTATCCGGCAGCGGTATTGAGGCCTGAGGCCGACTCCTATATTGACGTCGTTCGCGCCATCATATTATCTATGAGACCGTCCAGGATCGGACGGCGCTGCTGTTTTTCCAGTGGTTGTATCGGACAAACGGGACGCCGGATTCCTCCTCTAGGCCGTAGGGTGGCCGGCTGTTCGCCTGACGGCCTGCCGCAGTACAAGCCAACCGAGTCCCGCCGACATCAGTCGAGGGATCGGTTGGCTTTTTTGTTTCATGGAGACATGAGGCACTGATGACCGCCGCTCTGCTTGTCCCGCTGCTTCCTCTCTTGACGGTGCTCATCGTCGTTGCCGGCCGTGAGGCTAGCAGACGCGAGCGAGTGAAAATGGGCACCTGGCCACTCGGCGCTGCCTTCTTCGGTGCCATCTGGACTCTCTACGTGGTCGCAACGAGCGGACCGATTTCGGTCCGATTGTACGATCCCGCTGATGCGAACATACTTCCGCTACCGATCAGCTTCTATATCGATCGTCTGAGCGCCGTCATGATGGTGTTGATCTCCGCCATCGGAACCATCATCTACACCTACTCGCTCGATTACATGTATCAGGAGCCTCATGAGCGCCGGTATTTCAGCACGATCGGCGTTGCGATCTGCGTCCTGCTCTGCATGGTCTCAAGCGGAAATCTCATGATGCTGTTCGTCTTCTGGCAGATCCTGGGTTATCTGCTCTATATTCTGATCCACAACCATGGTCATGCCGGGACCCTTCAAGGTGCTTTCCGCACGTTCACCATCTTGCGTGTTGGTGACGTCGCCTTTCTCGCCGCTATCGCATTGGCTTACTCCCTGTATGGCACGTTGGAATTTCCTGACATCTTCACCGCTGCCGCCCGATCGACGACCAGTGTTGCGCTTCTACCCGGCATCGAATTCAATGGCGCCACGGCCGTCACCTTGCTTCTTCTGATCGGCGGCATGAGCAAGTCCGCACAGTTTCCTTTTCACATCTGGCTTCCGCGCTATCTGTATGCTCCGACCCCCGTGACGGCGCTCTTGCACGCCGGAATTATCAATGCCGGAGGCTTTCTCATCAACCGGCTCGCGCCGCTGTTCGGCCTCAGCTCGACGACGCTGCACATCGCATTTCTCATCGGCACGCTGACCGCGGTACTCGGTGCCTCCATGATGCTAGCGCAGAACGACATCAAAAACATGCTCGGCTTTTCGACCATAGGCCAGATGGGCTATATGGTCATGGAATGCGGCTTGGGTGCTTTTTCTTTGGCCGTGTTTCATTTGATTGCGCATGGATTGTTCAAGGCCACCGTGTTTCTGAACTGCGGCAACGTCATCGGCAGAGCGCGACAGGAACCGCATTTCCCCCATATCGCCCATGACACGGGAGAGGAGGGCTACTCGCCGCTGACGTGGTTCACCGGATTTGTTACTACGCTCATGATCCCTCTGCTGATCCTGTTGGTCACGCACGGCATCCTGGATATTCCTCTGCTCGAAGCGCAAGGCACCGTGATCTTCCTCTTTTTCATCTGGGTCACCTCGTCGCAAGCCATCCTCACGTTAACGCATTTGCGCGCAGTGGCTTCGTGGAAAGTGTCGTCCGCCATGCTGCTGACGCTTTTGTTCGTCGTCTTCGTATATCTGTTCGCCGTTGAGTCGTTCACCGCCTTCCTGTATCCCAACGAAGAGGATGTCGCCTCATACTTTAAGGCGGCCGAGCTGCCCAGCCGGCTCTTCGACATGATGATCGGGGCGGCGACGCTCGTCATCATCCTCGGCTGGTGCTATGTCTATATGAAGGCCCATGGCCGGTCACTGCTGGTGCCGGCCTGGATCGAGAGCATCCGCATCAAGCTCTATGTGCTGTTTTTGAACCGGCTCTATGTTGATGAAGGGTTCCAGCGCCTGGATCAAACCCGCCTGGCTGTCTTCCAACGCCTTGAGAAGCGAACGGAGGAACGGGTGTGAGGACCGCCGTGCTTGACGAACGTCAGGACACCGTATTAATGGTAGCCCGCCGGCTTGAGTGTCTCTCATCAGCATTTCCTAGGTGCCCGAGGGCGCGACGCATGGACCGTTGCACGATAGCAATGAGGTGTTCATGACGTTTACGCTGTTGGTCCCCCTGCTCCTGCTCGCCGCCGCCGCACTGGTGCTGATCGGCTCGAACAGTTCGCGCCAGGCGCGCGCGCGAATGGCCGCCTATCCCGTTGGCGCCGCCTGTTTGGCAGCCGTCGCGACGCTTTACCAGGTCACGACCGAGGGTCCCGTTTCGTTGCGGTTTTACGATCTTTCCTCCATCGGGTCCTTCGCCATTCCGATTGGGTTTCATGTCGATCGGCTGAGCGCGGTCATGATGACCCTGATCACCGCCGTCAGTGTCATCATTTACAACTACTCCATCGGCTACATGTATCAAGACCACCACGCCCGCCGGTATCTGGCGATGATCTGCCTCACAGATTTTGTCCTGGTCTGCATGGTCTCCAGCTCCAATCTCATGATGCTATTTCTGTTCTGGCAGGTCCTCAGCTATCTCCTCTACGTGCTCGCGCACAATCATGCTCATGCTGGAACGCTGGCCGGTGCGTTCAAGACCTTTACGCTGCTGCGCGTGGCGGACACGGCGTTTCTCGCCGGCATTGCGCTCGCCTATCAGCTCTACGGGACGCTCGAATTCCAAGAACTGTTCGTTCGAGCCGCCGAAACACCGATTAGCTTACCGCTCGGGTTCGGCATGGAGGTCAGCGGAGCCACCGCCGTGACAATCCTTTTTTTCATCGGCGCGATGGGAAAGTCGGCGCAGTTCCCGATCCATCTCTGGCTGCCCGGCTCGCTCTTCGCTCCGACCCCCGTCCACGCGCTCCTGCATGCGGGCATCATCAACGCCGGAGGATTCTTGATTAACCGGCTGGCGCCGCTGTTCGCACTGAGTTCGACGACGCTGCACGTGGCTTTTGTCATTGGAACGCTGACGGCTATTCTCGGTGCGACGATGATGCTGGCCCAAAACGACATCAAGAAGACCCTGGGGTTCTCGACGATCGGCCAGATGGGCTATATGATCATGGAGTGCGGCCTGGGCGCCTTCTCTCTGGCGGTGTTTCATCTGATCGCGCACGGATTGTTCAAGGCCACGGTCTTCTTGAATTGCGGTAATGTCATTCACAATGCCCGGCAGGAGCCGCATTTCCCTCATGTAGCCCATCAGACAGATGAAGAGGGCTTGTCCCGTCTGACGTGGATCACCGGATCCGTCACGACGCTCCTGATTCCCCTGTTTATCCTCCTACTGACGCACGGAGTGCTGCGCATTCCGTTGCTCGAGTCGCAAGGCACCGTGATCTTTCTTTTCTTCATTTGGATCACCTCGTCACAGGCCATCTTGACGTTGACGAGGCTGCGGCAGGTTGCCTCCTGGAAGGTCTCGGCCGCGATGTTGGTGACCTTGCTGTTTATCGTCTTCGTCTATCTATTCGCCGTCGAATCCTTTACGGCCTTTCTCTATCCCGATCCGGAAGAGGTCGCCTCCTACTTCAAAGCCGCCGACCTTCCCGACTGGCTCTTCGATCTCATCATCCTCGCCGCCACGATCCTCATGGTCGCCAGCTGGTCCTACCTCTATGGGACTGCCCACGGCCGGACCGTCCGGATGCCAGCCTGGATCGACGCCTTGCGGATACGACTCTATTTACCTTTCATGAACCGCCTGTATGCCGACGAACTCCACCAACTACTGGGGGACACCATCATGCGGTGGGTCCACCAATTCGATAAACGAGAACGAGGTTGGTCGCGATGATGGACGGCGCGCTCCTCTCGTGGCTCTTGGCCGGGACTCCCTTATTGGGAGCTCTCGTGAGCCTGCTCTTCTGGTCGAATGCCGACCACCTGAAACTCTCCTGCATCCTCTGGTCCGCCATCAGTTTTGGATCGCTCATTGGCTTCGCCGGTTACCTCGCGATGCCGCCGGAAGGGTTACTGCCGCTGTATCTACTCCCGCTGACGGCTGTCATCTCCCTTCTCGCACAGCCCGCCCATGATGATTATCGGCAACCCTGCACCATGACCTTGGTGCTTCTCGGCCTGGGTTTGTCCGTCCTCACCAGCCAGCCGGTGGTTGGCAGCCTCGCCCTGGCGGTGCTGCTGGTTATCCTCGCGATTCTGCTCTACCGCCATCACAGTGCCCTCTGGCCTATGTCTTGGTGGGGGATCGGGACGTACGGCCTCGGTGCCTTCTGCGCCCTGTTGGCGGTCGGCGTAGGTCCACCCGTGTCTACCGCAGCATCTCTGGTCGCCTGCGCGGTGCTCCTGCCTCTCATCCCCTTTCACGATGGCCACCTCACGGCATTGACACGCTTGCCCGGCAGCTTGCCGGCATTCATTGTGGTTCTGCTTCCCATCGCGGGTCTCCACGGGCTTCCAAGCGTTCTTCAGACGGTTCCGGACACCGTCGCCTGGACCGTGACCTTCTTCGCCTTGCTGGGAGCTCTCTACGGCGCGATCAAGGCGCTGGCTCAGTCTCGCGTGCGGCTTCTGCTCGCTTATGGAAGCCTGTCGTTCTTTTCGATGCTCTGGTGGTTCGTGGCCGCGACGCGAACCGCGACACCCCGTGCGGCCCTAATGGTTGGAACAGTCGGCCTCGCAACGAGCGGACTCTTGATTGCATGGCAGGTCGTTCGCACCAGATATGGAGACGACATCGATCCGCAGGCCGTCAGCGGGTTGGCATCCGGCATGCCGCAGTACGCCGTGCTGCTCTCATTATTGGCGTTGGCCGCGATGGGGCTACCTCCATTCGGCGTTTTTGCCGGATTCATGGGGTTACTGCTGAGTTCGCCCTTTCCCTCGACCCTCGGCCTCTTCATCACACTGCTCGCCTGGCTCACTTCGTCTTGGTACATCATGCAGATGGTCCAGCGTCTGTTGTTCGGCACTCAACGGCAGGATCTGCGCTACACGGATCTGCTCACGACGGAACTGGCGTCGCTTGTCATGGCTGTCCTGGTCCTCCTGGCATTGGGTCTGGCGCCGACGACGCTCTTTGGGCCTGATCACACGCGCTCTCAGACCTCGGTGAAGGAATCGCTGACGTGGAACAGGTAAACCGCACGATCGACATTGAAACCAGACGGATGGAGCTGCGCGGCATCGTGAAGCTCGCCGGCGAAGTCATTGCCCAGTATTGGCCGATGCGGACCTTCGTGCACCACAATCCACTCCACAGCCTCGAATATCTCCCGTTCGAGGAAACGGTTCGCCGCGGCAAGCAGTTCATGGGGGGCAATGGATATCTTCCCAGTTACCAGTATCGTGCATACTACGCGGCAGGCCGCATTCGGCATGAGGACCTCGACGCCGCCCTGAAGTCGCTGACTCACGAAAGTCAGGTCCTCATCGGCTCACGGAAGCTGACGCATGCGGAAGTGTTGGGAGCCTGTTTGATCGAGGGCCTCTGCGATCCTGTCGTGGAGCCGCTTAATTCCGAGCTGCCGGATGACTCCGGTAACTTGATCGACAGCCTTGCGAAGAAGCTGTCCTTAGTGATGCCCCTGCGGGATTTGAGCAAGCGGATCGACGCCATTGTCCAAGGCGACGTGGCTGACTTGGGCCAGTGGCTCACCCTCTCTCACTGGTGCGACGATACACTCGGGACGGAAATTGTTCGCCAGATCAACGACCAACTCATCAAATGGTGTGAAGCATTCCTCGACGAGGGTCATGCCACCTGGGCCATGCCAGAACGCGAGAAGGGCTTTTACAGAGCCTGGAAGGAGATGGCCGCTCACGAATGGTCGCCCTGCGGGATCGCGGACAGCAAGCGGAAGATCGCGCAGCTGCCCGACTACCCCGAGGACGCGCTCCTCGAACATTTAGACGCACTCGGTGTCCCCACAAAGCTCAGACAAGATTACCTCTCGCTACAACTGACGGCACTGCCTGGCTGGGCCGGCTTCATCAAGTGGCGTGAAGAAGAACGCGACTATCCCTGGCAGAAGGCCTATCCCGTAGGGCTCGTGAAGTACCTCGCTATTCGCCTCTGGTACGCCCGCGAACTGGTGCAGCAGGCATGTCGGGACACGCTCGGCATTGAAGGTCGCTACGATGCGGTCATCGCCTTCATGAAAAATCATTCCGAGGAATATTACCTGCGGCGTCAACGCGTCTCAGGCCGTCTGCCGGCGCTTTACGCAGAAGAGATCGACCGGTTGAGTCATCAGAAGCGAAACGGATGGGGCGCGGTGTTGCAGCGGTATCGGACCGAGGTGGTTCCCCGCCAACAGGATGCCGCCAGACGAGGGATGGCCAGGCGACTCGTGGCATTGGCACGGTCGTTCGATATCGATCCGGTCGGCCTCACAGAAACCTCGACAGACAACCTTAAGCAGGTGATCGAATGGATGGAGGCCTTTCCCGAATCCGACCATGGACCGGTCTGGCTCAAGGCGTTTGAGGCAGGCTATCAAGCCCACCTCTTGACCCAGCTGCGCCGCACGGTCGACCAGCAACCGGGGCCGGAGGCAAGCCCCCCTGGTTCGCCCCGCCCCTATTCGCAATCGGTCTATTGCATCGACGTACGATCCGAGCCGTTTCGCCGCCATCTCGAATCGACCGGTCGACATGAGACCTACGGGTTCGCGGGCTTCTTCGCCGCCTTCATTCGCTATCGGGCTTGGGGAAAGGAACACGAAACCGAACAATTCCCGGTCATCATGCGGGCAAAAAACGAGGTGCGGGAAATTCCCCGGAGTTATCTGGACCATCGGGTGTCGAAGCATAAGGCACGTGCCAAGTGGGTCCGGGCCGGCCACACGCTGCTGCACGATCTGAAAGAGAACGTCGTGACACCATACGTCATGGTGGAATCGCTCGGGTGGTTCTACAGTCTTCCCATCTTCGGTAAAACGTTGGTGCCCGCGCTGTACCGGCGCTGGACCGCGTGGCTGAGGCGGCTGTTCGTCCCGTCGATCGCCACGACGCTCACCGTCGACAAGCTGGCGCCCGACGAAACCGCCGAGATGCTCGTAACGGAACAGCAGGCTGTGGTCCGAAAAGCGCTGGAGGAGAAGTTCGGCCTTCGCGCATCCCGTATCACTCCTGTCCTGGTTGAGGGCCTCCGCCAACAGGCGCTGAGCGAGTCGGATGAGCCGGACACGACATTGCTGGAGTCGGCGAGACTTGCCGATCTTTCGGCGGACTCGGTACGGAGTTGTGTAGATATCCTGCGACGCCAATATGACCTGAATGCTCGTTCCGCATCCCGTCAGAAAGAGCGGATCACGCGGACTGGATTCACTCTCGAAGAGCAGGCGTTGACGGTGGACACCGCTCTGCGCATGATGGGATTGACCAAGAATTTCGCCCGGCTTGTCCTCCTCTGCGCGCATGGCAGCACTTCAGATAACAATCCATACGAATCGGCGCTCGACTGCGGGGCCTGCGGAGGCAACGAGGGCAAGCCGAACGCCCGCTCTCTGGCGATGATGGCCAACAATCAAAAGGTGCGTGAACGGCTTACAAAGGCGGGGATCGATATTCCCGGTGACACGCAGTTCCTTGCCGGCCAGATGGACACCACGACCGACGAGGTGCATCTATTCGACCTTGAAGATGTGCCGCCGACGCATCGCGCCGATCTTGCGAGGCTTCAAGAGGATCTCAGGGAGGCCTCGGCATTGACAAGCCTGGAACGCTGCGCACGCTTTCCCGACGTCCTCCAGCCTCTCGAGGAGGCACGGGCAGAGGCCCACGTCCGGCGACGCAGCGTCGACTGGAGCCAAGTGAGACCGGAATGGGGTCTGTCGGGAAACACCGCCTTTATTATTGCTCGACGCGAACTGACGAAGGGGCTCGATTTACGTGGGCGAACGTTCCTCCATTCCTACGACTACCGGGAAGACCCGACAAACCGGCTATTGGAAGTGCTCTTGACGGCGCCCCAAGTCGTCGGACAGTGGATTAACATGGAGCACTATTTTTCCACGACCGATAACGACGTATACGGGAGCGGAAGCAAGATCTATCACAACGTCGTCGGACGCCTCGGCATCATGTCCGGTCCTTGGAGCGATCTTCGGCTCGGCTTGGCAAGACAAACCGTCATGAACGGCCCCGTGCCCTATCACGAGCCGATGCGGCTCCTGACGATTATTGAGGCGCCCCGCGAGCGGATCGACAAGCTGATCTCGCGGCATGAAGTGCTTCAGCATTACTACCATAACCAGTGGGTGCACCTCGTCGCCCTCGACCCGGAGGATGGGGTGTGGTATCGATACGACCCGAAGGGACTGTGGAACGCCATTCCATAAGGCGTCTGTGGATACAAGAACGATCTTGAGTGGGCCTGGGAAAGGAGTGTGGAATGGGTCTGATATTGCATCCGATGAAAGAGATCCGTGTCATCGTGGCGGGCGAACAACGGGCCTTCGTGACCGATTTACTGGACCGCGTCAATGCCACAGGGTACACGATCATTGGCAATGTGTCCGGCAAGGGCCATCACGGCGTGCGCGAGGCGCACTTCATGTTCAGCGAACAGGAAAGCCTCGAGATGATCATGACCGTGGTGCCCGAGGAGAAGGTCGAGCCGATCCTGGCGGGTCTGCGGCCGCTGTTTGAACGGCATTCCGGGGTGATGTTCGTTGCGGACGTCGCCGTGAGCCGCCAAGAATACTTCGGAAAAAAAGGCAAACAGGCCTGACCGTCTGGCGCAGGCCATTGCCCTTGTCATCACGACGGGAAGTTGTCTACAATGGGCGGCTTATCGTTGGCCCAAGAGGTACTATCGTGAAGGGGCTTCGCTTCGAACGCATCGGCCAGGGACGCTACTACAATGTGGTGTTCCATCTCGGCGGCACCTATGTGCCCGTCAGCGACGAAACCATCGAAGATCTCAAAGCGCAGAGTCTGCTTCCAGCCGAGCGATTCCTTGATCTTCTGATCGATCGTGTCGGCTACTCTTCCTATCTGAAGGATCAGATCCGCAAAGAATTGAAGAGTTCAGGCGATCCGGTGACGCAGATCACGGTCCTCCAGGGCGCCATCCGCGAGCTATAATCGGCTGCTGAAAATCTCCTCCGGCTACGTTCTCAGTCGTCCGTCCAGTCCAACCATCCCTATTACGTATCCCACGTCCCGCCTTCTTTGTAGAGCTTGTTCATGATGTCGTTCTTTTTCTGCGGGTCCTGCTCATATTTGATCGCCTTCGTATAGTTCTCAATCGCCAACTGCACCTTTCCCCTGCTCGCATAGCACTTGGCCACGCCCAGATAGGCCCGCGCATTTTGGGGATCGGCACGGAGGGCGTGGTTGAAACATTCCATGGCTTCTTCCCGATGCCCTCGATCGAAGAGCATCCATCCCAGCGCCGAGTGGGCCGGCGCGAGATCGCGATTCGCCTCTACGGCCTCGCGGTACTCCTTCATGGCGAGATCAGGACGGTTCTTATTTTCATAGAGGCCCCCAAGCGCGAAATGCACTTCGGCATCCCGTGGATTCAGCCTCAGGGCCTCCTGATACTCCAACAGCGCGGCCTGCAGCTTGCCCTGTTCGGCCAGTGCGCAGGCTAAGTTCGCGTGGGCGACTGCATCGTTCGGGTTCAGCTTGATCACCTCCCGGTATTGCGGGATGGCCATCTCCAATCGTCCCTGTTCCTGATAGGCCACGCCCAGATTCGTTCTGGCCTGGGCATAGGCGGGATCCAGGCGGACCGCTTCCCGATATTCCTTGATCGCCATCTCGATGTGATTGGCGCGCTCATGAATCTGCGCCAGAAAATAGTGGGGATAGGCTGATTGCGGCGCCAGTTTGGCGGCCATTCGATAGGACTGCATCGATTCTTCAGATTGTCCCGATTGCGACAGGAAGAGGCCCATGACCAGATGCGGCGCCGCGTGATCGGCGTGACCGGCGACCAATCCTTCGATCCAGACTTTGACGCGGGCGATGTCGTCGGTTTCCTGAAGCGACAACGCATGGCTCGTCCAGGCCTCGGCGAACTGTCCTCTGATCAATTGCACCACGTTCAGGACAAAATGCGGGCGAGGATCGCGCCGGCCGGAGGTCTCCGGATGCCGCGCCCAGGCGAGCGCCTCGTCGGCCGCCCGTTCCCACGATCCGTTCAATAGGGCCGATTCACAGCTGATTTGTTGCTCGCTCATGGAAGGCAGGGAGGTTATCTGGTCAGCGTGTCTTCAATGTCCGGAGAGATGGCTTGTACATGGATGCCGAGAGCGGGATATCGCTCGGTCACTTTTTGCTTCATCAGCCAGGCGATGGTCCTGTAGGACCAGTGGCCTTTCACCCCCGAGCGCAGCTTCGCAATATATTCCGCTTCGGCAAAATCCATCTTGAACAGGCAGCGGACCTTAAAGCCGAAGGGAATGGCATAGAGAGCCGCCTCACCGCTTACTTTCTTCAACCGATCGATGTCGGTGCGCACCGCGTCCATGGCCTGACGATATTCTCCGTCGAGTCCTGCCTGGACGAGCGGCGGAGGCACGTCGTAGCCGTGAACGGTGGTGAAGTTCTGCTGAATCTGCTGGCAGCGGCGATGCCGGTGCATGTCCCGCCAGCCACCGATGTCCATGAGGATGTCGAACGTAAATGCGTACCCGGTGCGGAATTCTCTCGGCAGGTCGTCGTACGGTCCTCGGTTACTCAAGGCGACTGCGATCGCATCCTGTTTTTGTTTTTCCGACCAGTCGCGGACGATCGTGAGCAGCGCTCGGTACGGGGCCTGTGACACGCGGTACAGCAGCGTCGCCACGGTTTCATCCAACGGATCATGGGGCTCGATCAGATCGACGGCATCTTGCGCACCCCAGGCCAACGGATTGTCCAGCCCTGTCCCGCGGAGCGCTTCTTTGGCATACCGGGCGAGGTCGGTATAGAGCGTGGCCTGGTACTCGTTCGCCTTTGCATAACGTGCCAGCGTGGGCGCCATGGGTTCGTTGAGTCCACCCGTCTGTCCCGAAAGTTCTCCCCAAACGTTCATGGGCGGCCGCTGACAGGCATCTTTGAGCTCTTCGCCGATCATGCGCAGCTCGGGCAACTGGGAAGAGAGCAGCCTTGTGATCTGCTTCTCCAGCGTGCGAATGCTGACGACTTGGCCGACATTGGTTTTGCAGGCCAGAGGCAGAAGATACCGCGTCACATCGAAGGCGCGGGCGTTGATGGTCCGTTGATAGTCACCCGGCTTCATGGCGTCAGGACGGGGGTCCCGCTCGGACAGGAACGTCACCAGGGGCTCGTGGAGCAGCCGATAGATTTCTCCGAGGCTCCGCAGAATCCCCTGATAGGTGCCTTCGGTCTCGCTCCCATGAATGGCGTCCGGCACATACCATCCACCCGAGGCGAAATTCTGGTAGCGGCTCGACTTGGCCTGGCCGTCCCACACCGGTTCGTCTTCGAGTCGAATGGCAGCGAGCTCCGTGATCTCCTCGAAGCAAATGATGACATGTCCCAGGTCCGCAATCGACCCGTGGCCGTAATCAAAGTAGAACTGCTCCCAGAATTTTTCCGATGAGTGTCCATGTACCCACTTGATGCTCTGCTCAATCGAATCGGGCGAGCGGCTGTAGCGGGCCAGGGCATACGCGGATTTCTCCGGAGGCATGGGCGCCACGGCGATAACCCGGCGGACTGGACGATCACTGCTCACAGTTGAGCTCCCTGATGAACACGCGCAGGAGGTTGCGAACTATAGCGCTAGCGCGGCGCTCCGTGCAAGAAGAGAGGGCGCGCGTTGACTTGCCGACAAACCGGTCGTTATAGTCGCGCGCACATTTATCATGCCGTTGAAGACAACGGCCATCGCACATGATTAAAGGCATCAAGGGCGTCAAGGATATCCTGCCGGAAGATACGCCTCGCTGGCGATTTATCGAGGAAACGGCCAGACGGTGGGCGGACCGGTATGGGTTTCGGGAGATCCGTATTCCGATCTTCGAGGTCACGACGCTGTTCGCCCGCAGCATCGGAGCCACCACGGACATCGTTGAAAAGGAAATGTATACCTTCCCGGACAGGGATGGCACATCCCTGACCCTGAGACCTGAAGGAACCGCAGGAACGGTTCGAGCGTTCGTCGAGCACAATCGAGCCGCGGATCCTCTGCCCCAAAAGTATTTCTACCTTGGACCCATGTTTCGCCATGAACGGCCGCAGGCTGGCCGCCTGAGACAATTTCATCAGTTCGGCGTCGAATCCTTCGGTACACAGGATCCCAAGGCTGATGTCGATGTCATCGCACTGTTGTGGCGATTTCTTTCCGACCTGACGTTGCCGGATCTCACCTTGGAGATCAACAGCTTGGGGACCACGGCGGACCGCGAAGCCTATCTTCCTGTGCTCGTGTCCTTCCTCAAGGGCCGCGTTGAATCGCTGTGCGAGAATTGCCGGCGGCGGATGGAAACGAATCCCTTGCGCGTGCTCGATTGTAAAGTGCCGGGTTGTCGCACTGCGACGGAGGATGCTCCTCAACTCGTCTCCCATTTGTCTCCGCAGGCCAAGAGCCATTTCGACGAAGTGCTTTCGATCCTCGGAGCCCTGGGCATTCCCTGGCGACTGAATCCTCGACTCGTCCGCGGGCTGGATTATTACTGCCTGACGGCGTTTGAGATTACTTCATCACACTTGGGCGCACAGAACGCTGTCGGCGCCGGGGGCCGTTATGATGGTTTGGTTGAATTGTTAGGAGGACCATCCACGCCTGCCGTCGGATTTGCGGCGGGTCTTGAGCGGATCGCCATGATGCTTCCTGAGCAGAGTGTTCCGCCGTCCCGACCGTCTGTCTATGTCGCGGCCTTCGGTTCTGAAGGGGGCCCGGCGGGTGTACGCCTCCTGGATGCCCTCCGTCTTGCGGGTCTTTCTGCGCAAAGTGACTATCGCGCGACGACGCTCAAAGGACACCTCCGACAAGCGGACCGGAGCGGTTCTCGCTTTGCGGTGCTCCTGGGTGATGATGAAGCGCGGTCAGGGTCGGCCGTTGTTCGTGACATGGACACGAAGAACCAAGAGACGGTGTCCCTCCCCGATCTTCCGCGGTATTTCCTCTCGCTCATCAAGGGATTTTAAGCGCTGGTTTTTCCGGTTGACTTCCCCTGAAAAACCCCGTAGTCTCGGCCCCACACACTCGCTATAACCAATTGATTCTTCAATAAATATTCGGTTTAATGGATAGAGAATTCCAATGCCTTCACGGAAACTCGGTCTTCTGTTATCCACAGCCCCTAAAGACGCCACGATTGAAACCGTGGTGCGCCTCGCCGAGGCTGCCGTCCGGCAAGGCATCGAAGTGTATTTGTATCTGATCGATGAGGGGGTCAAAAGCTTCAAAGATACTCGTTTCAGCCGTTTGCTCGATGGTGGCGTCAAGATGTCCGTCTGCGCGTATGGATGCCAGCAGCATGGCGTCTCCACGCAACAAGTGGATTCTCGGGTGTCCTTGTCGGGCCTGGTGGTGCTTTCTGGCATTATTGACGGCTGTGACCGCTTTTTGGCGTTCACGTAGGCCGCGTGCAGTGTGGTGTGATGTCTAAACGTGTGATGGTGGTCATCACCGAAGATCCGACTACAACGCATCGTCCGGTAGAAGCCTTACGAATCGCGCTTGGTCTCAGCGCCGGCGATCATGAGACGACGATCGTGCTTCTTGGACGAGCTCCTCTTCTGTTGACGGATGACACCGAAGACGTCGTGGATGTGGACATTCTTGAAAAATATCGCCCCTCATTGGCTCAACTCGGCATCCCATTCATCATCGAATCCGGAACAGCTACCGATGCACTGCTCGAAGAGTTTTCTGTGACACAGAAATCACCACAAGAGATCCGTCATCTGCTTCAATCATGTGATCGGACGCTGGTCTTCTGATGAAAAGGACATTGTATCTCCTCAGAAAGCCAATCGAGCAAATCAATCCAACTGTGTTTCTCCCAGAGGAGTCGCGAGGAGATGTCGTGCTTCTAGGAGACAGTACCGGCCGGACGTTCCCCTATGCAGGAGGAGCGATCTTCTCTTTGACGAATAGCGACACTGCACAGGACCTCACGTACGATACGCTCGTGACAAAAATATTCGAATGTGACCACACAGTGATCATCTAGCTGAGGCGCTCTTCTCCGAAGATGTATGGCATAGAAAAAAATAGTAGTCGCCGTAGGATTCGGAGTAGGAGGGGTGGATGATGGGAATTATGGCTAAGTGGCTGATCCAGAAGCCATGTTGTCGATGACGTGCTGTGGATGAAGTTGGGGATTGACTCGGTGTGTGATGAAAGTGCACTGTTCATAACTTCTTGAAGGGTGGCGGAAGGACACTTCCTCGGCAGATGGAAAGGACGAGAAGCTGTGAGCTTAACGTGGAATCAGGCCGGCAAGAGGCTCATTATCCACAGGTGTGAATAAGCCTGTGTATGGGGAGAATACGAAGGAGATGACAGTCGCGACGGTTTGGCAGGAAGCTTTGGCGTATATCCAAGGCCGGGTGCCTAAACAGGTCTATGATACCTGGTTCATGCCCGTCCGTCTGGAAAGGATTGAGGATCGGACCGCGCAAATAGGCGTTCCTAATAAGTTTTTTGGTGACTGGCTGAGTCAACACTATGGACCGCTCCTCCAAGAGGCGGTCTCGACAGCCCGGGGAGGGGGGGAGACGGCGGTCTCCTTCGTGGTCTTCACGCGATCAACCCCTACGCCGGCGGAGGCAGCCGCGGTAGCTCAGGCCGTCCGGGCAGCTGGACCCGTCAAGGCGAAACGTGGCATCCAGTTGAACCCGAAATATTCCTTCAAGAACTTTGTCGTGGGTGCCGGTAATCAGTTTGCCCATGCTGCCTGCATGGCGGTCGCGGAACAACCAGCGAAGGCCTATAACCCCTTGTTCATCTATGGGGGTGTGGGACTCGGGAAGACTCACCTCTTGAATGCCATCGCGAACCATGTGGCAGAGCGTACCGATCTCCGGATCGCCTACCTGACTACCGAGCAATTTACCAATGAGGTCATCAATTCGATTCGATATGACAAGATGATGGACCTCCGGAAGCGCTACCGCCACATCGACATGCTGATGATCGACGACATTCAGTTTTTGGCGGGTAAGGAGCGGACGCAGGAGGAATTTTTTCATACGTTCAATGCCCTCTATGAAGCACATAAGCAGATCGTTCTTTCGAGCGACCGGTTCCCCAAGGACATGCCCGACATCGAAGAGCGGCTGCGTTCCCGCTTTGAATGGGGACTGATTGCCGACCTGCAGCCCCCTGACGTCGAAACAAGAATTGCCATTCTCCGCAAGAAATCGGAGGACGAAGGCGTCACCCTCCCGGAGGATGTGATTCAGTTTCTTTCCAGCACGATGAAAAGCAATATTCGAGAATTGGAAGGCTCACTGGTGCGTCTGGGCGCGTACGCCTCCTTGACCGGTCAAACGATCACGCTGGATATGGCGAAAAACGTCCTGCGCGACCTGATCGGCGACAAGAAAAAGATTGTCGCGATGGAAGACATCCAAGAGGCCGTCGCAGCCTGGTTTCACATCAAGATCGCGGATCTTAAGTCGCGGCGCCGGAGCAAGACACTGGTCCATCCCCGGCAGATCGCTATGTACCTCTGTCGCGAATTAACCGACGCGTCGTTTCCTGAGATAGGCCGTCTCTTTGGCGGCAAGGACCACACGACGATCATGCACGCGTGTCGGCAGATCATGAAAGCCAAAGAGGGCGATAACACGTTGAATCAAACGCTCGACGGGTTGAGGGAAAAGGTCCTCCGGAGCTGACCCGCGGTCAAGAGAGGGGCGATCATATGAAAGTTCGCATTGGCAGGGATGAGTTGCTGACGGGACTTCAGCGAGTGCAGGGCGTCGTGGAAAAGCGCAACACCATGCCAATTTTGTCGAACATTTTGATCGAGGCAAAACAGGAAGGCGCGGAAATCGTGGCCACCGACCTCGAGATCGGCATGCGCGGGCTCTACAAGGCGACGGTCCACAAGGCCGGCGGCATCACGGTGTCGGCGAGAAAGTTGTACGAGATCATCAAAGAGTTGCCGAGCGGCGACATCGACCTGGTCTCGAGCGAAAACAACTGGACGACCATTCAGGCCGGAAAAAGCCAGTTCAAGGTCGTCGGACTCCCCAGCGGCGACTATCCGGCGCTGCCCGCCATCGAGCGCGAGGGCTTGACGCCGCTTGCGGGGGCGGGCTTGCTGGAACTGATCCGGAAAACGCTCTTTGCCGCGGGGGACAATGACGCCCGATATATCTTGAACGGTCTGCTCGTCACGCTCATCTCCAGTGAGAAGAAGACCACCCTCCGACTTGTGGGAACCGACGGTCATCGGCTGGCCGTGGCAGAACAGGATCTCGGAAAGGCCGGCGCTAAAGGCGCGCCTCAGGAAATCAAAGCGATCATTCCCAAGAAAGCCGCGCACGAGATGCGTCGCCTCTTGGAAGAGGGAGGCGATGGCGAGCCGCTCATTGGGTTCACGAAAAACCTCATGATCTTTCGCAAAAGCGGTCTACTCCTGACGTCCCGCTTGATGGAAGGCAACTACCCGAACTACCAACAGGTCATTCCGAAGGAGAGCAGTAAGAAGATCGTCGTGCAGCGCACCGAACTGCAAAGCGCGTTGCGGAGGGTCTCAGTGCTGTCGAAAGACAAGGCCAATGCGGTGAAGCTCTCGTGTGCGCCCGGGCGGCTCACGCTGTTTTCGAGCAATCCGGACTATGGCGAAGCCACGGAGGAGATGTCTGCGCAATACGAGGGCGAGGCGTTGAATACGGGCTTCAACGCCCGTTACCTGCTCGACGTGTTCGACGTGATGGACGGCGAAAAGATCTCGTTGCAGATGGAAAGCGCGCTCAGCCCGTGTCTGATCCAGGAAGCGGAAACGCCGGGCTTCAGGTGTGTTGTGATGCCCATCAAGATCTGAGAAGGATGTTGAACTGCGACGCTCACCAACGCCTTGCCTCCTCCTTTGCCGCGGACAACTTTTGTAAACATCCTGGTAACGTGACTTGCACATCCAGGATGTAGGAGCCTGAATGGCCACGGACGAGACCACCAAGCCCAAATCCGACAGCTACAGCGCAGATCAGATCAAAGTGCTGGAAGGACTCGATGCTGTGCGGAAGCGGCCGGCGATGTACATCGGCAGCACCGGCGTCGACGGGCTGCATCACCTCGTCTACGAGGTCGTCGACAACAGCGTCGACGAGCACATGGCGGGCTTTGGTGAGACGATTGATGTCACCATCCACATCGACGGCAGTGTGACGGTCGTCGATAACGGGCGCGGCATCCCGACCGGCATGCACTCGACTCAAAAGAAGTCTGCTGCTGAGGTGGCGCTGACCGTGTTGCACGCCGGAGGAAAGTTCGAGGAAGGAGCCTATACCGTCTCAGGCGGTCTGCACGGTGTCGGGATTTCCGTGGTGAATGCGCTCTCTGAATGGCTGGAGTTGGAAATCTGGCAGGACGGCCAGGTGTTCGAGCAACGGTACGAGCGCGGCAAGCCCGGCGCTCCTCTCAAGAATACCGGCATTACCAAGCGCCGAGGGACCAAAGTCCGGTTCAAACCTGACAACCAGGTGTTCGAAACCCTCGACTTCAGTTTCGACGTGCTGGCGCAACGGCTGCGCGAGCTGGCCTTCTTGAACAAAGGTCTGTCGATCACGTTGAAGGATGAGCAGAAAGAGCCCGCCAAGGAGCAGGTGTTCCTCTATAAGGGCGGCATCGTCTCCTTCGTCGAGCACCTGAACGAAGCCAAGACCCCACTGCACAAACCCATCTACGTGAAGGTCGAACGACCGGAGATGATCCTGGAAGTCGCCCTTCAGTACAACGACAGCTACGCCGAAAATCTCTTCTCGTTCGCTAACAACATCAACACGAAGGAAGGCGGCACGCATCTCGTCGGATTCAAGGCCGCGCTCACGCGCACGATCAACACTTATGCGAACGCCAATGACCTCCTCAAGAAGGACACCGAATCACTGACCGGCGACGACGTCCGTGAAGGGCTCACCGCCGTGGTGAGTGTGAAAGTCCGCAATCCGCAATTCGAGGGCCAGACCAAGGCCAAACTCGGCAACAGCGAAGTGAAGGGCGTGGTTGAAACGGCGGTCAATGAAAAGCTTGGCGCGTATTTTGAGGAAAATCCGCCGGTCGCGCGCAAGATCATCGGCAAGGCCATCGACGCCGCGCGTGCCCGCGAAGCGGCGCGGAAGGCAAAAGACTTGATCCGACGCAAGAGTGCCTTGGACGGCGGTTCGCTGCCCGGCAAGCTCGCGGATTGCTCAGAAAAAGATCCGGCACTCAGTGAACTGTACATCGTCGAGGGTGATTCCGCCGGCGGTTCGGCCAAGCAAGGTCGGGACAGGAAATTTCAGGCCATCCTCCCGTTGAAGGGTAAAATTCTCAACGTCGAGAAGGCCCGCTTCGACAAGATGCTGACCAGCGATGAAATCCGGACGTTGATCATGGCGCTTGGGACCGGCATCGGCCGCAAACGCGAAGAGAGCGACAAAGCGGACAAAGATACGTTCGATATCGCCAAAGCTCGCTATCACAAGATTATTCTGATGACCGATGCGGACGTCGACGGCAGCCATATCCGCACGCTACTGCTCACGTTCTTTTTCCGGCAGATGCCAGAACTGCTCGAGCGCGGCTACATCTACATCGCACAGCCGCCGCTTTTTAAAGTAAAAAAGGCTAAGGTCGAGCGTTACCTCAAGGACGAAGGGGCGTTGAACGAATACCTCGCCGATCTCGCCGTCGAAGATGTCCATCTGTACCTGGAAGGGACTCAGGACTTCGTGACCGGCCGCCGGCTCTTGCCGATCTTGAAAAAGATGATTGCGTTCGAGACGCTGCTGGCGCGCTTCAACAAGAAACCGCACGAAGCCGCCATGATCCGAGCCTTTGTGGACGAACCAGGGCTTGACCGGGATCTGCTCAAGAACCAGACTGCATTGACCGACGCCGTGACCAACGTGAGGAAGACGCTTCGCATTGTGTACCCCAAGCTGGAACCGAGTATCGAGATCCAGCCCGACGAAGAGCACCAATCGAACAAGGTTTTGTGCCGCCTGCAGGCCAGCGGCACCACCTTCGGTCTGGATGTGACGCACGATCTGGTCGGGTCAGCAGATTTCCGCGAGCTGCAAAAACTGTCGCCTTCCGCGATCGGCCTGGGACGCGCACCGTATAAACTCAAGGCGAAAGGCCAACAACAAGAATTGCGGTCGACCGCAGATCTCGTGAGAGCGATCCTGGATCTTGGGAAACAGGGATTGGCCATTCAGCGGTACAAAGGATTGGGCGAAATGAACCCGGGTCAATTGTGGGAAACCACGATGAACCCTGAAGCGCGCACGCTGCTGCGGGTCAAGCTCGAGGACGTGACAGGGGTCGATGAGATCTTCACGATTCTCATGGGTGACGAAGTTGAGCCGCGCAGAAATTTCATCCAGACCCACGCGTTGGAAGTCAAGAACTTGGACGTTTAATAAGAAGCGAGTGAAGAGACGTGAAGCCTTTGAACGATGCGAGAACGAAGCCGGTGATCATTTCCACCATCCGAGGGAAGAATGCCGCCTGATGAACGCCTAGGGCAGATCGCCATCGAAGACGAAATGAAGGCGTCCTACCTCGATTACGCGATGAGCGTGATCGTTGGCCGCGCACTTCCGGATGTCCGCGACGGCCTCAAACCGGTGCATCGCCGCATCCTGTTCGGCATGAACGAGATGGGACTCGTGCACAATCGGGCCTACCGCAAATCGGCCAAGATTGTCGGCGAGATCATGGGCAATTACCATCCGCACGGCGATTCCGCCATCTACGACACGTTGGTGCGCATGGCGCAGGACTTCAACATGCGCTATGTGCTGGTAGACGGCCAAGGGAATTACGGCTCGATGGACGG
>DASVBB010000166.1:0-5703 GCA_036376045.1 Nitrospira sp.
GGATCATGTCGGTCATTGCGAGCATCGTCACGACCAGCGCCGGGCCCAGGCTGACCCACAAACGCCTCGTCATATCCACCAATTCAGGATTCGGCCCGTCCTCCAACGTCACGATTTTTGGCTCCAACGCCATGCCACAGATCGGACAGGCCCCCGGTTCGGTCGCAAGAACCTCAGGATCCATCGGGCAGATGTATTCCACCTTGGAGCCCGGGGGAGCAGTGACGATTCTTGGCGCTCGCTGTGCGGAGGGCGTTAGATAAAAGGTGGGATCATCACGAAACTTCGCGAGACAGCCCGGAGAGCAGAAGTAGTAGGTCTGGCGCTCATGGACGTGAGAGCCCGCGGCCGTTTCCGGCTGTACCGTCATGCCGCATACCGGATCAACATTCCCGCCAGCACCGGCCGGAGAATCAGGCATCATCGGGAGCGACTTCTTTTTCCCGAGAGAAATCAGACCTGGCGAGGCCGTCTGTAGGACTGTTTCAGGATTGGCTTTGAACTTTTCGAGACAGGAGGTGGCGCAGAAGTAGTAGGTGACGCCTTTATAGTCGTATTGTCCGGCCGCAGTCGCCGGATCGACGGTCATGCCGCAAATAGGATCGATCGCCATGTGAGGATGGTGAAAAGGCCTTATTAACACCGCCCGAACCCCTGGCGGGCCAAGACGCCGGGTTCTTTCTCGCGTCGCTCAGAGATTCGCTCGCTGCTGTTGCTCAGGACAGGAAGCGGTTCGGCGCGAGGGTCGGACAGGCCACAAGGTAACCATTATGTGATCATCGTCAAGACCGCACTCGCATCACTCGTCACTCGTCACTTTTTCCCGTCTGCATCAAGGATGCTTTGAATCACGAGCTTGAGGTTGTCAGGGTCGATTTTTTCCACCTTGATGTTGCCGTCCAGCAGAATCGTCGGCGTTTGTTGCAGCTTGATGCGCTCTCCCCATTTTCTGCCTTCTTCGAAGAGTTGGGCCGGCTTTCCGCTGGCCATCCCCTCTTCAAAGGCGTTGGGATCGAGCCCGACTTCCCGAATGAGCATCTCTCGTATGGAGCGGTCCAGGACGCCGGTCACCTTGTCCTGGTGAATCGTCCGAAAGAGCACTCTCTTCATTTCATTGCCCTTGCCCATGATCTTGGCCTGCTCGTACATGTCGAACGGAGTCGGCAGCTTCCCTTTGATGACGGGAAAACCGACCATCGTTGTCTCGAGCTTCTTCCCGAATTCTTTTTCCAGGATCGGGAGGCCTTCGCCGTCAAAGTGATGACAGTGCGGGCAGTAGAAATCCGCAAACTCGACCAGCTTGACCTTTCCCGGCTGGTGCGTCGAACGTTCCTCTTTCAGGACTTCATACTTACCCTTTAACTCGGGAGTTGCCGCCAACGCCTTCTCCAGACACGGAAACAGGACGGCCGAACTCAGAATTCCTGCGATCACCATCACCCCGGTCCATCGCGCGATCATGCCCATGCCCACTCCTTTCCTCGGATTCCATTGACCGTCCATTATAGCGATACCGGCGGCACTTTGCTGTTTGTTATAATTCGCATCATTCGATCAACCGTCTCGTGGTGCTCTGCCATCGGTCTCGGGTTGGTCCTTGTCGGGTGTGTCTCGACGCGGCAGGATGAAGAGAGACATTCGCCAATCCTACTGGCGATCTTGGCCCTATGGTTCGTGATCAGGTCTTAACGAGAATTACCGTCCGGCAGTTCCAATAATCCGTTCCACACGATCATCCCGTCCGCCCAGGTTCCGATATTTATGATACTGCGCGAGCGCGCGTGGCATATCTTTGCGGTGCAACTCGTAGAACACACCAAGATTGTAATGAGCTTCGGCGTAATCCGGCTTCAGCTCCACCGCCTTCTCATATTCCTGCTCCGCCTCCTCGAGCTTGTTCATGCTGGTATAAATCACGCCAAGATTCATATGCGCCTCGGCATATTCAGGCCGATAGCGAACGACTTCGAGAAACTCCCGCTCCGCTTCGCTCGGTTTGTTCTGGCTTCGAAAGATGAATCCCAGATTGAAGTGTGCATCGACAAGATCCGGCTTCGCAGCGATGGCCTGTCGATAGGCATAGGCGGCCTCCAGCAGGTCGTTGTTCCGTTCCGCTAAACGGCCCGCCTGATACCATCCGTCGGCGTGCTTGGGATGGCTCTTCGTCAGTCGGGCCAGCAGCTGCCGGGCGGCGTCATTGTTGCCTTGTCCCTCCTGGAGGATGGCCAGTCCGAAGAGTCCGTCGGCACTGGTGGGACGCACGACAAGGAGACGCTGATACACCTGCATCGCCGCGGGAATGTCGTGCCGGCTTTCGTACAACCGGGCGAGATCGAGGTAGGAGTCCTCGTGCTTCGGATCCACCTCGATAGCCCGCTTGAGCGTTTGCTCGGCCTCGGGCGTCTTGCCCTGCGCCACGTAAACTTCGGCCAAATCATTGAGCGCATCGGGATAGGCGGGTTTCAACTTGAGCGCATGCGTGAAGGCTTCGGCCGCTTCTCGCGGCTTCTTCTTGGCTTTGAAGTAGATTTGGCCCAGTAAATGATAGGCTTCGGCGGTACCGCCGGACTCCGTCAATTTCTGAAGAAACGCGATGGCGGCATCTGCATCTCCGGCCTTCCACAATTCCATCGCCTGCTCGACGGCACGCTTGTCGGAAGCAGATGCTGAAGCACTAAGAGTCCGAGGAAGAAGCAGCCCCGACACGATGAGGATCGCCAGAACGAGCAGTGATCGTGCAGGTGCCGTCAAGAGAGCGCTCCGGGACAACGGGAGATTCTGATCCAACTATAAGGTGGGTTGGTAGTGAAATCAACGCGAAGGGGCCGGGAATGACTTCGCCCCTTCGCATGAACTCGAACCTAGAATAGGCCCAGTGTCACACCGCCATAAATGGCTCGTCCATACCCGGCGAAGAACGCCTGGGACCCTGCGGCCTGCGCCGTGGTTTCACCGGTGACCACCTGGCCGGAGCCCGCGTATTTCATGTTGCCAATGTTGTCCAGTTGGAGAAAGAATTTGGCAAACCGAACCCACCGATTGTTGTTGATCTCGACGTTTTTATGGATGTTCATGCTCCCGATAAAATACGACGGAATGCCGAACGTATTGTTGTTATTCAAAAAGTAGCTGTTGAAGTAGTTGCCTTCGAGCCACGCGCCCCATCCCGTCGGGAGATGATCGTATTCCACTTTCAAATTCAGGATATCAGTAGGCACATTGGGCACATTCTTGCCATCCCGAGAGATGAACCCCGCAGCGGTCCGGTCCGAAAAGTTGATGTATTTGGCTTGGATGTGTGTATAGGCACCGGAGAACCGTAGGCCGGTCAGTGGTCTCCAATCATAGCTCGCTTCGATGCCGCGATATTGAGAGGAATCGGCATTCACGGAAGCAGTATTGCCCCCCGAAATCGTTTGAGTAATGATCTCGTTTTTGAAAAACGTCCAGAATCCGACGAGTTGGACAGTGAGATCATGCCTGAGTTTCGACTCTGTACCGATTTCGTTGTTCCAATTCTTCTGCGGCTTCAAATTAAAGTTCGACCCGGGGAGTCCGGTGATCGGATCCCTCGTAAGATTGCCGAACGTCGGGATAGCATATCCGGTCGAGCTCCTGATCCAATGTCGATAGCCTTCCGCCGGCTTCCACGTGAGCGATGCTTCCGGCGCCCAGTTCGAGAAATCACGAGTGGCACTTGGCCTCGAGGCCACCGCGCCGGCGTTGTCGTAATTGATCGTGTCGATGCTGAGTTGCGACTGCTCAAACCCAAGCCCTGCGGCGAGAATCCATTTGGGAACGAACTCGAGTTCCTCCCGGAAGCGGGCGCCGATGTTATTGATTCTTCCTCGGTTGTTCTGAAGTAACGTTCCCCTGGTTCCAAATCCAGTCGCCAGGTTCTGGAACGTATTCCCCTCCTGCTCCATATTGTTAACAAAAAATCCAACATAGCTCTTGAGCGGCATGTCCGCGAGCCGGCCGTCGTGGCGGAGATCGGCATAGCTCTTATAATTGGGATTCACGTTATCTGTGATCTGCGAGAAGTACTGATTGATGTCTTTCACATCATAATCGGCTTCGATGGTCAGCACCGTGTTCGCGTTGAGTTGACGCTCATACATCCCGCCGACGATCGTCCGGCGGTCGATACGTTGCTGATGAAGCAGGACGGCATTGGCGCAGTTGGGGTTGTACGTGCCCGGCGTACAGGTCGTCTGGGCACCACCCGCCTGGCGATCGTCCGCATTGAATTGCGCCTGGGTCAACCTGGTCGGCACGCGTGTGTCCAACCAGTTCGTGATCGCTTTGAAGTAGAAGTTCTGCTTGTCGTCGATGGTGAAGCGCAGATTGAAGTTCAGCGTCTGGGTGTTGTAATCGCTGTTCTTGATAAAGCCATCTTCCGCCGCATTGCTGGCAAAGAGGGAGACATCCAGGTTCTCATAACGCTTGCCGATTGCGAAGGCCTGCTTGAAGTAGCCGAACGAGCCTCCGGAAAGAAATGTTTCGAACCCATTGATGTCGCTGCCGCGCCTCGTTCGGAAATGCACCATGCCGCCAAGCGCATAATTGTCGTAGAGCGACGACGCCGCCCCCCGGATGACTTCAGTACTCCGCATGAACCAAGGGTCCTGCATGTCGAGGCGGGACAACCCGTCGGATTGCGTCTGGCTGAATCCGTCTTCGTAAACCTTGATATCTCGAACCGCAAACGTGGTTTTCGCACCCTGCCCTCGGATCATGATGCTGAAGTCCCGAGGGCCGTTGGCCTGGCGGAGCGCGATACCAGGCAGCGACTGAAGCGACTCCTGCATCGTCCTCGTCGGTTGGGAGTCCGTTTCGGCGGGGACAGTCGCAGACAACGAAATGCCTTCGGGCCGCTTCTGCAAACGTTTACTGACAATGCTCATGTCGGCAAGGTCGTAATGCGGCACTGCTGCTTGATGATCTTCCCTGGTCGCTTCAGGTTCGGCTTGTTCCTTGATGATCGAGGGGCGCTCAGCTTCTGGCGTCGCGTGCTCCTTTTGCTGCTGAATCTCGTCCAGTTCCTTCAAAATATTATTGAGTTGCTGGCGCAATTCCTGTTCGCGGGGCGAGGCGGACGGATCCGCCGATTCCTGCGCGACGGCGTGGCCTGCCGACATCACCAACCACACCAGCCCAACACAGATTGCAGACTGCCCGCAAAGCATACGTCCAGATGCCCACATGACCGTCCCCTCCTGATGCGAAGTGTGCGTGCGCGATCGGCCGGACCCACGCGGCGGCTGCCGCTCCCGGCGCGATGCTTCTTTGCTACGAAACGAGAATGAGCTACACGAGAGGAGGAGCGCGTGAAGTGAACTGGGAAGGGACAGCAGCGGTGCCGGCAGTCGAGTCAATACAAGACAATCTCGCCACAACGGCCGACACGGCAACCAGCGGTACCGGTGCAGGCACGATGACGGTCGGGTTGGTCTGACAGGCCCACGCACAAAGCGCCGAGTGCGACACATGTGACTGGCTATGATGATGGGACAGCGGTTGCTCGGCGTGGAGGACGAGACAGTTGGCGGCCCCGATCGCCAGCGCGGCGTACAAAACGGCCATCGCAATCGCGAGCGGAACGAGCCGGCGCTTCATGGTTGGCGATCGAGGACTTGGCGGACGAGGGCAATCGATTCCCGGCTGTCCCAGGCTCGCGGTCCGACCGCCCGGCCGATGGCA
>DASVBB010000057.1:0-3362 GCA_036376045.1 Nitrospira sp.
TCATTACGTTTGCACTCTCGGCCATCCTTCTGATCTCCGCTAGGAGCGTCGTTCAGTCTGGCGATGCGTCGCCACTCCGCCCTCAAGGCACGCGAGGCGAGCAGGAGCCAAAGCCTTCCACTGGAGACACCACTCGAGGCGAAACGTTGTACGAGGCCAGTTGTGTGATCTGTCACGGTTCCCGGGCGATGGGCGGTGTCGGGCCAAAGCTCGTCGGCAATCCCGTGCTTTCGAACGACCGGGCATTTTGGAAAATCATGCATGAGGGACGGCACGTCATGCCACCGTTGAAGGGGATGATAACCGATCAGCAGTTGAACGATATTCGGGCCTGGATACGGACGTTGCCGTGAAGCGTGACGATTGGGAAAACGCTTACCCTCTTGTCTCCAGGCGGATACGTGCGTCCACGATCCGGCAGCCTTGGCCTGGCGGTAGGGCGAAGATCGGGTTCAAATCGAGGTCACTGATATTGGGAATTTCTTCGACGAGTCGAGAGATGCGCAGCAGCACGTCCTCAATTGCCTCTATGTCTGCCGGAGCATGGCCACGATAGCCGCTCAATAAGCGATAGCCCTTGATTCCGCGGATCATCCCCGCCGCATCGTGATCCGTCAGGGGGGTGATACGAAACTGCACGTCGCCGAGAATCTCGACATGGATGCCTCCGAGGCCGACGGCAATCAGAGGGCCGAACAGCGGATCGTGCGTCACCCCGACCATCACCTCTACACCGCCGCGTATCATCGGCTGCACGAGTACCCCCTCCATGGCCTCCAATTGACCAGTCTCACCGAGACGCGCTCTAATCGATTCGAAGGCATGACGAACCGCTCGTTCATCCATGAGTTGCAAGTGAACGCCCCCGATCTCGGTCTTGTGTACGATCCGGTGTGAAGCTAGTTTGAGAGCGATGGGGTACCCGATCTTCTCGGCTAACGCCACGGCGTCGTCGGATGTGTGCGCAATCCCGCCTGGTTGAACCGGAAGTTTCATCGCGCTCAAGATGGCCCTCGTCTCCCCCGTGGTGAGCCAACCGGTCCCTCGTTGCGAAAGCGCGGAAGCACAGATCGTCCGTACGAGAGAGAGGTCCAGGTCATCGAAGTCTGGAACCATCCCGCTGGGGTGTTGCTGCCACTCTGCATAGGCCGACGCATTGCTCAGGACGAACGCGGGACTTTCGGGCACGGAATAGACAGGGATAGTTTCTGTGAGAGAGGAGAACGTGCGGTCCGAATCACCTTCCGACATCCACCCGATGAGCACGGGTTTCGTCTTGGCGCCAGACCTTCGTCCGTTTGCGATTCCTTCCTCGATGCCCTGAGCGATTCCGGCTGTGTCGACCGCGGTCACAGACGTATAGAGGATGATCAGCGCATCGATCTCATCCGCCGCGAGCATGGTCTCGATCGTTTTACAGTATTGCTCAGGTGTGGCAGAGGCGATGAGATCCACAGGATTGTTCAGGGCAGCCGTAGACAGAAGAAAGGCTGCCAGAGTTGACTTTGTTCTGGCAGACAGCTCCGGAAGTGCCAATCCGCCGGTCTCGCAGGCGTCGGCACAGAGAATGGCGGGTCCTCCCGCATTCGTGATAATCCCGACCCGCCGCCCGGCCGGCAATGGCTGAGCGGCCAGACCACTGGCCAGTGCCAACATCTGTTCGAGCGTCTCGGCTCGGATCACTCCCGTCTGGTGAAACAGGGCGTCTACGGCCACATCGCTCGCGGCGAGCGCAGCCGTGTGAGAGCCGGCCGCCCGCCGTCCAGACGTCGTTCGTCCGGCTTTGAGGGCAATAATCGGTTTGCGGCGGCTCACACGACGCGCAATGCGGGCAAAGCGGCGAGGATTGCCGAATGATTCGAGGTACAGGAGAATTACGTCCGTCGAGGGGTCTTCTTCCCAATACTGGAGGAGATCGTTGGTGGAGACATCGGCCTTATTTCCCACGCTAACGAAGGACGAGATGCCAAGATGGAAACGTCGTGCTCCTGTGAGAGCGGCAATGCCTAACGCGCCGCTTTGCGAGGACATCGACACCCGTCCAGGAGCAGGAAACCGAGAGCTGAACGTCCCGTTCAGCCGTATGTCGGGATCCGTGTTCAAAATCCCGAAGCAGTTCGGACCGATCATGCGCATGCCATGCTGGCGAACTCTTTCCGACAGTTGTTGTTGAAGGGCCGCGCCGTCTGCTCCCACTTCTGCGAAGCCGGCCGTGATGACGACCAGCGCAAGCGCACCTTTCGCCGCGCACTCGTCCACCACCGACAACACCGAATCGCGAGGTACGGCAATTAGAGCCAGATCGATCGGTCCAGGGACCGATCGTACAGATGGATAGACCTGGATTCCCATGATCTCCGAGGCCTTCGGATTCACCGGGTAGAGAGATCCACGGAAATGATTCGTCGTCAGCGCCTCGAGCAGCCGAAATCCGATGCTCTTCGGATCTCGTGAGGCTCCGATAATCGCCACGGACTGCGGGTGAAAAAAAGGTCGCAGCGAGGCGGTGGTGGCGAGACGCTCACGTGTCTCCACGCGTGTGACGGTCGCTGCCGTGGGAATCAGAGAGAGCTCGACTTCCATGTCGTCGCCCTCATAGGCTTCATGCGCGGTGAATCCGGATTCCCGGAACACTTCACGCATGGCGAGATTCTCTGCGTGGGTCACCGCCCACAAACGGGTAAACCCGTGACGGATGGCGAGCAAGGCGAGCCGTTCCAGCAGGAGCGTGCCCAATCCTTTCCCATGAAACCCGTCATCGACGGCCATCGCCACTTCGGCCATACGCGCGTCCTTCGCCCAGTACGAGCCGGCTCCAATAATGCGCAGGGTGCCTTCCCAAATCCTGGTCACGATCAGAGTGAGCTGCCGACGAGGGTCGGACGAATCACACAGGGCCGCAATCGCGTCTGCGCGCGGCGCACTTTCTGAGAAAAACCGGTGCCGTCTCGAAGTGGGCGACAAGCGGTCAACGAATTGTTGCATGGCCGCCGCATCGGTCGACTCGGACGGCCGAATCGCTGCGGTCGTTCCGTCCCTCAGGATGAGGGACCCAGACTCGACACGATCGGACCTGAGGGAAGGGATATAAAGAGGACGGACGTGTTTCATGTTGAGCGACGCTCACAGCCATCGCCTCTTCACCCGCTGCGGCCGCTGTGGACAGCCACTTTACCCGAAGGTTTCAATATCTGGAAGCGCTGTCAGTTGTAAGGTCCACCCCGTGAGGAGGTGCAATACCCCTAACTCACCGCATCGAACGGGACGACGGACCGAATGTACGAAATAACGTCAAGCATTTGGTCGTCGGTCAATTTGCCGCGGTAACTGTGCATCGGGGTGAACAAGACGCCGTTGGCCAG
>DASVBB010000168.1:0-23664 GCA_036376045.1 Nitrospira sp.
GGGTCCTCCGAGTGTCGGCTCACCTCTTCTCAGCTTACGTTAATCAATGACGTATTAGAGTAAATGTCCCTTCGAAGGAGCCGGATTTACTCAGGTCTTTGCCGGTCTGGTAACTGGGCGTTCTTCCAGGAGAAGACGGCCTTGAGGGCGGTCATTTGCTCCCTGGAGGAAACGGAGTTCTGAGAGTCGGCTCTCCTGAGCCGGAACAGCTTTCGCAACCGTACTGAGGGCGACAGGTCGAGTTCGTGAGTGTTATTGCTCTCCCCGTTTCATCATCCATCGTATTGTATTCACCCCCATACCCATGAGACACGGCTTACCAGAAGGAGGTTGATATGCAAGAGCAGCAATTTGTTCTCGACGTGAAAACCATCCGTGAACGGGCCCGGCGCCACATTGAAAATGGTGCCATGACGCCCGGCTACAAAGCCAAAGCGCCGGTCGTCCTCCGGCTGCTCAACGATGCGCTGGCCACCGAGCTAGTGTGTACGCTGCGATATAAGCGGCATTATTTCATGGCGCAGGGAATGAGCTCGGAAAGCGTGAAGAGCGAATTTCTCGAACACGCCAAAGAAGAGCAGGAGCATGCCGATGCGCTTGCGGAGCGCATCGTCCAATTGGGAGGCCAGCCGAACCTCTCGCCTGAAGGCCTCCTCGACCGGAGTCATTCCCAATACGCGGAGGGCTCCACGTTGGAGGATATGATCAGAGAAGATCTCGTCGCCGAACGAATCGCCATCGACAGCTATCGGCAGATGATCGAATACATCGGTGGCGACGATCCCACGACCCGCCGCCTCCTTGAAGAAATCACCGCGAAAGAAGAGGAACACGCGGAGGATCTGGCGAGTCTGCTCGCCAAGTCGTAGCATCGCATCGGGCGACGTGTATGGGTAACACAGGAGGGGCCGTCGAGGTGCGGTGCACCGACGGCGAAACATAAAGGAGCGCTGCTATGCCACGTGTGACGACGCGGCCCGGTCATCCCTACCCGTTGGGCGCGACTTGGGACGGCGAAGGCGTGAACTTCGCACTGTTTTCCGAAAATGCCACGGGAGTGGAATTGTGTCTCTTCGATCACCACGATCAGGAAAAGGAAACGCACACGATCAGGATCGAGGAGCGGACCAACCAAGTGTGGCATGTCTTCCTCCCGGAGGCGCGGCCGGGACAACTGTACGGCTATCGCGTCAACGGCCCGTATGATCCGCAAGCCGGCCATCGCTTCAATGCCAACAAGCTCTTGATCGATCCCTACGCCAAGGCGCTGCACGGCGACCTGCGCTGGTCCGATTCAATGTTCGGCTACACGATCGGCGATCCGGAGGCGGATCTTTCGTTCGACGAGCGGAACAATGCGCAGCTCGTTCCGAAATCCGTCGTCGTGGAGCAAGCGTTCACATGGGGGGAAGACAAACCGTTGCGGCGCCCGTGGAGCGAGACGGTCATCTACGAAATGCATGTGCGCGGCTTCACGGCCAGGCATCCGCTCATCCAGGATTCACTGCGCGGCACCTATGCCGGATTGGCCACGCGGCCGGTCATCGAATACCTCCAGCGGCTCGGAGTGACCGCCATTGAATTGCTGCCGGTGCATGCCTTCGTCGCCGACAAGCATCTCGTCGACAAAGGTCTGACCAACTATTGGGGCTACAATACGATCGCCTTTTTCGCACCGGAAGTGGCCTACGCCACACACCCGCAACACGCGGTCAATCAGTTTAAGACCATGGTGAAAACGCTCCACAGCGCGGGAATCGAGGTCATTCTCGACGTTGTCTATAACCACACGGCGGAGGGGAATCACCTTGGTCCGACGCTCTCGTTCCGCGGCATCGACAACGCGGCCTATTATCGCCTCATGCCGGACGCCCCCCGGTACTATCTCGACTACACGGGAACGGGCAACACGCTGAACGTCCAGAATCAACGCACGCTGCAGCTGATCATGGACAGCCTTCGGTACTGGGCGCTGGAGATGCATGTGGACGGATTCCGATTCGACCTGGCCGCGGCCCTCGCCCGCGAGTTGCACGATGTCGACCGGCTGGGCGGCTTTCTGGACATCATTCAACAGGACCCAGTGCTGTCCCAGCTCAAGCTCATTGCCGAACCGTGGGACATCGGCGAAGGCGGGTACCAGGTCGGCAACTTTCCTGCGGGATGGGCCGAATGGAACGGCAAGTATCGGGACACGATCAGGCGCTATTGGAAAGGCGACGGCGGCCAGGCCAGCGAGCTGGGCTATCGTCTATCCGGCAGCAGCGACCTCTACGAAGGCAGCGGGCGAAAGCCGTTTGCGAGCATCAACTTCGTCGTCGCACACGATGGTTTCACGCTGCGGGATTTGGTGTCGTACAACGAGAAGCACAACGAGGCCAATCAGGAAGACAACAAAGACGGGTCCGACGACAACCAAAGCTGGAACTGCGGCGTCGAAGGCCCCACCGATGACCCCGCCATCCGGGAGTTGCGGGCGCGCCAGCAGCGCAACATGCTGGCGACCTTGCTCCTATCGCAAGGCGTACCGATGATTTGCGGCGGCGACGAAATCGGGCGGAGCCAGGGCGGCAACAACAACGCCTACTGTCAGGACAACGAGGTCAGCTGGTTCAACTGGGACATCTCGAGCGAGGAGCAGGCGCTTTTTACCTTCACCAGTGGATTGATCATGCTGCGCGCCGCGCATCCCGTGTTTCGTCGCCGGCAATTTTTCCAGGGCCGCAGTATTTACGGCGCCGACATCAAAGACCTCTCATGGTTCCGTCCGGACGGACAGGAAATGACTGAGGAAGATTGGAAGCAGGGCTACGTTCGATGCCTGGGCGTCAGGCTGGCGGGAGACCGCATTGATGAAAAGGATCATCTGGGAAACCCTATTCTCGACGATACTTTTTTATTGCTGATCAATGCCCACCACGAGCCCATTCAAGTCACCCTTCCTCCTGCACCGGTCAACGTGCAATGGCAACTCGTGTTGGATACGGTTCAGGACGTCATTCCCGCTCACGCGCCGCTCGTCACGGAGGGCAGGCACTACGACCTCAAAGGACGCTCACTCGCATTAATGCAGATTGAAACGGCCGTGCCGATCCGTAAATCTTTGAAGGGATTTCCTAGGCCCCGTCCTTGAAGGCATATGTTGTCAGCTCGAGGGAGGCCTTACGGGACGTCTTGCACTGGTGTTGCTTGTTATATCGTTCTCCACTCTTTGCGGTCACCCGGCGCCACGGGCATGTTCCCCACAGGCGCCAGGGAATCATCCAGCTTGGCCGCGTCGTGCCTCGCGTTAGAGTAAAGTGAAGCTGGAGAACACGCCCCATGCCTCTCGAGGACGTGGGGCCATAGAAAGGAGCTGACATGAATGCCGATACGTTCAAAGGGAAATGGGGACAGTTCAAAGGTGAGTTGAAACAGCAGTGGGGAAAATTCACGGATGACGATTTGACCCAGATTGAAGGAAGTTACGAGAAGTTTCTTGGCAAGGTCCGGGAGCGTTACGGGGCGCAGAAGGACGACATCGCCGGTTGGGCGGACAAGTGGTTTCAGGGCAACAAGCCCGATCAAATCGAGCGAGAACCGATCAGGTAACACTTTTACGCGTAGGAGGTCACCATGTTGAGGCTGCTGCTATCTGCGATCATCGTTGGCGTCCTGTCGGCGGGCCAGGCTTGGGCGCTGTTCGAGACGAACAAAGAACTGATCGCCAGCGCCAAGGTTCCCATGGAAGAAGCCATCAAGAGTGCCATCAAAGTCGTGCCAGGGAAGGCGGCCGAAGCCGATCTCGGAAAGGATGAAGGACGCACGATCTGGAAGATTGAAGTCATCGACAAACATAACAAGAGCCAAACCGTCTACGTGGATGCTCAGACCGGCATGGCGCGGTTGGAGAAGTAACCGACAGACACAAAAGAGCGGACCGGGGCGCTTCCGCTCTCGGTCCGTTTTTTTGTGCTCCGACGTCGCAGGCAGAGAGGAACATCACCGGTCAGAAGAGGTTAGTGCGCGCCAGGCACCGGAATAACGTGAGGAGCTTGAGTGGGCGATTGCGCGCGAATGCTCAGTGCATGCCTCGTGAGCTGCCTGTTGTGCAGTCTCACAGTTCCCGCCGCTGCCTCGGATGAGTTCATCGCAGGCTACACGACCGGCATCTTGCAGCACGAGTTCGGCGTGAGCGATGCCTCGGTTGAGGTCCATGACGGTGTCGTGGTGGTGACCACGAAATCGCTAGCGACGATCGACCGCGGCAAAGTGGTCGCGGCCATCGAGCAGGTCCCGGGGGTCACACGGGTCGAGATCCGCAGCGCGGATTCCCCTGCGGCTTCTCCCGGAGAGGACGCCGTTCAAACCACGATTCCCACCGCAGGCCCGAAGTGGCTCCCACACGGAGCCCTGTTCGCCCCGCTTCATGCCGACCCGCGCTGGCCTCATTTCGGAGGGGCCTACCGTCAGTTCACCGAAGGGCTGGGCCTCTCCGGCGTCTTCGCCGCCGATTTCGGCGAAACCTTCGCGATCTACCGGAATAAGGCGTTCCTGGACGGCGAATGGGAACTCGGCATCCAGGCCGGCGTCTTCAGTATTTTCGACGTGAGCGCCGAATCGATCGACCTTGTCAATGCGGATTACCGCGTCGGACTCCTGAGCAGCTACAGGAACGGTCCCTTCTCCGGCTTTATCAGGATCGAACATCAGAGTTCGCACCTGGGCGATGAGTACCTCCTGAACAATCCCGGAGTGACGAGGGTCAATCTGAGCTATGAGGAAGTCGACGTGAAATTGTCCTACCAGTTACTGCCCTGGTTGAGAATCTACGGGGGCGGCGGCTATATCGTGCACCGGTTCCCGGAGGACCTGGGGCGCGGTACAACGCAGTGGGGCATTGAACTGGTCAGCACTCGCACGTTTCTCGGCGGGCAGCTCAGGCCCGTTGCCTATGGTGATTTCCAGTGCAATGAACGGACGAATTGGCAGATCGGCCAATCCATCATGGCGGGTGTGCAGTTCGAAAATGCCCGCATCGGCGATCGGCAGGTGCAGTTGCTCGCAGAGTACTACGTAGGCCCCTCTCCTGACGGACAGTTCTATACTCAGCGCGCGTCCTGGTATGGCATCGGAGTCCATCTCTATTTCTAACGTAAGCGATGAGGGCTTCGAAGAAGGTTGCGCCGCAGAAGGTCCTGTTCCGATGAGACTTTTCGCGCGATCACCCACCCGTCTTATCGCTCATAACCACCAACCGTTCTGGGGTGCTCGGCCCGCGACTTCTGGGAGAGGTCCTAGTTAGTGGGTGGGGAAGCCGCAGTGTACCGTGAATCATGGAAGAGCAGAAAGCCATCCTTATGTGCGCGGCCTGCTGGCGGATTCAGCCACTGACCGTAGACCTGGGCACAGAATTGGATCAATGGATGGATCCGACCACGTTTATGGCCTGCGGGCAGTTGGGATCGGACCGTTACGACATCATCGACGGGTACTGTGATCCTTGTCTTGTGGAAATGGCGGTTCGGGACCAACTCGCACTCGACCGAGCGGCCGAGGAGCGCACCAACGCCTGAGAGGAGCACGATCATGACCTGGCCTGTCCGGACGCTGAAATGGGTGCTGCTCGTGGTCGTCACAGCGGTCACCCTTCCGGGATTCGCTTTCGCTCAAGACACCTTGTGGAACACCTGGCGCCAAGGCGGTCTTCAGGCACTTCATGAAGGAAGGTTAGCCGACGCGGAACGATTGCTCACCTCCGCGCTCGAGCAGGCCGAGAAATATGGCCTGGAGGATCTCCGGGTCGCGGACGCAGCAAACGATCTGGCCGTCGTCTATGCCAACTCTGGACGGCCGCTGGAAGCGGAGTTGCTGTTCAATCGGGCGCTGACTATCGGGGAAAAAGGTCTTGGCGTCGATCACCCTGGGGTCGGGGCGACGATACAAAACCTGGGCATCCTCTACGCCACGCAGGAGCGGTACCGTGAAGCCGAACCGCTGCTCAAGCGTTCATTGGCGATCAATCTCAAAGCATACGGCGGCACCCATGTACGGACAGCCTTGTCGCTCAAGACGCTCTCCAGTTTTTACGCCATCCAAGGGCAAATGGGAGAAGCCGAACGCTTGATTCAGAAATCGCTCGCCATTTTGGAGGAAAGCCGGGTGCGGCAGGGTGATCCACAATTGGTCTCGACACTGGAAGTGCTGGCAGCCATCCTCCGGAACACCAATCGCGATCATGAAGCAGAAGAAATCGAGGGGCGTCTCAAGACCGCCCAGGACACGACAGTCTACAGATGATGACACATCACAAATTTCGGATCTCACAACACATGGCTTCAGGTAATGGTTCCTGACGAAAGGAGTTCGCTATGTTGAGCTGGGCTGTCACATTTCTGGTCGTCGCGATCATCGCAGGTTTGCTGGGACTGTCCGGAATCGCCGGAACGGCCACGCAAATCGCGTATGTTCTGTTCGTGGTGTTCTTGATTTTTGCCGCAGTCAGTTTCGTCATGGGACGTCGTCCGCCCGTGACATAACCGAACAGACAGTTATCTCATTATTTTTTCGCCCTCACACAGCATGCTCGCATCAAGACGAGTGGTGTTTGAGCATTGCCCAGGGAGGAACACTATGATGTGGTTACCCAGTCTCATTTTTGGCGTTTGGACGCTCTTCTCCCATTCCACCGCCGAGAGCGCGATGCAAGAGGCAAAGCATTTTGTGGTCGACATCGTCTCGATTAACGGGGAGGAGTTTGTCGTCAAAGATGAGAACGGCAAGGAGGCACAAGTTCACGTCGGAACCGAAACCGAAAAATTCGGGCAGTTCCAACCGGGCGACCGGGTCGACGCCTGGATCTATCCGAACGGCCAGGCGAGAACCCTGATGATCATTCGTAGCGGCGCCCTCATGAGAGAGGAGCGCGAGCAGCAGAAGCGGCGCGAAGCGCAACAGCGGGCCGAAGCTCAACCGGATCAGCCGCAACCGGCCGAATCGACCGTGAAATAATCGTCATGCACTACGGCGTCGCTCCTGTGCTGGGAGCGTCGCCGTTGCGAAATCCGCCTCCCCTCTTCACACTGCTTTCCTGGCTGTCGAGAGGATCGTCCGGTAGATCTCCTCGATCGGAGCTTCCTTCGAGAGGAATTGATCGACGCCCGCACGGCGCATGGCCACTTCGACTTCACGCGAGGCATTGACCGAAAGCCCGATCACCGCCGTTGCGCCGAACGCCGCCTTGAGTCTCCGCGTCGCCTCGATGCCGTCCATCCGCGGCATGTTGACGTCCATAATGACGCAGTCCGGACGGAGTTTGTCGGTCAAGGACAGGGCTTCTTCTCCATCGCGTGCCTCACCCACTACGGCCAGATCTTCGTGAACATACAGGAGTCCCCGCAACCCTTCACGAATCATCGGGTGATCGTCCACGAGCAATACGCGAATCTGCGCCTCCTGCCGAAGAGTTCCGCTGTCCGGTGTTCCGCCCTGCAGATGACGCAGATCCTCTCTCTGTTCATCGACCAGCTCGGCCCTCAGCGGCAGAATGAGCCTCGAGGTCATGCCCCGTCCGGAGGAAGATTCGATTTCGAGGCGTCCGCCGATTGCCAGCATCCGCTCGCGAATGCTGAACAGGCCGAACTTCGAGGAACTGGCAGACGGCTGATTGGTTGCGGTAGCGCCGGCCAAGTCCACCCCCACGCCCTCGTCCCGGACGGTAATGTACAAGTGTTCCTGCAATTGCTCGATCGTCATGAGTGCCTGATGCGTCCCTGCATGTTTCCTGACGTTGATGAGCAACTCTCTTACTGATTGAAACAGCAGAACCGCCTGATCTTCAGGCAACGGCACACGGTCCGGGACCAGCTGCCGCACCTCAACGGAAAGCTCCTGACGAACCATTTGTTCAGCAAGCCATCGGAGTGCAACAGGCAGTCCGAACTCGTGCAGTACCGGAGGGCTCAGTTGGGCCACGAGCGTTCGCGTATAGATCAGTGCCTCATTGACGATGCCCTCGGTCTGCACAAGCTCCGCCTGAGCCGACTGCGGCATCAGACGTTTGATCTGGCCCAGCTTCATGCACACGAGCGCCAGTAGCTGCGTCAGGTAATCGTGCAGATCGGTGGCCAGTCGTTTCCGTTCGCGTTGCTCGGTGAGATTCAATTCGGTCGACAGCGCCCGTAGCCTGGCGTGCAACTGAGTCAGCTCGTGCGTTCGTTCGGCCACATGAGTTTCCAGCTCCTGCGTGAAGGAACGGAGTCGTTCTTCCGTTCGCTTGCGTTCCGTCACGTCGAAGTTGATCCCGACCATGCGCACAGGCCGTCCTTGACGGTCGTTCAAGACCTGGCCTTTCGCAGCAAGCCAGTGTATTTCTCCATCGGGTCGCACGACGCGAAACTCGTGCTCAAATGCCCCCGTGTCCCCCACCGCTCGTTGCACGGACTGCTTCACGACCGTCCGGTCGTCCGGATGCACCCTCCGGTAAAAATCAACGGATGACGGCGTCACGCTGCCTTCCTCCAGGCCTAACAAGGCAAATTCCCTCCGGTCCCACCGGGTCGAGTCGGTCGCGAGATCGACATCCCAGGCACCCATCTGCCCGGCTGCAAGGGCAAGCCGCAGCCGCTCCTCGCTTTCGCGCAACGCTTCTTCCATTTGTCTCCGGTCCGTGATGTCGACTTTGACGGCGGTGAATCCGATGGTGCGTCCTTCCCGGTCGATGTGCGGGATATAGGCGCACCGCATGTACCGCGTTCCGATCCGCTCGTATGGAACTGCGGCCTCGAACTCCGATCGCGTTCCTGAGAGCGCGGCGTCGACATACAGACGGATGCTCTCATAGGCCCTTGTTCCGAGCACTTCCACAAGGGATTTACCGATAACGTCTTCGGGCGCGAGCCCGAACCGGTCGACATAGGCACGATTGACGAAGCGCAGCCGCTGTTGGTCGTCGCAGTACACCATGGCGATCGGCGAGCTGTCGGTCACCAGACGCAACAGTTCCTCATTGCGGCGCAACGCGTCCTCCGCCAACCGCCGCGAGGTGATGTCGGTCGCGACGCCGAGGACATGAGTGGCCTTGCCCTGTTCATTGAAGATCGGCCGTTTGACCGTTTGAAGCCACCGGACGCTGCCCGCCGCGTCTGTAATGACTTCCTCCGGTATAAAAAGATCCCTCAGCCGTTCAATCACTTCGCGATCCTTGCGCTGGAAGTGCGCCACTTCGTCCGCATTCGGATTGAAGTCCGCGTCAGTCTTGCCGACCAGTTCTTCGACCGTCGTGCCGTAGCAGTCGGCCACCGCCTGATTCACGAGCGTAAACCGGCCGTGACTGTCTTTCACAAAAATGAAATTCGGATCGGTGTCGATAATCTGGCGGATGAAGGCATGGGACTGCTGCAGGGCGTCCTCACTCCGTTTCCGCTCCGTAATGTCCTGTACCACGACGTTGACGCCCAGCACGCTGCCGTCCCGGCGCTTGAGTGGATAATAATTGGCGAGCCAATACCGAAAGTTGCCCGGATCGGCAGGCGGCTCCCCTTCCATTTCCACGTTCATCGCCGCCTCGCCTTCGCTCACAACACGGCGGAGCACCGGTTCCAACCGGTCAACGATCGCGGGCGATAGCATTTCACTCAGGGTGCGGCCGATGTAGGCATCGACAGGAAACCCATTGATATCGGCAAGCGTCTGATTGATGCGGACGAAGCGTAGATCCGGATCTAAAAAGGCGAGACCGGCCGGGCTGGTCTGATACAAGCGGTCCAACTCTTCGGCCTGGCGCTCGGCCTCCGTGCGGCTTTCCCGCAGATCCTCTTCGGCCTGACGATGGTCGTGAATGTCGGTAGAGGTGCCGATCCAGCGGACGATCGCGCCGGTCTCACCGCCGATGGGGACGGCCCGCGCCAGCTGCCATCGATACTGGCCGTCGGCGCGCAGCAGCCGGTGCTCGAATTCGTAGGTCTTGCCGATCTTCAGGCATTCGAGCCACCGATCGGCGACCAGCTGTCGATCACCAGGATGAATCGCACCCAGCCATCCGAACCCAATGGCCTCATCGAGCCGCAGCCCCATATATTCGAGGCCGGGACGATTGACGTATTCGACAAATCCTGACGCCGTGGCAATGAAGACGACTTGCGGCATGGTATCGGCGAGGGTCCGATACCGCGCCTCGCTCTCACGCAAGGCGGCTTCCGCCGCGACACGTCGTAAGCGTTCACCGAGTCGGGCTTTTTCGTCCGAACAGCGGCTGCGTTCGAGGTGGGAGTCTCGCTCCGCCAGTTGTGCTTTCAGCGAAGCGTTTTCCCGAAGAAGTTCTTCGTATGATAGCGTAGAGTCGGGCATCGAAAGAACAGAGTAGATGTGGAACGTTCAATGCACCCTACCGAATCGATGCGTCCATTGAACATTCGGCATTGATCTTTCGTGTGACTGCCCCAATCGTCTCGTATAGATGGTCGGCCGCGCTTTCCTTCGTGAGGAACGCCGCCGCACCCGCGGCTCTCATCGACTTGACGATGTGTTCGGCTTCATTGACCGACAGCCCGACCACATGGGTGGCCGGCAATTCCTCTCGGATCCGTTTGGTGGCCTCGATGCCGTCTAGCCTGGGCATGTTGACATCCATTACGATCAAATCGGGCTTGAGCAGCCGTGCCAGTGTGATCGCTTCTTCCCCATCGCCCGCCTCGGCGATGATATCCAGATTGGGATATCCATCGAGAATGCTCCGTAAGCCCTGCCGGACCATCGCATGGTCATCCACCAGCAGCACTCGCACGGGTCGCTCAAGAATCGCCTGTTGGGTCGTATGGGACGCGCTGGCTGCCGCTTGAGCCGCGAATGCCGGCTGCTCAACACCATTGCCGCCGGCGACAGCCTCGACCGCGCAGCTCGCGCCGACCGTCACGCCGAGCGTGACGGTTGTGCCGGCGCCGAGTCGCGATTCCAGTTCCATCCACCCATCGATCGCTTCCATCCGCTCGCGGATGCTGAAGATCCCGAACTTGTCCGCTCTCGATTCCCGTATGGCGACAGGGTCGCACCCGACCCCGTCGTCGTGGACGACGATCTCCAGCTTGCCCTGACCGTCATCCGTCATGGTGACCGACGCACGGTCGGTACCGGCGTGCTTCAGCACGTTGAACAGTAATTCCCGCACGCACTGAAACAGCATGGTCGTGTGGTCTTCAGACAGCGGCGGGGCCGCCGCAGGAACATCCACGTGGACCATCAACCCCTGCTGCTCCATCCGCTCGCCCAGCCAGCGCAACCCCGCGGCCAACCCGAACTGGCGCAATGTAGGCGGCATCAGTTCTGCCACAACCGTGCGCGTGTAGGTCAGGCTTTGATCGATCAATTGATCGGCCTCCTGCAGCACGGCACAGGCGGGATGCGGCGCGATCAGCTGAGACGCATGATTCATCTTGAGTCGGGTGACGACCAACATTTGCGCCAGATAGTCGTGCAATTCTCCCGCAATGCGCTGACGTTCCCGCTGCTCGGTGAGGGTCAGATCCTGTGCCAGACCGCGGAGGCGGTCGTGCGTCCGCACCAGCTCCTTGGTGCGTTCATTCACACGGCGTTCCAGCTCTTTCGTCCATTCCTGCCGTTGCATCTCCGCATGCTTCCTCTCTGTGATGTCGAAGGTCACGCCGACAAATCGCGTGGGACGACCGTCCCCGCTAAAATGGATACGGCCGTAAGGAGCCACCCAGCGCAGCTCTCCGGTATCCGCACGCCGGATCCGGTGCTCCGCCTGGTAAAGATTCCCGCTGTTCCTGGCGTTTTTCATGGCCTGACGGACGACCGGCCGGTCGTCTTCGTGCACGAGCGCCCACCAGCGTTTGGTCGACGCATGTGAGGTCTCGGAGTCGTACCCCAGCAGCAGGGCATTCTGACGGTTCCACACCACACGTCCGGTCCGCAGATCTACATCCCAGGTGCCCATACCCGCACCGTCCGTGGCGAACCGAAGGCGTTCTTCCTGCTCAGCAACCTGCTCGGCGCGTAATCGGGTTTCTTGAAGCAGGCGCCGGCGCTCCTTCGCCATCGCAACATAGTTCGAGACAGATTCCAGCAGTTCCAGATCTTCCGGATCGAAGGAGGGTCGGCTGTTACTGGCAAACGCGAGCGTGCCAAGGAGCTTCTCGCCGACGATCAATGGGAAACAGGCGTACGCTGTGGACCCCACCGCTTGCATCCGTGAGGCCCTCGGATCGCTCGACCCCTGCAAGCGCTCGACAATCAAGGGCTTTCTCGAAGCCGCCGATGTACCGCACAGCGCCTGACCAAACTTGAGAAACATCAAGGGCTCCAGCGCGTCGTCGGGGATTCCCGCCCAGGACGTCATCCGAATCCCGCTGTTGTCCGGCATGACGTCATAGTCCAGGAAGCTATCCAATCCCACGCTGGCCCGGAGAGAGGAAAAGATGTCCTGCATCACTTCGGCAGGGTCGTCCACACGAAGCAGCTGATCCATGGTCTTGCTCAACAACTGCTGGCGGCCCGTGTGCGTCCTGAGGTCGAGTTCCGCTCGCTTCCGCGCGTCGATGTCTTCGATTACACCGATCAAGGATTGAATCCGGCCTCCAGCGTCCCACTGGATTGACAACGTGACCATCACCCAGATGGTATCCCCGTCCGGGCGCATCAGACGTTGTTCCAGCGAGACTTCGGAAATCCCGCCGAGCAGCAGCGTGCCCACCTGACTTTCGTGTTCGGCGCGGTCATCGGGATGCGTCAGGTCACGCAACTCTTGCTTCATCAGGTCATGCTCGGCGCGGCCCGTAATGCTGCAGAGCTTGTCGTTGACGCGCAAGAGGCGACCGTCCGAGCCGACGACGCACATGCCGACCGCAGCCTGTTCGAACAGCCCGCGAAACAGTTCTTCACTGCGCCGAAGGCGGGCCAGCAGGCCTTCGTTTTCCTTTTGTCGCTCTCGCAGCCGGAGGAGTGATCGGACGGCCGCGTGCAGCTCTTTTTCGTCGATGGGCTCGATGAGATAACCGTCGGACCCAACCTCCAACCCAACCGCCCGGTCCGTTCCGCTTACGCGGGACGCCGAGACATGTAGCACCATGATGTCCGTCAGTTCCGGCCGATTCTTGATGCGTCGGCAGAGATCAAATCCGCTGATATCCGGTAAATTAACGTCCATCAACACGAGTTGCGGGCGCACTTCTTCGAGCACACGCCAGGCATCCGCCCCGCAATTCGCATCGATGACTCGATAGCCGGCCCGCTCCAGCATACGCCGCCTTGCATACCGGCCGGGTTCCTGATCATCGACGTTGAGGATCGTCGCCATGTCTCCGGTCATACATGCTCCGTTGTCGTCCTAATGAACACGTTCAAAATGCGCTCATGTCGCGGGTAAATTCGTCAGCCAGGGGTTGCTCGCCTGATGTGGAACCCACCCGGCGGACGGAATGAGCGTGCGATAGGCGAGCACAGTATGGCCGCCTCGCCTGTTATGCCTACTAGGGAGACCCCTAGTCGTCTATTTTGTACAAATGGCGCGTGCGCCCGGTCGCGCAGTCAGACCTGGTCGTCCTCCTCCTCATCATCGGATCACGGCGCCTCTTCCAAATCCGTCACGCGCCAGGTGAAGAAGAAGAGGACAGTGTACTGGTCATGGAACGTGCGGTGACTGTGCCACGGGGTAGAATAGAACAGACGGCCAGTGGAGCGTTCGATCACCTCCACTCCATAGCGTACGTAGCCGTCCTGTGCGAGATTTTGATAGACCGTGAGTTGCGGTAATGAGAAGGGAATGAGCACGCTTTGTATCGGCGGCATGCCGAAAAATGACGTCGATTGACTGGTGCCGAAGGATTGCACCACGACACGGACGCGATACGACGCGTCCTCTTCGCGTTTCGCCACGCGATATCCCAATACACCGAGATGAGCGGCGACGGCGTCCTTGACGAATGCCAGATCGTTGGCCGGAGAAAAATAGGCGCTCGTGGAGGTCGCAATTGTACTTGTTTCCCCTGAGGCGGCCACCGATGTCAACGGCACAAGCGGCGAGAGGTAGCCCAATTGCAGCCCGGTCACTTCCATGTAGAGGGATTCATCGACTGAAAGCGGCAGCGCGACGTCCAGCAGGCTGCGATTGAGCGCCTCGGCAAGGAGTAGTTGTTCGATGGCGCTGCGGGCGGTCTTGGTGATCTCGCGCGGAATGGTGCAAGACGCCAGCAGAGGCACCATCGATGCCCACAGAACGGCCAGTGCCAGCCGCTGCACGCGGGCTCCTATTTGGCGGGCGGCGGTGGTTCGTGCACTTCCGCCGGAAGTGTTTCAATGACTTTGAGCACGCGTCCTTCGTCGTCCAGCTGCATCGTCACGCGATCGCCGATCGATAACCGTTCGAAGAGTTCAGGACGGTCGAGACGGAAGAAGATCGGCTTTTGGAGATCGGTCATCAGCATGCCTTTCCCTGCCGACACATCCAGCTTGGCCAGCGTCCCGGAAACCTCGTGCTGAGCCTCTGGCTGCTCCAGCGCGACGGTATTTTCGGACACCGCTAGTGCCGGAAGGGAAACCGAGGCGAGACCCATGACGAGCAGACTCGCTCTCAATACACGTCGTTGGAACTCCAGCCCGGTATGCATAACTCAATTCTCCCGTACGCCCGCCATTAAGGCCAATTGAGGAGGCTTCTTTCACTACACCGTATGCTTCAGGCGTCCTCTACTAGGCGATCCCCCAGTTTTGAGCATTGGGAAATCCGCCTTAGGGTGATGACATGCGCCATCGTTGGTTTGGGAGCTTCGTTGCCGGTCTTATGCTTCAGGCCTGCGCCAAAGAATCGGTGATTCAGACACCGACGATGATCAGTGTGCTCACCAAGGACAGTACCGCCTCCACGACGGCTCAGGAACTCCTGCGCACGGAATCGGGCCGACTCACTGGCAATGCAAACCTCCTGGAGCCGGTCGTCCGGGTGTCATCACGCCTCATTGCCGCCGCGCGGCGTTCGGAGTACGGATCGCGTGCTCGCAACCTGTGCTGGGTCGTCGCCGTCTACGACGACCCTGCGAAACCTCGTGCATTTGTCCGGCCCGACGGAGGCATCGTGGTGTCTACAGCCATGTTCCGCCTTGCCGAAACTGAAGCGGGACTGGCCGCACTGCTCGGTCACGAGCTCGCACATGCCTTGACCAGCGAGACGGTTCCGGGATTACCGCCATGCGTCAGCATGGGGGAACAGCCGAACACGCTACACACGTATGAGGAGGAACTTCAGGCGGATGAGATCGGCCTCACGCTCATGGCTGGAGCGGGATATGACCCCCGGGAGCTCTTGCGGTTGTGGGAGCGATTGAGGTTGCAGGAGAAGGTCGGCGACCACGTCCTCGAACACTTCACCTACGAGCGCCGCATGGAGCACATTGCGCAGCGACTCCCTCCAGCGCTGATGCGCTATGAGCGGGCCAACCGTGCACCGCAGAAGAAGTTGCCGTTGAAATGACTTGAGGCGCCACTGTCGCGGTCGCGGCGATTCAGGCGGCCGGAAGCGTGACGGTATACTTCCCGGCCCGCTTCGAAAACAAACGTAGTTCACCCGTTCGGCTCAAACGGTCGACTTCCAGGAAGACCTGATTCCACGTATACGCGGAACACGCTTCCAAGAGGTCTTCCATATCGCAGGCCTGTCGGTGCTTCACCATCTGGACGATCCTACCGGCAATGTCGCTGGGTGGGTTTGCGTAGCCAGAGGTGAAAGAAGAAGGAGCGGTCGCCATGTGCGTCCTCCTCTCGTCGTGGGGGTAGTCAAAAGGGACGCTACGCCGAAGCGCCGGATGAACATACTAGGTAGTCCCCTAGTTTTCTGCCGCCAAATTGTAAAATTTTCCGCACTTCGAATTCTCGACCCGTAAGGCTGTGGCAGATCCGCTGTTGGTCCATGGATGGCAATCTTGGGTTCTGCCCAGTAGGCGGTCTTGGGTGAGACTCCTACAGTTGGGACTTGGTCACGGCCATGGCGAGAAGCATGGAATCGACGGTCAGAAAGTCAAGCATCGAGCTCGAATGCGAGCCGCGAGTGCTGGTCGGATGCCAGGTGTGCGGGTCAACACGATCGCAACTCGTCTGCTCGGCCCAGGAAATCGCCGCTCAGCACCGATTCCTCGAGTCATTTTATCGGAGCCGATGGTCCAGGCAGGATGCTGCCACAGCCACCGATCGCGTCAATTTCACGCAGGATTATGCGACAGCCATCGTCGCGTGCAACGTGTGCGGGCTCCTCTATCGAAATCCTCGCCCAGCGGCACGGGCCGTGACCAAGGCCTATACGACCGAACAGTATGACGAACGCTATCTTCTCGCCGAACTTCAAACCCAGCGGGTCTGGGCACAAACGAAAGTGCCGCTCGTCGCCAAATATCTAGCGCGGACCACCTCACGATCACGGCCTCGAGTGCTGGAAGTCGGCAGCTTCGTCGGGGGATTCCTACTCGAGGGTCAGCAGCAGGGCTGGGACATGGTCGGTGTGGATCCCGGACATGACGTTGCGGCATTCTGCCGCGAGCGCGGGTTGCCGATCTTTGAAGGGACGGTCGAAGAGGCGCGCTTCGCGCCGAGCTCGTTTGACGCAGTGATCATCTGGAACACCTTTGATCAGGTGCCGGATCCACATCCATTGCTGGACCATGCGGTCTCGTTGTTGCGCAACGGCGGTCTGCTCGTCCTGCGCGTGCCGAACGGCGCCTGCTTCGCGTGGATGTCCGGATTGCGCGCCTGCCTTCCCCGGCAGCTCCGCCGGCCGTTTGATATCGCAATGGCATGCAACAATCTGCTCACCTTTCCCTACCTCTACGGCTATTCCGCCATGCAACTCCAGCGACTGACGGAACCGTACGGGTTTCGCTTGATGGCGTGTGTCCCCGATCAGGTAGTATCAACGCCGGCAGGGCAACTCGCTGGGTGGGCCCTTGCCGAAGAAAGGACCGTCAAAGCGGTATTTCGTGCGATCGCTGCACTCTGGCCCGATCAGCAGTCGCGCCGCTTCCGTTCGGCGCCCTGGCTCGACTGTGTGTTCGAAAGAGCCTGTACTGACCCTCGACAAGCGGAGTCGAAGATGAACCTAGGGGTTGTCCCAGTGTACTCCCCCCTAGTCTTCGAGGACACTGGCCTTAAATGCTTGGCGAATCGGTGGGATCGGAAAGGAGGGTTCTTATGAAAACTCCCGCTCAGAAGATTCCATTCACGTCGTTACTCGTTCCTAAATTGTTCAGTTCAGGAACCCTCCGACGTGCCGGCGTGCGTCAACCACCGGCACGGTCGGGTCGCGGTGTGGATTCATGGCTGGTGTTCAGTTTGACCCGGATGAGCAGCCCCGGCCTCGGGCGTCACAAGTGAGGCGCGGCGTAGCGCTTTGATCCGGCGTGGAGGAATGACTGCCCTGGTTTGCGTCGCCATGGCAATCTGCATGTCTGTAATCGCGCCGCAATTGATGCAACGGTAACCGCTGCAGTGAAAAGGGCCGTCGAAGTAGTCGAACACCTTGAAACCTCCGCATCGCTCACAGCTCATGCTGGCATCTCCTTCGTCCGGAAAGGTTCGCTGCCCGGCGGGAACGCATCGTTCGATCCGCCCTTGCTCACCCCCTGGGAAAGCACAAAGACTGCCAGACATGCGATTCGGACGTAGGTCGTTGAAATTACGAAAAACAATCCTGTAAAACCTCTTACTCAGTGCTTTTGAGGAGGCCGGCACGACGGGACAACTTGTCCCGGAACGAGACATGAAGATGGGAATAGACGAGCAAAGACCCGGGCGCATCAACAAGGGTAGCAGGCTCGCCGTGACGATCATGCTCTTGCTGACCGTCACCCTTGCCACCTTCGTCGCCGATCGCGTCCTGCCGTTGGGCGTCGCTATCTGGTTGCTCTACCTCGTTCCCGTCGTACTCACGACCCAGTTGCTGCCCCAATACACCGGCGTGGCCTTGGCCATCAGCAGCGGATTGTTGTTGATCGGTATGCTCGATTCGAAGGAGGGAATTTCTTACGAGTTGGCCCTGATTAACCGCGGACTGGGACTCGTTGTGCTGCTGTTCACGGGTCTCTTCTTACTGCAATACCGTCGGATCGCGGAAGCTCTGCGCGAAAGTGAGGGACGATACCGCCTGTTGCTGGAACAACATGGGCGCGCGAGGGCAGAAGCGGCACTGCATGAGGTGCAGGAACGCTTCAAAAGCATCTTCCACTCGTCACACGATGCCATTGCCTATGCCACGTTCGACGGAAAACTACTGGAAGTGAATGACGCCTTCGTCCGCCTCGTGGGCCAATCGCGAGACGCGTTGTTGAGTGACGAGCCGCCGGGCGCGCTCTGGGCCTCGCTTGGCCTGGCCGCCGCGCCATTCCAGCAGCTTCGTGAGACCGGCAAGCCGCTCGCCTACGAATTTCAATGCCGCCAGGACAACGTGAAGGCCGAATGGCTGCATGTGCAGGCGTTCGTCGTTCTGGGCTCCGACAAGACGCCCTCCGGCTTGGCCGTCGTGGTGCGCAATATTAGCGATCGCAAGCAGGCCGAAGCCGACGTGCGCCATACGAGCGAGGAGTTGCGTGGGAAAAATGAGGCCCTGGCCCGGTCGAACGAACTGCTGTCCGCAGCACAACACGCAGCCGCCCGCGCCCAGCGGCTCTCGGCCATCGGCCAGTTTGCGGCGACCGTCGCCCACAAGATCGGCACTCCGCTGACCGCACTGTCCGGCCATGTACAGTTGCTGATGGAAGATCTGTCGCTCCCTTCCAAGGTCAGAGGACGCCTGCAAACGGTCGAAGCGCAAATCGAACGGACGTCGCGCATCATCCAGGATCTCCTCCTGTACACGAGACGCGCCCCGCCCGTTCGAACACACATAGACATTAATGATTGCTTACGAGAATGCGCCAGCCTCTTCCGGACGGAATGCGAACGCCAGCACGTCGCTTGCATCACCGAACTGACCACCGACCTTCCACTAGTCGAAGCGGACCGCCAGCATATGCAGGAAGCGTTCAACCACCTGATCGAGAATGCCCTTCAAGCCATGCCGAACGGTGGATCGCTGTGCCTGCGCACGGCAACCGCCGATCCGGTGACGCTCGGCCGAGGCTTGCACCAGACAGGGGCAGTGGCCATCGAAATCGCCGATACCGGTCATGGCATCAAACCCGATCATTCGGCGCAGATCTTTCAACCGTTTTTTACCACCAAACAGGCCGGGAGGGGGACGGGGCTTGGCTTGGCGATCGTGCAGGAAACCGTGCGGGCTCACGACGGGCGGATCACCGTCGACAGTGAGCCGGGCAAGGGCACGACCTTCACCATTCAACTTCCCGCAGCCGGCAAAGAGGTCCATTGATGGACGAGCCCTCTCATATACTAGTTGTCGATGACGATGAAGAAACGGTGACGCTGCTTCGGGAAATCCTCTCGAAGGAAGGGTACAGTGTCGATTCGGCCGGTGACGGCAAAACCGCGCTCGATCGCATCGGTAGCCGCTCCCCCGATCTGGTGATTTCCGACATCCATATGCCGGATCTGGACGGGATGGGCCTGCTGGCCGAACTGCGGGTCCGCCATCAGGATGTGCCCGTCATCCTGATGACGGCCTACGGATCGCTCAAGACCGCGGTCGATGGACTCCGATCTGGCGCCTTCGACTATCTGAGCAAGCCCTTCATCGTCGATGACATCCGTCTCGTCGTTCGCCGGGCGCTGGAGCACAAGAACCTTTCGCGCCAGAACCAGGCGCTCAAGGAACAGCTCAAACATCGCTACCGCTTCGACAATCTCGTGGGAAGCAGCCCGGGCATTGTGTCGGTCTACAAGTCGATTGCCCGGGTCGCCAACACTGAAAGCACGGTCCTGCTTCAGGGGGAAAGCGGCACGGGCAAGGAGTTGATCGCCCGGGCGATTCATGCCAACAGCGCCAGGAGCGCCGGTCCGTTTGTGGCGGTCGATGGCGGCTCACTGGCAGAATCCCTCTTGGAGTCGGAACTGTTCGGTCACGAGCGCGGATCCTTTACCGGCGCGGTGGCATCGAAGAAAGGTTTGCTCGAGAAAGCGCACCTCGGCACGTGCTTCTTGGACGAAGTAGCCGACCTGTCGCCAGTGCTGCAGGGCAAGCTGCTACGCGTGATCCAGGAACGGGAAATCAGGCGGGTCGGCAGCACAACTCCCATGACCATCGACGTGCGCATCGTTGCCGCTTCGAAGAAGGATCTCGAACAGCTCGTCAAGGCCGGCACATTCCGGGAAGACTTGTATTACCGCTTGAATGTCGTGACCATCAACATCCCTCCGTTGCGCGAACGCGCGGAGGACATTCCGTTGCTCACCCAATATTTCATCCAGATGTACGGCGCCAAGAAAAATCCTCCGGTGACGGGCATCTCTCCTGAAGCCATGGCCTTGTTGAACCGGTACTGGTGGCCGGGAAACATTCGTGAGCTGGAGCACGCGATCGAACGGGCCCTGGCACTCACGCCGCATCCAGTCGTGTTTCCCGAGGACCTGCCACAAGGCATTCAAAGTGCGACGGTGCAGGCCGCGGCACAGGCGCGTGGATGGGTGACGCTGGCCGAACTCGAGAAAGACCATATTCTTCGCGTGCTGGAGGCGCACAACCAGGATCTCGGCCGGGCCGCCACGATCCTGGGCATTCATCGCAAGACGCTTTTGAGAAAACTTCGGTACTTCGGCTTCCCCTGCTGACCCGGACATCTTGTCCTCCCCTGGACAGAGCGTCCTCGTCTCAGGGGGATTTCCGAGGTCCCCCGCCCGAACTCCAGGTACTTTAATCAGATTATCCTCTCCCTCAAGGTCCGGACCTTGCTTCAGCAGTACGGATGATCATGACGTGGCAAGGAGGTTCTGCAATGGATGGCTATGGCAAACGAGTACTCGTCGCAGAGGATGATGACGCCGTTCGGAGACTCATTTGCTCCATCTTGAGCGATGCCGGATACAACGTCTATGAGGCGTGCGACGGTTTGGAAGCGATCGATGCGCTGAAGAAGCGGCGGTACGACGTCTTATTGACGGATTATCATATGCCCAAAATGGACGGTTTGGAGCTGTTGGATCTCGCGCAGGCCATGTGGCCGGAGCTGCCGGTCATTCTGGCAACCAGCGATGTCCTGGTGACCGGCCACGCGACTCATCGCCTGCTGGAACCGGCCTATGCCATTTTGGAGAAGCCGTTCGAACGCGCCAACCTGCTCGGTACGATTCGATCAGCCGTTGACGGCCTCCCCAAACCGGTGGCCAATGACCGCCGGCAGTCTCAACCGGCCTACCAAGCCTTCGCCTAGCGGCGACGGGAGTCAGAGCCAAATCTTGACGGCCATGGACGTCGATCGCAACCTTTCTCAGTGGTCGACCGGAAGCCCGCGAATCAAATGGAGCGCCGTATTCGCCGGATGGGCGCTAGGACTGGCGTTACAGATGATGCTGACCCTGGCCGGCCTGGGACTCGGTGCGTGGGCGGTTGACTTTCACGAAGCCAATCCAACTGAAGGCATTCCGGTAGGGGCCGCCGTCTGGACAGGCCTCTCGCTGCTGGTCTCGGCATTTGTCAGCGGCTACATGACCGCCCGCTGTACCGGGAGCGGAGACCGCGACGACGGGCTCTACCACGGTCTGGTCGTGTGGGGAGTCACCTGGCTGGTGTTCGCCTGGCTGACGACCACGGCGATGGCCACGATGATCGGCGGCGCATTCTCCCTGTTCGGCACGACGCTCCAGACGGTCGTACAGAGCCTTTCGCATCCGGCGTCGTCAAGCGTGCAGCACAACACGAGCCGCGTCACTCTCTCCGTTGACGATGTCCGACGGGAAATCGAATCGGTGCTTCGAGCCACCGGAAAAACTGACTTGCCACCGGAATCGACACCGCCCGATACGACCCGCGCCATCGGGAAAACACGGCAGCCTGATCCGCTCAGCCGCATCACTGATGAATCGTTGTCCGAGTTGCGCGAGAAACTATCGGCGCTCGACCATCAAGCCGCCATAAATCTCATGGTGAATCGATACCGGATGTCCGACGCGCAGGCCAGAGATGTCGTGCAATCGACCATTGGCATCCTCAAACCCGCTCAAGAGACAGTGCGAGGGGTCAAACAGCGAACGACCGCCCTTGGCGCCGAAGCCTTGGACCGTCTGGGAATGATTGCCTTGTGGCTGTCCGGATTGGGACTGATCAGTCTCGCCATGTCGGCGATCGGCGGCCTGGTCGGGACGCCCGAGGAAGCGTTGCTCCAATCGACGATGCACACAGAGTCGTATCGGGATATCCGGCGCGCGAGTTAACCGATATCGGCCCCACCTGCCCCTATCCCCTCACCGCCTGGGAAACCGATTCCTCCATCGCCCGTTCCTCCGCCTCAACCGGAACCCATCCCGCCGGCACCCATTCGATGATCACTCTCGTGAGTGAGGCCAGATCGCGGACAGCGGTGCCCGCACACAGTCCGTATGAGGCGGTGTCATAACCTCGTCATGGCGGGAAACACTCAGGCAGGTACAGTTGACTGGGTGAGCAAAACGGGGGAATGTCACTCCTCTCGTTTAACAACCTTACCGCTTTCGGCATCGACACGGAGTCGCAATGACTGATTCACCGTCCCGATGATTTCGACATCATAAAAGACGCGGTTCCCCGAATGCCCTAATTCGGCCCCCACCGCCCGTCCCGGTCCGTTCGTCTCGGCGATTTCTGCGGCTTGCGACAGCGTGACAGACGCGTGGCGCAGCCAGTAGCTTTTTCCCTGCTCCTCCGCACAGGCGCTGAAACACACCGCCAGTGCTCCGATCAGCAGGCCCCAGAATGTGCGCATGTGCCCTCCTTTCTCTACCATGTGACGTCACGCGCCGGTCGCCGGCAGCGTGTATCGGTCCTCGATGGCACTGGCCACGCGTCGCCGGCTGTCGCGCGCGGAAAGCTCGGGCGTGCCCTCCACCTCTTGAACAATCCGAGCCAACGAGGGATCTTTGATGGCCGTTTCCAGCCAGTGAGAATAGTCTCCCTGCCGCAGGTGATGCAGCCAGGTTGCATCGTCTACCCCGTCCGCGATCTGGCGGAACATAATGAGATTCTGCGCTCGCAGGTTCAACTTGCCGTCGGGACCCCGGAAATAGAAACTCCGTTCAGGAGGCAGCTCACCTTCGGCATATTTCCGTCGATGCCGCTGTCGCTCCACGCGTGGAACGGCCATGAGCACGCACTCGACGGCCTTCCCGTTCCCCTTCCGCCACAACAGGGCTTCTCCCGGCTTCAACTCGTCGGTGGGCGGTGCAGGCATCTGCCGGGAGTGATGACCCGCGATGAAGCGCAAGATCGCTGCCGGATCGTGCCCCAAGGCCACGGCCAACTCGATTGAGTCAATCAACTGTGGAGAGAGGCGATCAGGATGAACGGTGACGAAGAGCATGCTCTTGAGGTCCCGGCTGCTCTCCGGCGCGTTCCCGGTCCAGGTCTTTGGCAGCAGGTGATGCGCTTCGTCGACCACAATCCGGTGAGGCCGTCCGCTGCGGAGACGCAGTTCCTGTAGTTTGGGCAGGAGCTCGAGGAAGAACGCGGGGCGGTCTTCCAACGGAAGGCCTACTAAATTGACGATCACCTGAGCTTTGGGGTTTTCGAGTGCCGTGACGACTTCGGCCACCGTGGGACCGCGCTGT
>DASVBB010000179.1:0-3354 GCA_036376045.1 Nitrospira sp.
CCAGTGAATCGAAAGAGGCCAGGCAGGCGCGGCTTGATCTGCAATTTCGACAGCTTTCTGTCATCCAACCGGACGTCATGCTCCTTCAAGAGGTCAATCCGCTCCCTGAAATGGCCGACAAGTACGTCGCGGCGATGAAGCGTGCCGGCTTGGACTATCGGGCCGTGCATCAGGTAGATGCCTGCGGAGTCCGGGTGGCTCCTGGCCTTGCCATCGTGCCGGGGTTGAACAACGGATTGGCCGTTCTCGCCAGGGCACCGTTGCTGCTGCGCAAAGTCGAAGGTCTCAAGCTCAGCGGAGGCTTCGGACGCTGTGACGACCATATGGGCTTTCAGACGGGTGAGCTTCGGTATGCTCTGATTGCCGAAGTGGAAAACCCGAATACCGGCAGGAAGCTGTTGACGGTCAGCCTTCATCTGCATTCCGGAATCGAGCGGAACGCGTTCTTCATTCAAAAGATCAATGAGGCTGTGCAGCAGGGAAAGGGACGACGTGAGGACTTCGAAGCCATCGTGGCCGCCATGGAGCAAGACCAGCAGCGACGGCTCGATGAGATTCGCCTGCTCGTGAAGCAGATCCAAAAACTGTATGCGGCAGGAACCTATCTTGGAGTCCTCGTCGGAGGCGATTTCAACTTCGAGCCCGACGATCCGGAGTATCGGGAACTGGAGCAAGCCGGTCTCAAGGACACCTTCTCGATGGCATATCCCGAAACAGAGGTCTATAGTCTTGATCCTCAGCGCAACGTGATTGCCGGCCAAGGGCTGCAGGAGGTCCCCTCCGCACTTCGATCGGCGATGAAGCGGCTCCCAGAAAGCCAGCAGCAGAAAATTCTTGAAGGGTATCAAAAGGGGATCAGCCAGGCGAGGCGGGTGGATTTTCTGTTTCTCATGAGAAAACCATCGGACAGTGCGACGGGCTGCTTCAAGCAGGAACTCTTTGGACAATCCGACGAAAGCTTGTCCGCGCCAGGGTCGGACCACTACGGGGTCCTGGTCACCTATATCGCCGACAAGACCGAGTGTCACTGAGGTGTTTCCGGAGAGGGAGGATTCTCATGTCGATGCCGCTGCATGACATTATCGGGTTCGTCGCGGGTTTCGGGACCACTTTTGCGGCGATGCCGGATCTCATCGCCATGCTCAAACGGCGATCCTGTGAGGGCATGAATCCGACGATGGCCGCTATCATGGGGACCTTCCAAATCGTCTGGGTGTATTACGGAATTCTGGTCGAATCGAGGCCCGTGATCGTGTGGAATATGATTGCCGTGGCCATCAATTTCCTGGTGGTCGGGGCATATTTCTACTTTGCCTGCGGCGTGCCGCGGCATGCCCCCCTCGTCAATCATCCTCCCTCGGGCGAGGGGAAGAAGGGTTCGTCCGGGAGATAAGGCGCCGCATTTCCGACAAGACTGAAAGGTGGGGAGCTTATGCAGAGTCGACGACTCGCCTGGTTTCTGATGCTGGCGCTTGGCCTGTCGGCCTGCAACGCCTTCAAGGTGCAGACCGACCATGACCCGACGGTAGACTTCTCCGCATTCAGAACATTCTCGTTCGCCGGGGTCGCCGAAATGAATAAAGGCAGCATCTACGACAATTCGTTGACGCAGAAGCGCATCGAGTCTGCCGTCTCACGCGAACTCACGGCAAAGGGCCTTCGCCAGGTCGGACTCGATGAGGCGCAGGATTTACAAGTCCACTATTGGATCAATGTCCTGGACAAGCAGCGGCTCGAAAGCGGGGGAACCTCAGTCGGCGTGGCTCGCGGCCCGGGCGGCGGGTACGGGTGGGGCGCGGGGTACGGCGGAGGCGTGACGACGTACGAATACAAGGAAGGGACGTTGATTCTGGATCTGATTCAACCGACGAACAAGCAACTCGTCTGGCGGGCGACAATCATCGGGACCTTACAGGAATCGAACGCGGACAACGTCGAGCTTGGGAACAAGGCGATCGCCGAAGCATTCGAGAGTTATCCGCCACCTGCGAAAAAACCGTAAACGACATTCAACAAAGGAGGGAACCATGCGGAAGACCACCAACGAGAGTTTGCAACCCGTTCGCGCAGGCGCGGGCTTGATTGCCGCGTTGATCATGGTACTGATCAGCGCGCCGGTCTCCGGCTGGGCGGATGATGCCGGCGACGCGAAAGGCATTGTCGACCAAGCGGAAGTCGCACTGAAGAATTTTGTGAATGACCCGGACATGAAGTGGTTCAGCAGCCACTTGCAGGAGGCCAAGGGCGTCTATATCGTGCCAAAACTGGCGAAGGGGGCGTTCATTTTCGGCGTGGAAGGCGGCAACGGTGTCGTCCTTGCTCGTGATGAGAAGGGGGGCTGGAGTGAACCGGTGTTCTATGAAACGTCCGCCGTCAGTTTCGGTCTCCAGGCAGGAGCCCAGTCACAAGAAGCCATCGTGCTCATCATGACACCGAAAGGGGTCGACTCGTTGTTGGCAAACAAGATCAAGCTTGGTGCCGACGGATCTGTCGCCATTGGGCCGAAGGGAATGGGGGCCGACACAAACCTCACGGCTGATTTCGTGACGTTCACCCGCGCAAAAGGATTGTATGCCGGAGTGTCGTTTGACGGGGCGTCAATCCGGTCAAGAGACGAACTGAATGCCGCGTATTACGGAGCTGACGTTCGGCCGGCCGACATTATCATTGCCCACAAGGCGAAACCCAATCCGCATTCCAAGGAACTGCAGGCGATGTTGAAAACGGCCGAAGCGAAGCAATAGCGCGGGCCGATGATCGATACGACCTCACGACAGGCGACGGCAGCGCAGCATGACAGCACATGGGCACGGCGCTGCCGCCTTCCCTTTACGCTCTGTCAGTTTTGACAGTGTCTGCCCGACCGGAATCATGCTAGCGTGTGTTGCTCCGGAACCCTGAGATCTGGTCCTCGTCATCCCTCAGTACAGGAGCTCGCATGCCGTCTCGCATCAGGCTACGACTGAAGGCCCCCATCGGTTTGGCAATCGCTGCGATCGTCAGTGCGATGATGGGCCCGCTTCCCGTGGCTGCCGCGACGGAGCAAGAGCAGCTGGTGGAGAAAGCGAGACTCACGGTGGAAGCGTTTGCCGCCGATCCGCAGCAGCAGGAGCTTCACCGATGGATATCGCGCAGCAAAGGCTTGTTTATCGTCCCGCAGATTCTCCGAGGTGCCTTTGTCTTCGGCGGGGCAGGGGGAGGGGGCGTGTTACTCGTGCACGATGAACAGACCGGAGAATGGTCGCAGCCGGCGTTTTATAACATCGGAGCCGTCAGTTTCGGCCTGCAGGCTGGCGCGGACGCATCCGAACTGATTTTCGTCGTGAGAACACAACGGGGCCTCGAAGAATTTTA
>DASVBB010000180.1:0-2737 GCA_036376045.1 Nitrospira sp.
TCTTTGCCCGTGCGCACGAGTCCGCAGGGGACGTCATGAATGTCCTCGGGCCGTTTGGAGGGACTTGGGACGTCTCCGTGCTCACGCTCATTTGCATCTTATTGTTCACTGGCGCAATCGGCAAATCAGCCCAGGTGCCGCTCCACGTCTGGCTGCCGGATGCGATGGAAGGCCCTACCCCCATTTCGGCGCTCATTCATGCTGCGACGATGGTCACGGCAGGCGTGTTTATGGTCGCGCGATTGGCGCCACTCTACAACCTGTCTCCCACCGCCATGACTGTCGTGGCAATCACCGGTGGAATCACCATGGTTGTCGGGGCGACCATCGCCTTGACCCAGACCGACATCAAGCGCATCGTCGCGTATTCAACCGTCAGCCAACTTGGCTACATGATCATGGCCTGCGGTCTCGGCGCCTATGCGGCCGGCATATACCATCTCCTGACCCACGGCGCGTTCAAAGCCCTCCTGTTTCTCGGTTGCGGGTCCGTCATCATCGCCCTGCATCACGAGCAGGATATGCGGCGCATGGGCGGGTTGAAAAACAAACTACCGGTCACCTATTGGACGTTCGTTGTAGGCTCCCTCGCGCTTGCGGGATTCCCTCTGACGTCAGGATTCTTCAGCAAGGACAACCTGCTCGTCTCGGCCTGGTCGGCCGGTCCACTCGGTCAATGCTTGACGATCCTCGGTCTCGTGACGGCGTTGATGACCGCCTTCTACAGCTTCCGGCTGGTGTTCGTCACGTTTTGGGGTCCCTCGCATGTCGATCCTCATCATGCAGACCACGTTCACGAACCTTCGAACACCATGACCCTGCCGCTGATAGTCCTCGCCGTGCTCAGTATTGTCACAGGCTATCTGGGCATTCCCGAGTTTCTTGGACCGACGTTCGAGACAGGCGAAGGCGGCGCAGCTCACGAGGGAGGAGCCGCCGTTGTCATCATGGTGGTGGCCACGGGCTTGGGATTACTCGGGATCGCCGGCGCCTATTATGTCTATGTGATCAACCCGGCGCTGCCGGATCAGTTCGCACGACAGTGGCAGTCGTTGTATCGGGCCTCACTGAACAAATGGTATGTCGACGAAGCCTACGATCGAACGGTCGTCCGCCCTACATTTTTCGCGGCAAACGAACTGTGGAAACGCGTGGATGTGAACGTGATCGATGGGGCGGTGAACGGCGTGGCTCGCGCGACCGCTTGGGGCGGTTGGTTCTTGAGACTCATGCAAAGCGGGCAGGCGCAACAATATGCGCTCGGTATGGCGCTTGGGGCGGTGGTCCTTTTTACGGTGTTCTTATTCTTGTAAAGGAGCGTCACTGGTTACTGGTCACGGGTCAAGGGGAACGACGAACAGTTGTCCTCTTGCCGATGCCAATTACCAATTGACTCTTGACCAATGACCAGTTCCTTTCCCTGGCTCTCACTCCTCCTCGTGCTTCCCCTTGCGGGAGCCGTGGCAATATATCTCGCGGCAGAATCGGCCGCGAAATGGATTGCGCTGGCCGCAACCTTAGCCGATCTATTCGTGGCCCTTCCGCTCTGGTGGCTCTTCGATCCACAGGCCAGTCAGATGCAGTTCACCGAGCATGTCGCCTGGATCGCGGCCCCGCCCATTTACTACAGCCTGGGTCTCGACGGAATCAGTCTCCCGCTGGTGTTGATGACCGCCGGGATCATGCCCCTCTGCGTCTTGGCATCCTGGAATGCGATCACCACACGAGTCCGGGGTTTCATGGCCGTGCTGCTGGTGATGGAAACGGCTATGGTGGGTGTATTCGTCGCGTTAGACTTCGTGTTGTTCTATGTGTTTTGGGAGGCCATGCTGATTCCGATGTACCTCCTGATCGGCGTCTGGGGAGGGCCTAACCGGCTCTATGCGGCCATCAAGTTTTTTCTGTACACCCTCGCAGGGAGCGTGCTCTTGCTCGTGGCCATCCTCGTCCTCTATTTTTATGGAGGGCACACGTTCGACATTCTCGCCTTAAGCCAGGGCACCTACCCAGCTTCGCTGCAAATGTGGCTGTTCTTGGCATTCTTCGCCGCCTTCGCGGTGAAGGTTCCCATGTTCCCGTTTCACACATGGCTCCCAGACGCCCACGTCGAGGCCCCGACCGCCGGCAGTGTCATCCTCGCCAGCATTCTGCTGAAAATGGGAGCCTATGGATTCCTGCGATTCAGTTTACCGATGCTGCCGGATGCCAGCCGCGACTTTACGCCCATGATGGTCGTGCTCTCCATCATCGCAATCATTTATGGCGCCTATATGGCGCTGGCCCAGGTCGATCTCAAAAAACTGATCGCCTATTCGAGCGTGAGCCACATGGGGTTCGTCAGCCTTGGCCTGTTTGTCTTGAACCAACAGGGCATCGAAGGAGCCGTCCTCCAAATGGTCAACCACGGAATTACGACCGGCGCGCTGTTCCTCTGCGTCGGCATGATCTATGAGCGCACCCATAGCCGGATGATCGCCGATAATGTCGGATTAGCCGCGCCGATGCCGAAGTATGCCGCCTTATTGGTGATTTTTGCCTTGTCTTCGCTCGGTCTCCCCGGCACCAATAGTTTTGTCGGGGAATTTCTCGTACTCGTCGGCACGTTCCTCTGGAGCAAGGTCGCGACCGCCTTTGCGTCGTTGGGCATCGTTCTGGCCGCCGCGTATCTCCTGTGGATGGTCCAGCGCGTGGTCTATGGGGTCCCATCCCCGCACCACCTCCCGACACTCAGGGACCT
>DASVBB010000181.1:0-11567 GCA_036376045.1 Nitrospira sp.
GATGGCACCTTTCACCGAAAACATCGCGGTGGCGACTCCCTTGCGTTCTCCCGCGAACAGCCGGCCGAACAACGGAATCGTTTTGAGGAACTGCGAATACGATCCGAACGGACTGACCGCCCAGACCATATCCACCTGATCGGTCGGGAGATCGTAGTTGCCCGCCGCCGTGATCTTTACGATGGGACTATCGATAATGAGGTTTTCGGTTTCGAACAGCCCGTTGCGGACGGTGACGGTCGCCGTAACTTTGTTGTAGGGCAGCCCTTCCTTCTCCAGGTCGACCTTGCCTTGCAACACGGCTGGAAGGTTCAAGATGCTGATGATCTTCCACGTTGCGCGTTTTTCAGATTTAAAGACATGGCCGTGTTCCAGCAGAAGTTCGGCTTTGCCGTTGAGTGTAGGATAGAGACCGTGCGGATTGCGCCCATGGCCTCGAATCGTGCCGGTGATGCGCGCTTCACCAGTGACGGATCCAGTTTTGTCGCCGGCAAGCCGGTAGATATCCTCCACCAGCAAGCCCGTCGCGCGCAGCGAAATCTCCGCATCGGCAGGCTCGTTCCGCGGCAACTGGACAACGACCCTGCCCGCGATCTCTCCATTGGTGGACTGTCCCGATAACCGATCCAGGTCGAGGACGCCATCCTGGATGGTCATCCGGGCGGAGAGGGCGCCGAATTTCAGATGTTTGTAATGTCCCCGCGCGATGGAGGCGGTCGCACTGACTTTGCTCGTTGCCGCCAACCATTCGAGCAGATCTCGGATGGGCGCTCGCTCTCCCTTCGGAATCAGCAGGTCGATGTCCATCTGGTTGGATTCCATTTTGGCCGTAATGACCGGTTTGGTCGTCCAATTGCGCATCGTCCCTTCGAGGGTAAGGTCGCTATCCATCAGGCGGAACGACAGCCGCTTGAGCTCTGCGGTGTCACGCGCTAGGAGCAGCCGCACGTACAAGTCCTGGATCGGCCCGTCCGTCCCCTTCACCGTCATCAATCCATTGCTGAGCGCCAGCCATCCGGTGGTTTTCCAGGTCCGCCAGTCCCGATCCTTGCCCTTGATATCCAGCGAAAGTTCGAGATTGCCCGCCTCGAATCCGCCTTTGGCGATCCATTCGGGGACCGAGGACAGAGCCACCGTGCCGGTTGCAAGCGCGGCGTCGATCGAAAACTTGTCGCCGAACTGGATTTTTCCTTTGACCGGCAGACGCAGCGGCGGAGCCGCGATTTCCAGCCGCGTCAGCGTCACGTCCTTCGACCGGGGAATGTCGCCTTCAAATGTGATGGTGACCGGCGCGCCGGTCGGTTTCTCCAGGATGGAGGGCAGGGTGACTCTGGCCTCCGTCAATTCCACTTCTCCGCGCAGATGCGGAGTGGCGGTGGCTCCGGTCACCACGACGATCGCGCTGGCCAGCCCCTCGACCACGCCCTGAGGCAAGGACTTGGCCGGCAGGAGCTGCGACATGTGGATCGCATCGCCGCTGACCCGCACCGCCAGGTCCTTGAACACGCTTCCGGACCCTCCGGTGATGCCGCCCTGGACCTGGACGGTCAGATCCCCGAGATGCGCGGTGACCTGGTCGAACTGCGTTTCCCCTTCGGCCAACACAAACCGGCCCTGCAGCGCGCTCAACCGTTCCGGCAGGTACGCATTCGTGAGGTTCACATGCTGGGCCTTGATTTCACCCCCGGCAAACGTCACGGCAGTTGGCGGGCCGACGAGGCGAAAGACGGGCATGGCCATGCCTTCGACATCTCGCGAGGAGGCGAGCACACGCGACAGCAGCTCCGACTTGACGGTCGTGGCCAGGAATTGCAACAGATCTGCTGCGGCCATGGTGCCGCTGATTTCCATTTCCACCCACGGTCCCTGCTCCAGAAACGAGAGCTGCCCCTTGCTGTCGGCCATATGGATGGTCCCATACAGCCCGCTTAGCTTCGACACGCGAATTCGTCCCGCTTCCACAACGACGTGCGCATCAAGGTCCTTGGCCGGCACGCGGCTCTGACCGAGTAACGCCTCGCCCTTTTGAAGACGAAACTCCCCCGTCACCGCCATTTGAGGCCCATCCGCGTACGAACCCGTCACGGTGGCCGAGAGGACTTCCACGACCCCTTTGATCTGACGTTCCTCCATGACCGAAGGCAATTGGGGATGAATCCAGGCCGGTGGAATTTTCGACAAGAGGTCGCCGATTTGCACAGGAGTGGATGAGAACGTCACCGCAAACGTCGGCTGAGCGGCGAGCAGGCCGGACAGGCTGGCCTTTCCGGTAATGGAAAGCTGCTCCATGTTGCCGGTCAGATCGGAGAGCAGCAGGTCGTAGCCGGCCACGCCCGGGAAAATCTTGATGGAACTGCGTGCATTCACCCGTCCCTGCAATAGAGCCGGCACGGGCCGAGGACCGAAAAAGTCCGCCATATCGCGAAGACTCAGATTTGCCGTCTCGACCAGCCCGTCGAACTGGATCGGAAATGAGAGTCGCTTGGACTCATCGGCAGTCAGCGTCTGCTGCTCGGCCTTCCTGAAGGTACCCGACAACGACACCGCGGACATCCCCTGGGCGCCCCGGTGTAATGCAGACACGTGCAGATCGGCTTGCCCGCGCTCGAGAAAGATCTCCAAGGCGGCCTCGACGGACTGCAACTTGAGCGTCCGCGGACCGTCGGGTCGCGCTTCATCGATGACGATGACTGTGCCATTGACCAGGGTCGCCTCTCTGATGCGGAAGATGCGCGTCAGCATCTGCAGCGCCTCTTCGTCGCTGGCCGGGATGGGCTGCTCACGGTCGAGCACGTTCCAATGGCCGGAGCGGTCCCGGCGCAGCGTCAACATCGGCTCTTCGATCAACAGCCGTTTGCCGACGACTTGTTTCCGCAGCAGCGGGACGAGCCGAAGCACGAGGTCCAACTTCTTGGCCGACAGCAGCACACCTTCCTGATTACGGTCATGGATGACGATCTGCGTCATCTCGAGCCGGATCTTGGGGAACAAGACGAGCTTGACGCGATGGACATCGATTTTGCGGCCGAGATTCTGTTCGAGCTGATGGAGGAAAAACTCTTTCAGGTAGTCTTCACCGGTCAGATACGGAGAAAACCAGAGGAAGGCGACGCCGCCGACAATGAGGCATACGATGAGGGCGACGACAACACGTGTTGGGGACACTCAACATCTCCACAGTGAGTCAGCGGACAGCATTGGCTGCTGAAACATCCGGACCGCATTGGGACGGCCCCGAACATGACGCGTCCCTTTGGGGTGACATTGGTGAGCAGCTTTTGGACCAGCCAAAGCTCATCTTACCGAATCATTTCCGTGAAAGCTAGCAAGCCCGCGAACCAACAGGGGAATTTCACCATTTGGCTTTCGGATTGTCCTGGTGGGAGTCTATCAGACCCGCTATAATCGCCGCGGCCGTTCTGTTCAGTTGCACTCTAGCTCGTGACCAATTCCTCTCGCACGCGTTCAATCTCCTGGCTGATCCTCGCACTGCTGTTCGGCACGAGCGTCGTCACGTATATCGACCGGGTCAACATTTCCGTCACGGCCCGTCAGATGATGCCGGCCTTCGGCTTGACCCAGCAGGAAATGGGCTGGATCTTCTCCGCGTTCGTCATCGGCTATGCCCTCTTTCAACTGCCCGGTGGATGGCTCGCAGACCGGTGGGGCGCCAGACTGGTGCTCACCGGCGCGCTCGTCTGGTGGTCCGTCTGCACGGGGCTCACGGCGTTTGTGGCGGCCTCGCCGTTAGCCGACATGGTGGGCATCGTGGGCGCACTCGCGCTCGTGCGATTTGCGTTGGGTCTGGGCGAAGCCGTCGCGCTGCCGTCGTTCAATCGCGCCGTCGCCAACTGGATGCCGCCGGATGCGCGCGGGTTGGGCATCGGCATTGCCATCGGCGGAATTGGCTTGGGATCGGCCATCACCCCTCCGATTGCCGCCTGGGTGATGGTGAATTGGAAATGGCAAACCGTGTTCTACCTCTCGGCCGGCCTGGGGTTGGTGATGGGCATCCTCTGGTGGACGCTCGCGCGCGACCGGCCCGAGGAGCATCCGTGGACGCACCGAGCTTCCTTCTCAACAGACGCTCCCCGGTCAGACCGGCAGCACGTCTTTCGGCTATCGCTCCTCGAGAATTCAACGCTCTGGTGGTTGGTGCTGAGTTACAGTTGCCTTGGCTATGTCGCCTACGTCTATCTTTCGTGGTTCTATTTGTACCTCGTGAATGTTAGAGGATTTGACGTCCTTCGAGGAGGACTCTATGCGTCAGCGCCCTTCTGGGCGATTCTGATCGGCTGCCCGTTGGGCGGCTGGGTGACCGATCGGCTCGCTGCCGCCTATGGGATCACCCGCGGTCGATCGATGGCGGGCATGTCGGGAATGGCCTGTGCTGGCTGTGCCATTGCTGCCGGGGCATTTGCCGATTCCGCAGTTACGGCGGTCGCCTGTCTTTCCGTCGGAGCCGGCTGCCTCTACTTCGCCGTGGGCGCCTATTGGGCCTCTACGAGCGACCTATCCAAGACCCACGCAGGAGCCTTGTCCGGCCTGATGAATACCGGAGCCAACCTCGGAGGGGCGCTGTCGCCGAGCCTCACGCCCTGGATGGCTGCGCAGTGGGGTTGGCCCATTGCCCTCGCCGCAGCCGGTGGCGTGGCACTTCTCGGCGCGGTCCTCTGGATCAAGATCGACCCAGCACGAAAGCTCGACGGCTGAACACGCAAGACCATTGCCTCCTGCGTCACACCCTTGGTAGATTCGTTCCGGTGAACATGGAATTCAAAAAAATCGATCCCCGGGTCACGATCACGACGAAGTTCGGCGAGATCAAGATTCGCTTTTATCCCGAGGATGCTCCCCGTCACATCGAAAACTTCATCAACCTCATCAAGATGCAATTCTATGATGGCACGACCTTTCACCGGATCGTGCCGGGATTCATCATTCAAGGCGGCGACCCCTTGAGCAAGGAACCCGACCGGCTCAGACACGGCTCCGGCGGTCCCGGCTACTGGCTGAATCCCGAATTGAGCGACCGGCCGCATAAGCGAGGAGCGATTTCGATGGCGAAAACGCCGCGGGACGGCTCGAGCACGCGCGATTTCAACGACAATGGGTCTCAGTTTTTTATCTGTCTGGCGGACAACAGCGGCTTGGATCGACGCTACAGCGTGTTCGGTGAGGTCTTCCGCGGCATGGAGGTGGTGGACCAGATCGCGGCGCTTCCACGCGACGAATACAACAATCCTCTCGAGCCCATCATCATGACAATGACGGTCAAGGAATAGCCAAAGAAGATGCAGGTTCCGTTAGGGACTGCCTTCAGCTCTTCGGATTCAAGCCAAGCGATTTGACGGATTCTCGGGCAGCGCTTCGTGCTTTGATGGCCGGGTTCAGCAGCAGGCCTGGATCGGCATGGGGACCGATCTCCGACACGCGCTTACACTGAAGAATCACCTCATTGAGCGAAACCGATGCCTGGCTCCGGCGAGGATCCGAAGGGGGGATTTGCGCCAGCAGCGCCTCGGCATGTCGCGACGCTTCTCCGCAATGGTGGACAATAGCCTTGGCGTCCCCCATGCCGCCGTGCGCCACCATCTCCTCGGCATTCTTCATCAAGGCGTCGGCCTGCTCTTTGAGAGCGGCATCGGAGGGCTGCGCGGCACGGGCAAGAGGAAGGTCCGAAAGGATTGCCAGATTCAGGCTTCCAAGCAGAGCGGACAGCAGAACGGCCTGTGCAACGGCCAGATGTCGTGTGTGAGTGCCCATTAGTACCGCGCGGGCAATTCCTTCGGCGTGGAGGTGAGTTCGTGATAGATCCGGTGAAATTGTTCGTCAGTCAGGCTCGGGTCTTGGAGCCTCGCAAGGCTGGCCTGATCGATTGGATATTCGACCGTGTCGTCGAAATTCGAGGACGCAATGGTCACGAACCGGGGCGGAAACAACCGTTCCGGCAACAGGATGCTGACACCGAGATTGTATTTTAAGGCCAATCTGATGGCCTCTCTGGCCTTATCAGCCGGCACATTGCGTCCCAAACCGATATTTTGCGGGGGTTGGCCGCGCTTGGCGAACTGAAAATGGACGTTCGTCATCCCTGCCTGAACAAATTCTTCCGTGAGCGCAGGTACCTGGTTTCTGAATTGATTGGCCAGCACCACTTCGACCCGACTCACCGGCGGAATGGTTGGGCCTTCTGCTGAGACCACTCCCCCAGAGAGGCCGACCCACACAGGGATGACCAGGGACAGAATCCATTGTGACCATCGTATCAGCATGTGTTACTTCGTGCCAAAGCTGAAATCTGCAGCCGCCGTCCCCTTTTCGGCCACAGTGACCGTGCGTTCCTGCTCGCCCAGCGTCGGATGCCAGGCCCGGATGCGATAGGTGCCTGGTGGAAGGTCAGGAATCGAGAAGCTCCCTTCGATCCCGGTCACGGCATAATACGGATTCTCGACGGCAAGTCCGTGGCCCTGCATGTAGGGATGCATGCCGCATTGCATCGTGACGCCGCGCCGGTTGCCTGTAAATCTAATGGTATCGCTGGTGCCCAACTTGGTGAGGGCCGGACGGTGGAACATAATAAAGATATGTTCCTGCTCTCGTTCGTAAAACTGCAAATCATGGGAAACCGAGTCCAGATTCTTGACGACCAATGGATGGTGATTTCTCACGACGGAAACGAACGGCACGAATTGACAAATGTTCGCCTCGAGCTTCGTCTCCTGAAAGGCAAATGACTTTCCTTTTTCGACGCCCTCGATGGTGACGATGACGTCCTTCAACCCACCTTGGACGCCCACGGACACTGGCTGCATGAATCGGTAGCCGGACCCATCCGAAAGGGCACCGCAGTAGACTCGATCAGGGTACCGCCACAGTTCAAATGCGGTTGGAGCCGGAACGTCGCCGAGAAACGTGACGGTACCGGTCACCGTCCCGCCATTCGTCACCCCGGTCTCCTCATAGGCCGAGACTGTCATCGGAACACCGGTAGACAAGACCAGCACAAGGGACATCACAAAGTTTCGACGCATGATGGTCATCTCACGAATAGGCTTGGGGGAGCCATCGGGCCCCCCCAGGATTCACACACAATGGTTACTGTCCGTTTGAGGTTCGCACGACCTCTCCGCCATTGTCCTGGTCCGCGTGTTTCGTGGGCGGAACCTGTGGCGTCAGCGGAAGAATGCGCTGATCCTCGATCGGCAGTACCTTGAACAATCCCCACTGTCCGGCATTGGCAAACGCCGGCCGTTGGTTCTTCCAGAGATAATCACCGACGATCTTGTTCGGACCTCCGGCGCCACCGGTGAGGTAGGCGTTGATGATCTCGGAGCCGCCGAACTCCATCGTGCTGACCTGATCGGCGCCCACCATGTATGGTTCGTGCGGCCATTCATGGCCGTCAACCGTAAAGAGCTGAACCTGTTCACTGAACGCACCCAAGACGTGAATCGCCACCGGATCTCCCACATGGGCTTGCAGAAGGGGCGTGGACAGCGCGTCGCCGGTCTTCACACAGCTGAAGACCTCCGACACTTCGCAGCCTTTCTCCACCCGCCAGGCGGTCGGCTCAGAGCGGTAGTTGACCGCGGTGATACCCGCCACCTGCTGGATGTACGGCATGAAGCTGACGCCCACGATATTGTCTTCGTCCTGGAACATCAGCGAGAAGTCACGATAGTTCTTCCGGTTGTCATTGCCCGGAATCGTCCGGTCGACAATGACGTCCGCGCGCCAGTTGCTCTTCATCGTGATGTCCTCGCCGGTGATCGGGTCTCGATACCGTGATCCCTTCGGACCGACGATGATAGAACCGAAGAGCCCGTTGCGCGGATTTTCCACCACGTTGCCCCAATCCTGAATCAGGGCGGCCAGCTCACCATATTCCGGGTGCGCATAGAACGTGTAGGTCTTGTTTTCGCCGGGTCCGATGGTCTGATCGCCCGGATTATTGCCCACATTGGCGCCGAACGAATCCTTCGGATCGAACGCCATCATGTCAACGTGGAATCCGGCGCGCTCCTTGGCCATCTCATTCTTGAGATTGACCTTGATGCAGTCGCCGATATTCACGTGCAGGGTCAACGGGCTCGGACGCAACTCGCCGGATTTTACCCGCCCGCGGTCACCATCCAGCACGTACATCTTGCCCTGTTCGTTGCCGAAGACCATCTTACGCTCGAGATCGACTTCCATCACGCCCGGCGCCCCTTCGTGGTACCGGATGTTCTGGTCGACTGCGGACACGTTGAAGGTCTTCACCGGAGCGTCTGCCGGACAGACCGACGGAGCAGACTTTTGAATCTGCTCACGGCTCGGCAACGGCTTCAGGTCTCCCTGCAACTCGTCAAAGACCCTGAAAATGCCCCAGCTGCCTTCCGCAAAGTGGGACGCACGACCGCTGTAGTACAGATAGTCGCCGGCCTGCTTTTGCGGTCCGCCTGCGGCGGGAATCGCCGGATCGTACCGTTCGCCGATCGCTAAGTGAATGGTGCTCCGCGGCATCGCTGTGGTGCCATAACGTTCCATCGGGAACCAATGGCCGGTCACATGCCACGTATGCACCTCGTTGGCGGAACCCACAAGGGCCCGAACGAGAATCGGGTCACCGAGATACGCTCTCAACAGCGGCGTACCAGGATCTCCATGGATACCGGAGACGAACAGCTTTGACGCATCGGCATTGTTGGCCAAGCGCACGCTCAACGGCTCGACGCGCATACTGTAGCCGCTCCCCGTCGTCGCTTCGCCGCCGTTCAAGAACCACATGGCGGACTTGTTGATCCGATCGGGGAATTGATGCGACGGCGGACCATCGACCGTCACCGCGCCGATCCTGGCCTGCGGATTGTCGGTCGTGATCAGTTCCGCGCTTCTCGCGTTGCTGTCCATGATGTGCATCATCACTTCGCGGAAGCTGCCACGGATATGGGCCGACACCGGTTCCAGGGTGTGGATGTCGGCAATGGGGCCGCTCCGGATTTCTTTGCCCGTCACCGGGTCATGATAGGTCGACCGCGGCGGCTCGGTGATGAAGGCCGAGAACAGTCCGTGGCCCCAGGTATCGGTGCCGAACACATGGTCGTGCCAATACACCGTCCCGAAATCCGCGTCCACATACCAGCGCTCGCGGATGAACTCCACGCTCGCGATGTCGTTCTTCTTGTGCCCGTACTTCAACGGAGCATCGAACGTGATCGTATTGCCCTTGATCTCCTTGATGCGCGCCACTTCAAAGAACTTCGGATCGTCCATGCCGACACCGAGCTCGGTGTTGACGTGGAACTTCGCCGTGCTCTTCACGGTGATGCTACGCGCACCCGCCTTGGTATCGCCCAAGAGCACCGTGTTGCCCGGCAAGGGCATGCCCTTGTCCGGTTGCGGGTCTTCCAGCATCGTAAACGCGCGCAACGACATGTCGTACGAGAATCCGATCGTCGGCCCGTCGGACGCGCTGGTGTCGAACTGGAAGAAATGGGGATGGAGATTGATCTTGTTCGACCATCCCGTGCGGGCGTCATCCGGGATTTCATTCTTGAAGATGACGTCGACGCAGTCATACACGTTGCCGCGGATAACGAGCGGCACCTGCTTCTTGGGATTCTTGCGAACTTCCGCCTCCTCCTCGTGAAGGACGTAGATCATGCCGATCGGATCCACGATCGCAGGCGACTTCGGCGTCGCCGGCTTCAGCGTGATCGGCAGCGTGATCGAATGGATCGTATAGAACTTGCGCGGCGAGTTTTCCGGACAGAGGCTCCAGGGTCCCTGCTCGCCCGGCTTCGCCTGTTCCGTGCTGCGGGTGCCGTCCTCACGGACGCGGAACGGCTCCAACCATGGCGCACCACCGTGATTCGGTGCGAACGGCGGCCGCTTGCCCAGGTGGGGGCGGAGCCAGGGGAATGCCAGCTTGCCCGTCTGCGGATCAAAGGTCACCGCCGGCCGCTGATTCGGTGTCGGCGAGACATAATCCGCCCACTTGTGCGGCGTTTCCGGCTCGTTCAGCGCCTTCGTGCCGTCCCACTTCCAGTTGACGACGGTCGCATCGTGCGCCTGCGCCTGCTTCACCTGATCTTCCGTCTTGCCGGGAAGACCCTGTGGCGGCAGCATGTACTCGACCCAGTCCTTGATTGAGACTTTCACCGGATTGGCCTTCCAGTCCGTCTTATCCTTCGTAATCTCGTACTTCTTGCCACCGTACCAATCGACCGTGGTGCCCACAAGCTTGTCCGAGCTCACGGCCACCTTGATCTTGCCCTTCCGGTCGGGAAGCTCGACCAGTGGCTTCATGACGTCGGTCTGTGATCCCGGTGTCTGCAACGTATTGTAGACACGCCAGAACCCCCACATGCCGGTCACATAGTGCTGAGGAATGTGGCAATGGAACACGAATTCTCCGGCCAGCGCCTGAAGGCCGCCTGAGCCGCCCTCTGTGACCTCATCGTAGATCTCCGACGGACCGATCGACTGCACATCGAGCCGGTCGGACGGATCACTGATATTCGGGAACTTCACCGGGCCGTTCTTCGACAACGTCGTATCGAGCTTGCTGGCTCCCGGCTGTCTTGCCCAACGGATCGAGCCGCCGTGGAGGTGATGCGAGTGCACGATTTCGGATCCGCCGATCATGCGGAACTTCGCCGGATCGCCGAGATAGGAGCGTGGAATCGTTGTGGCCGGGTCACCGAATGTGTAGGAACCATAGCCCTGGGATTCATCGGAAAAGCCGACCAGATGGTGCTGAAGTTCCAGTCTCGTGCCGTGCGGCTCACTGCGATAGTTCAAGAGGCGAGCTGCCGGCCGATAGGTATCGGTGTGCGCATCGCGTTGGGGCAGCATGTCGCCCTTGCGGTTCAACAGGCGGAAGGTCTCGTCACCGGCCTCGTGGTAGAAAATCACGAACTCGCGGAAGTCTGACGCGTTCGCGACGTCGATCATCGCTTCCCATCCGCTCTTCATCTCTTCGCCCGTGAACGGGCTGAGGAAGCGCGATCCGCGCGGCTCGACGACGAGCGACCCCAACATGCCGAGGGAGTACTGCTCCCGGGTCGCATGGCTGTGAAACGCCCGTCCGCCTTCCTGCAGATCGATGGGGATGTACCACTCGAATTCGCCGGTCTTGCCGGTCGGGACCAACGCATCGGGATTGTTGGCGGTCGCCGGCTTGCCGGTCTTGGCAACGAGCATCTGAGAGCCATTGATGATCATGTTGGTCGGCTCTTCAGCGATTTCGTTCTTCAGGGTGATGCGGAGACAGTCTCCCTGGTTCGCCCGGATCACCAACGGCTGAATCAAATCGCCCTGCAGACCGTTCGATACCGCACCGCCGGCAAAGGTTTCATCGTCGCTCTCACGCGCCGCCTTGTTCTTTTCTTCTTCTTCGCGGATGCCCTTGACGTCTTCGGTCAACGCGTACATGTACCCGGGATAGAAATCCCCAAAGCGATTCACCGTGATTTCGACATTGATCGCGGTGATGTCATACGCACGGACCGGGGCGGTGACGGGACAACGGGCTCCCTGCGTCACCTTCACCTTGTCGGGGTCTTCCGCCACCAGGAGTA
>DASVBB010000184.1:0-3769 GCA_036376045.1 Nitrospira sp.
CTTGCCCCACACAGACGACATCCGCCAATTCCAGGCCCAACGTCCATAAGATGGGGGATATGGTTTCGCTGATGCGGTCGACGACCGATCGGGACTCCTTCACCAACACCCTAGCCCCGTTTCTCTGCCTGTTGTGCTAACTCAAACAAAAAAGTGGGCCTGAGCCCACTTTCCGGAGGTGGCACCTTAACATTTCATTGATGTCAAAGCAAGGGGCTGGCTATCTGGTCTGCTCGAGAAACCGCTTGGCAAGACTCAGGGTCACTGGACCGGGTTCTCCACGGCCGATGGGCTTGCCGTCGACCCGCACAACACCCAGAACTTCGACCGTTGTTCCGGTCAAGAATACCTCAGAGGCCGCATAGAGCTGGGCCTGCGAAGGGTAGCGCTCTTGAACATCGAGCCCTTCTTGTCTGGCCAACCCGAGCACCACCTCTCGCGTCACCCCGGAAAGAATGCGGGGCCCTTGGGGAGCCGTGATGAGCGTCCGGTGCTGGACAATGATCACGTTGCTGACCGATCCCTCTGTCACCTCGCCGTTTCTGACCAGGATGGCCTCAAAGACGCCGGCATGTTTGGCCTGTTGGCGCGCAAGCACGTTGGGTAACAGGTTGATGCTCTTGACGTCGCAACGACCCCACCGGACATCGTCGACCGTCATGGCCTCGACGCCGGCTGCCTGCACGGCCGCGGGCAAGGGATGCAGTTCGCGAACGGTCATCACGACGGTCGGCTCCAACTGTGGTGCGTAGGCGTGGTCCCGAGGGGCGACCCCGCGCGTGATCTGCACATAGATCTTGGATTCCGAAAAGGCGGCCAGGCGCAGACCTTCAGCAATCGAGTCGCGCCATTGTTCCAAAGCGTAGGGCTGTCGCAGACCGATGGCTTCGGCACTGCGGTTTAAACGGGCCAGGTGCGCGTCCAGATTGAACGGCCTGCCTCCGTACGTGCGAATGACTTCGTACACGCCGTCGCCGAACTGAAAGCCGCGGTCCTCGATCGACACCGAGGCTTCAGCCAGCGGCAGGAACTTTCCGTTGATAAAAGCCGTTTCCGACATGGTCAGGGACTACCTTCGGCCGAAACTGTGATGTGAAACACGCGCCGATCTTCGGCGGTAAACTTCCATCCCATGCGCTTTTCAAATACGACTGCAAAAACACCCGGCTTGAGCGCCTTGAATTCGAAGGTCCGCTGTCCGTTATCAACGGCATTATTTCCCGCAACACGCAGATAGTCGTCACTGAGCAAGGCCAACGCGGCGGGATCATAGGAGGGAATCCACTGCTCCCCTCTCGTTCGATCTTCCCAGAGATGAATCTCGATCGGCTGACGGAGCATGACAGAAATGACCTTGTCCTGGTCATGCAACTCGTCTTTGACGTCGGACATGTTCACCTGCTAACTCTTGCGACGGGGGCCGACATAGATATCGCTCCCCTCCACACGAACGTCATAGCTGCCCACACAATACCCGCCGCCATCGGTACCCTGACCGTTCCTGATGTCGAACGCCAGGTCATGCCAGGGACAGGACACGACAAACCCTTTCACGCGTCCTTCAGCCAAGGGTCCCCCTTCATGAGGACACAGATTATGAATGGCATACACCTTCCCGTCGACATTGAACAACGCGATCGTGCGGTTGTTCATGGTCACAACCTTCGATTGTCCCGGAGGAACCTCCTCCACTTTGGCGACGGCTTGAAAGCCTTCAATAGCCACGTACTTCCTCGCTAAAAATTGCGCTTCGCTCTACATGCGAAGGGTGTATTTGAGCTCGCCACCTACCTCCACACCTGCCTGCTTCGCAAACCCCGCCGTCGTCTGGATCAAGTACCGCACGGAGGAAGACTCCGAGCCGTGCCAGGGACAGGGGTCCAGCTTACAAGGGGGAACATTCTCTGCAATGGAAACAATATGGCGGCTTTCATCCACCCAGATCAAATCTATGGGAAATCGGTATTCTTTGGTCGTCACACGATGGGGGCCGGTCGACTCGAAGATATAAATCATTCCGCCGTCCGGAGGCAATGCATCGTGAAACGCCAGACCGAAGAGGAGCTTCTCCGGTGTATCAGCCACTTCAGCTTCGATTTCCACGCCGTTCGGAAAGGCGATGATGATCGTTTTCGATTCCTCACGAGGCACCAGGAACATCGACACACTCATCAACAAGATGGCCAGCAGGGCCATCATGATGATCCGCTTTTTCTTGTCTCCGGAAGCAGGCTGAACAGCCATGTGAATACCGCGATCAGGCAGAGGCAATCTGGGCCCAAAGGCCCATAATAACAGTGACTCTAGGGCTTCTGTTCCGACGCCGTTCTGTTGACTTGGAAAAGAGCGGCAGACTAGAATGACGCCTTATTGCGCCACGCATGATGTCGTGGCGTCGCAATCTTGTCAACCCAGTTCGTAGCTGTAGTGAGAAGGAGGCAAGGGTCATGGCACTGCTGATTACCGACGAATGTATCTCCTGTGGAGCCTGCCTGCCTGAATGTCCGAACGAGGCGATTTTTGAAACTCGCAGCGATGCGGAAACGAAGGGCAACCATGTAGGTGACGGTCAGGGAGTAGGCGATAATATCTATGTGATTACCCATGACCGCTGCACTGAGTGCGTCGGCCACTTTGACGAACCTCAATGCGCAGCCGTGTGCCCGGTCGACAATTGCTGCATTGCCGATCCAGCCTATCCAGAAACGACAGATGTGCTGTTGGAGAAGGCCCGCACGCTCAATCCTGACAAGAGCATCGATGCCGCAAAAGTGTGGAGCGGCGTCCGCAACTAAAGCCTTCAAGACTTTAGGTATTTACATGAGCCCTGCTTCCCCTTGGAAGCAGGGCTCATGTGTTTTGGCCATCTGTCGAATCGAATTCACCCTTTGGTAGCTTTCCCGTCGTTCACGCAGTAAAATCAAACAGTAGCTCCCTGCAGCCACCCGGCTCCAATCCTCTCTAATCCAACGGAGCCGATCTTGCCTCTCATGCGAGGTGAAACTATGCGCTATCGATGGATTCTACTCGGGGTCATCCTCTGGGCGGGAACCTTCACGCCCCCTCTCCTGGCAAGCACCGGAGACATCGGGAACATCGTCGAGACGTTCGTTGTTCGACAGTTCCCCGATGCCGCAAGCCACTATTGGGTCATCAATGAGACCCAGTGGGACGGCGATGAAATGATTGTCGACCTGCAGACGATCGTCACGGAACGACGCGATGCGGAGCCCACACTCAGCCGCTTTCTCTTGTTGATCGTGGCCGGTGAACTCAGGGGCAGTCAAAACGTTCCGCTGGAACCCGCTGCGGACTGCCGGCCAGAAGAAGCTTAACAAAACGACAGCGCCCCCGCCGCTTCACGCGACGGAGGCGCTGGAGAAGCCCTACCGTTTCTGTTCTTCCCAACTACTTGAGCATGACGAGCTTGCCACCGACGTGAGCCGGATGGAGGTGGCAGCGATAGCCGAGGGTGTTTCCCATCGTGGCATAGAACAGGTCGCTGGTGGGAATCCCGATGTATTTTGTCTCTCCGGGCTTGAGAACCAATTTCGCATTCACGGCCGTGGGCGCAGCCTGTGTCGTGGTGTCGGTCAAAAGGAACCCGTGCTCGGCAGCACTGTTGTTCGTGACCTTGATCAAGACGGGACGTCCCGGCCTCACTTTGAAGTCGATCACGCTCGTCGGAGGATACCAGGCCTTCAGACTACCGATCTCGATGGCATAGAGCTCGATGTCCACGTCCAGCTCCTTGAACGACTGCCCGACC
>DASVBB010000191.1:0-2901 GCA_036376045.1 Nitrospira sp.
ACGAAAGGAATGGCAGCTTGTGAGATGGCGAGGCGTCCGCACCCTGCGGTGCCGACAGTGATGGTATCTTCGGGATTGGGGAAGGCGATCATGGCCAGGCGAATAAACAACGTCATTGCGCAGCCGGCGCACATAGGATGCTCTTCGAGCACTTCTTTGAAGCTGCCCATCTGCGAAACGGATACCTTCTTTCCGAAGGGACCATGTTCGACCATGTCCCGATATTCTTTCGGCATAAATTTTTCAAAGCCGTTTGAAAACTTTACATAATCGAGACTCATCGGACACCTCCCTATGTCACTGCGACGTACGACCGTCGCCAAGTCGATGTGAAATTCACAATGTTCGAAAGACAATCAGCGGGAAAAGGAACGGACAAGCGACGCGCGACCTGAGTCATGTTTGACGTCGCGGCCATCCTAACAAAGCGCAAAAAACACTGTCAATTTATATGTTCGCGCCACTGAGGCTTACCTGGCCACCTCAAAAATTTTATAACTTCCTGAAAATCAATGCAACTTTGCAGAAGGCCCACCTTGTCCGAAAGAAGGCCTAGCCCTGGTCGTTTCGATAGGCCATTCGCCCTAACCCCGAGACACCGTCAACAAATCATTGTGCTATGAGAGGATGGAAAACAGATTGGTCGTTGCCCTGGCCGGGAAATCTGTCTACACTAGGAGAATCATGGCGATACGCGTCATTATCACGGGTGAAGACGAGGATGCCCAGTTCGTGGGAGGGGTCCACAAACGCCCCCCGATCCCGGATAATTCCCTTAAAGCGGAATGCCCGAAATTCATGGCTCACGGGCCCTGCGGCGGGGTCCGCAAGGGTGGATTTTGCGAGGTCTACCCGGAGATGACGTGCCCGTGGATTACCATGTTCATCGAGTTGGAAAAGATCGGTCACACCGACTGGATGAAGCAGGTGTGAGCGGGGCAGCCGAGACGCTTCCTTCTTAGGAGGTTGCAGCGAGCGGATGAAAAGAAAGCAGAAATCGACGAAACTCGGCTACAACGAACGCCACGCCAAGAGTGGTCTGACGGCATCACTGCCGGACATTGAAACCTTTCCGAATCAATACAAGGGATATGAGATTACGATCGAGATCCCGGAGTATACGGCCATTTGTCCCAAGACCAGTCTTCCCGACTTCGGTACGATCACCGTCCACTACATGCCGGATCGTGAATGCCTCGAACTTAAATCCTTAAAGATGTATATCCATGCGTACCGCAACATCGGGATTTTTTACGAAAATGCCGTCAACAAAATCCTTCAGGACATCGCGAGCGCCTGCCGCCCCGTGTGGGCCAGAGTCACCGGCACGTTCGCTGCCCGGGGCGGGCTGCGTAGCGTGATTGAGGCCCGTTACCCATGAGCGGACCCGAGGGCGAAGACGTGATTGTAAGCGTCCTGCCAATCGTGTAATCAGGCATTCACTCCCACACTCCGGTCTTCATGGCAACCTACGCGATCGGCGACATTCAAGGCTGCTTCAAATCCCTGCGTCGTCTGCTGGACCACATCTCGTTCGATCAGCATGCAGATCGTCTTTGGCTCGTCGGAGATCTGGTCAATCGTGGGCCGGATTCGCTGGCGACGCTCCGTTTCATCAAATCTCTCGGCGCCTCGGTGGACGCCGTGTTGGGAAATCATGATCTGTTTCTGCTGGCCGCGGCCGAAAACATCGTGTCGCTCCGCCCCAAAGACACCATTCAAGATATTCTTGCCGCTGACGATCGATCGGACCTGATGGACTGGCTAAGGCATCAACCCCTGCACCGGCGGGACGGCCACTTCTTCATGGTGCATGCCGGCCTGCTCCCGCAATGGACCATCAGTGAAGCGGCCAAGCTGGCGCGGGAGGTCGAAACCGTGCTCTCGGGACCGGACTATGCCACGTTGCTGCGAGAGCTCTTCCATGGGACGACGCCCCAGTGGGATCCCGCACTCAAGGGTCTGGAGCGACTGGTCAGCATCACGCGGGTCTTCACGCGCCTCAGGACGACGACACCAGACGGTGAAATGTCGAGCTATTCCGGTTCGCCGGATGAGGCGCCGGCCGGGTTTCTCCCCTGGTTCCGTATTCTCAACCGGCGCAGCAGCGATGCGACGATCATTACCGGCCACTGGGCGGCATTAGGGCTTCACATGGAGCCGAATATTCTGGCCATTGACAGCGGCTGCGTCTGGGGAAGACAACTCACGGCCGTTCGTCTGGAAGACCGCACGATTTACCAGGTCGAATATGCAGATCGGCGCGAGTGAACCGCAGCCTACAGATCCTTCATGGCCGCGATACTCTCCACGACCATTTCCTGCCTACCGGTTCGTTCCTGGCCGATCGCCGCATCCTCATCGCAACCCGCAAGGACATTCGTTTGGTCGGGTCGAGGCGAAGCCGGCACTTTTACCTCCGGAGCAATGGCGACGGGTGGACGACTACCTGTATGCCATAGATCTTTACAACTATGCCTATTGGTGGGAATGCCACGAAGTGCTCGAAGGACTCTGGCGTGCAGCGGGACAAACGACCGAGCAAGGGATGTTTTTTCGGGCGCTGATCCAACTCGCTGCGGCCAATCTCAAACGTTTCGTCGGTCAACTCCACGCAACGGACCGCTTATTGCGGAGAGGTCTCGTGCGGTTGGAGCGAGTTTCGGAGCACTACATGGGAATTGATGTCGTGAATCTCAGGAATCAGCTGGAGGAGTTCCAATTCAGATCAGCTCCGTTGATCCGCCTGAATTGGTGAGAGATATGCCTCACCTCAGCGAGGCTCCATCTGTTAATGGTAGGACTCGGAATCGGAGGGGAACTTTCCCTGCTCCACTTCTTCCTTGTACCGTCGGAGCGCCTGCAGGGCGTCGGCCCTCAGGTGCGCATAGGGCTTGACGA
>DASVBB010000199.1:0-3074 GCA_036376045.1 Nitrospira sp.
CTTGCATACCTGGACACACGTCATTCTTCCGGCCGCCCTTCCCTTTTTGCTGAGCGGCATGAAGCAAGGCTGGGCGTTTGCGTGGCGCTCGCTCATGGCGGCGGAAATCTATGTGACCATCCTGAGCGGCTTCGGGCTCGGTCAACTCCTCCATTATGGCCGTGAGCTGCATGCCATGGATCAAGTCATCGGGGTGATCCTCGTCATCATCGTGATCGGTCTGGCGGTCGACAAGTCCCTGTTTGCCCCCACGGAACGGTTCATGTACCGGCGCTGGGGCACCGCGCAGCAGTAGAGCCACTGCGGGAACCGCATGCTCATCCGTCGTAACATTCGCCTGTTTCGTCGAAGCAATCCCTAACGCGAGCCCGCGTGGGCCAATTGCCGAGACTGGATCAGCGCATCAAATAGCTGACTGAAATCAGCCTCCGCCGTCTTGACGAAGACGCCCCGATTGCCGCCTACTGCGATCGTGAGATCCCCGCCCGAATACGTCCATCCATGCTCCGGCAGCCAATTGAACCCACTGATTTTCGAATGGGCCGACGCCAATGCGCCAAGCAATTGACTGACGGCGGCCGCGAACTGGGCAGTAAGATCGGCGACTTCATTGGAGAGCTGGTTATTGTTCGACCGAAATTCAATCAGCTTGCCATTCGCGGAGAATTCACCGGATGCAACCACACCTTTCAGTCTGAGCAACTCATCTAAAGACTTCGCCATGATGCCCTTCCTTTCTTGCTGCTGTGAGTAAGGGGTGACTTGGTGAGCGATTTCCCTGCCGCATGTGGCCTGAGATACCGCCTGTTCGTTGAAATGAGATCAATGCAGAAGCCATGCCTTCTCGATTGTGAAGGGTTTTGAATGTTGCAACGGTGGATGTTGTTGCTGAGGCAGCAAAAGATGCGTGAACAGTGTTGCTCCACCAGCAATCCCGATCAGTGCAGAGCAGATCGTGAGCCGCTGGTACGTTTCCACTTGCTGTGGTACCGTAGCGGCCATGAACCGCTCTCTTGCGGGGTGGTTTCGCCACCTCTCGATCGGCCAAAAGCTCCTTCTATCGTTCGGATTGATCCTCAGCCTCCTTGCACTTAGCCTGACGGCTCTGCTCTTCTATCTCGCCCGCATCAACAGCTATGTCGATCGCCACAAGCGCATTACGGTTCCGGCCATTGTCACGGCCGCCAACATGCGGCGTGAGGCCTACGATTTGAAGTTTACGCTACACCTCCATGAGGATCACCGGTCGGCCGGAACGGACAACATCACCGCTCGTTTCGACCATCATACCGACGCAATCCAACGTGCACTCGACGTATACAAGGACACACACGCTGCCCGGACCCATCCGATTTTGTATGGCATGTTAGCGGATCATCACCGTCTCGACCTGGCAGAACAGGAGGATCGTGCAATCGAACATATTGCTGCCTCACTGACAAGACTGACCAACGACTGGACTACTCTCGCCTCGATAGAGACGGAGGAACTGATGGCCGGTCTGACCGCTGCACTGGATGACCTCGTGGATGCGCATACCCAAATCGACATTGAAATGAAGCACGAAGGTGATCGACTGCTTGGACATGCCCGCGTCATCGCCCTGTCTCTCGCCCTCCTACTGGCGCTCGTCATCGCCGCCACGTATTGGCTTGTCACCAGGCACATCGCCAGGCCTCTCACGAGTCTCGCTTCAACGGCAGACCGGGTGGCTCATCACGATCTGTCCGCACAATTTACCTCTTGGCCGAGCCGCGACGAGGTCGGCACGCTGGCCCATTCGCTCACGACGATGCTGGGAAGTTTGCGGGAACACAGCACGTCGCTGTTGCGCAAGACAAAGGAACTGGAAGCCTTCACCTACTCGATCGCCCACGATCTCAAGGGGCCGCTGCGCGAGATCGAAGGCTTTTCCTCGCTGCTCGAAAAGCAGTTCTCGGAAACCGGCGATCCTCAAGTCAAACATCATATCGGCATCATTCGGCAGTCCGCGCTGCGCCTGACACACATGATCGACGCACTGCTCAAATATTCGCGGCTGGAACAGCAGGCGCTCCCGCAACAGCGGTTCAATGTTCGCGAGATGATCATCAGCCTGATCAACGACCGGATGAATGCCTCAGCCCAGGCGTTGCCCGTCATTCATGTGGAGCTGCCGTTTGACGATCTCTACGGCGAACCGGTCAGCATCCGGCAGGCCCTGGCCAACTTGGTCGACAACGCCATCAAATTTTCCCGCAATCAAGCGATCCCCGATGTCCGGATCGATGGCTCGTGGAACGACAACGAACGGATCATTCGGGTCAGTGATAACGGCATCGGGTTTGACGTGGCGCAGACGGACAAAATTTTCGGGCTATTCGAACGATTACACGGACCGCACGAATACGAAGGCACGGGTGTGGGCCTGGCGATCGTGAGACTGGTGATGGACAAGCACGGTGGCCGTGTGACGGTCGATTCGGCACCGGGACGGGGCAGCAGGTTTTCACTCGTCTTTCCACAAGGAGCCTCGTGATGCGGGCCCTGATCATCGACGACGAAGCGTATGTGCGGCTCGTGCTCGAGCAGACCCTCCGGGAGGAAGGCTGTGACGTCGTCGTCGCGCCGGACGGCAAAACCGGCATCGACGCCCTGCAAGGCCAACCGTTCGACTGTGTGATCACGGATCTCCGCATGCCGGGAATCGACGGATTGGGCGTCCTGAAATGGATCGCCGACCATCAGCCGGGCGTGGACGTCATGATGCTGACGGGGCACGGCGACGTCAAAGATGCGGTTGAATCGATGAAACAAGGCGCATGGGATTTTCTCATCAAGGACACTCCATTCGACGGCACGGCGGTCAAGGCCGCGCTTGCCAAACTCCGGACGGTTCGTGCCTTGAGGCAGGAAAACCTGGCAGCACGCCGCGGCGGGTATACACGCGACGTCATAGTCGAGGGTTCGAGCCCTTCCTGGAAATCGCTGAAAGCACAAATCGCCAGAGCGGCATCCTCGAAGACTCCCGTGCTCATCCAGGGAGAAACCGGTACCGGCAAGGAGGTGGTGGCAAGGCTCGTCCACGAACTCAG
>DASVBB010000216.1:0-10905 GCA_036376045.1 Nitrospira sp.
GCCGAACAACGGGAAAACATCGTTTACCATCGGTCAAGACTGGAATCCGATCATGGGCTTGCTGACCGACAACATCGACTTTTCGATCATGGGCTACACCGGCAATCTCTGGCAACGTATTCCGCAGATTACGGTGAGGCAAAAGTTTTCGGATAATTTCGAAGGGTTGGTCACGGTGATGCGGTTTGAGCGCGGGCTGTCGAACTGCTGCGGTAATACCCAAGTGCGGCCGACCACGGCCGAGGGTGCCGTTGGAGGCGGGCCCGGAAGCACGGCCGCCTTCAACGATCCGGTGCAGATGCCGTATTTCGCGACGAGATTCGCGTACAACGGAGCGGGCACCTTGGCAGGGACGATGCTCGCGCTCAACGGCGCGTATCGCTATTATCGTTCCGCACCGACGCCTGTAGGCGTTCTGCAGACGCCGGGCAAAGACATCAATTCCTACCTTGTCGGTGTGGAAGCGGTGCATCAACTGACCAAGCAGTTACGATTGATGTGGGAATTGGCCTATGGACAGGCGCTGGGGAATGAATGGTTCCGATGGAATCAAGATTTGAACTGGCAGACCGGCAACCCTGTTCGAACCATGACGACCTGGTTTCAGCTGAGCTATGCCTATTCCAGAGACTATACCTTTCTGTTCGGGTACGGCATCGATAATCCCCTCGATCGGGATTTGAAAGGCAGCATCAATGCCTATGGCACGACACCAGGATCGGCCGGCTACAACTCCAGCATCCAGTATCTCTCCAACCAACGCACCTATCTCACTGCAATCCATCCGATCTGGGCGGATTTCACGATGGGCCTGGAGTGGCAGCATTTCTGGACGAACTGGGCACAGCCTGACACCTATACGGCAAAGGCTTCTAATCAAGCCGATATGTTTACTCTGTCTGCCTGGTACAACTTCTAACGATGAAGCGATCAGCATGCAGCATGTTCGAAGGCTGATGGCCAAAGGAGATGTGAAATGAGCGAGATCAAGAAAGATGAGTTGAATGCGCCACCGCTGGAAGCTGAGCAAGGCTCCTCCCGCCGGGAATTTTTAGTGCAGGGTTCAAGGACCGCAGCCGGGGTGGGCATCGCCGCGCTGCTCGGGAATCTAGGTCATTGGGCGCTGTCCTATGCCGAGGACAAGGAGCCGATCAAGGTCGGAGTCCTCCATTCGTTGAGCGGAACGATGGCGATCAGCGAAGTGTCGCTGCGCGACGTGGTCTTGATGGCCATCGATGAGATCAATGCGAAGGGCGGCATCTTGGGCCGTCAGGTCAAGCCGGTTGTCGTGGACCCCGCCTCGAACTGGGATCTGTTTGCCGAGAAGGCCAAGCAGCTGCTGTTGCAGGACAAGGTCGCAGTGGTTTTCGGCTGCTGGACGTCGGTGAGCCGGAAGTCGGTGCTGCCTGTGTTTGAAAAGAACAACGGCTTGCTGTTTTACCCGGTCCAGTACGAAGGCGAAGAATGCTCGCACAACGTGTTCTATACCGGTGCAGCGGTGAATCAGCAGGCGGTGCCGGCGGTGGAATATCTGATGAGCAAGGAAGGCGGCAGCTCCAAGAAGTTCTACCTGCTCGGCACCGACTATGTGTATCCCCGCACCACGAACAAAATTCTCCGAGCCATGTTGCTGGCCAAGAAAGTGCCCGAGGCCAATATCATGGAAGAGTACACGCCGTTCCACCACCAGGACTATCAGACCATCGTTGGCAAGATTAAGAAATTCGCGGCCGGCGGAGGAGCCGCCGTCATCAGCACCATCAACGGCGACAGCAACGTGCCCTTCTACAAGGAGTTCGCCAATCAAGGCTTGCGCGCCGAGGACGCGCCGATCATGGCCTTCAGCGTGGCTGAGGACGAGCTGCGCGGGATGGATACGACGGCGCTGGTCGGCCACCTGGCGGCGTGGAACTACTATCAGAGCGTCGATACGCCGCAAAACAAGAAGTTCGTGGCCGATTTCAAAGCCTATTGCAAGAAGAACAACCTCCCGGATGGAGAAAAACGGGTGACGGACGACCCGATCGAAGCGGCCTATTTCGGTGTGCACGTCTGGAAGCAGGCCGTGGAAAAAGCCGGGAAGACCGAGGTTGACGCAGTGCGCAAGGCTGTTTATGGTCAGAAGTTCCTTGCGCCGGGTGGAGAGATCATGATGGACACCGGGAATCAGCACACCCACAAACCGGTGCTGATCGGGGAGATCCTGAAGGACGGCCAGTTCAAGGTGGTTTCGCGCTCGAAGGGTTTGGTGAAGCCTGAGCCCTGGAGCGAGTACACCAATCCTGACAAGGGCTGTGACTGGATCAGCCATCAGGGCACGTACCAGAAAAAGTAAGGGTACAAGAGTTGAATCAAGCGGGTGACGTGAGGAATGTCCACGTCACCCGTTTGTCTTGTTCAGGAGTTGCCGCGATTGTGACGCGATTGTCTCTGGGTCTGCTCGTGCTGGCCGGCATCGTCTGTCTGGTTACCGGTCAGGCGCGCGCCGCCGGCGCGCCGCCGTCTCCTGTCCTCACGCCGCTTGAACAGGCTTTGACACAAATCGCCAGTGACGATGACGCCGTTCGTGAGGCGGCGCTGCGCGTGGTGATCGAACAGGGCGACAGCACCATCCTGCCTCGCCTTGAGGAGATCCGCGCCAATGCCGACCGTTCGGTTCGCCTGGCCATCAAGCCTGTGATGGATCTGCTCAGGAACCGTGCGAAGCTGGAAGGGCCAGACCCGGACGCCCGCCGATCGGCCGCTACGGATCTTGGCACCTTAGGGAAGCCCCTGGCCATTGCCTGGCTGGAGCAGGCGGCAGCCAAGGAGTCCTACAAATGGGTGCGCTATACCATGCTGGAATCTGCGGCATTGCTCAAGTTGAGCGGTGAGGATCAGGCTGCCAAGCTGGGGGCGGTCAATTCCCTCGGGGACCTCGCGAGTCAGAATGCCGTTCCAGCCTTGAAAGACATCGTTGCCGCGGGAAGCGGAGCGGAGGCCTCCGCGGCTCAGCAATCTCTCGCCGACGCCGCCAACGCCTCGATTGAACGCATTGAAACCTGGGCCGTCTGGTCCACCGCGATCGAAACGCTGTTCCGCGGCATCAGCCTCAGTTCGATTCTCTTGATCATGTCGGTGGGACTGGCCATCATCTTCGGATTGATGGGCGTCATCAACATGGCCCACGGCGAATTGATGATGGTCGGCGCGTATGCCACCTTCATGACTCAGGAGCTGTTCAAGGCCTTCCTCCCTGCGACCATGTTCGACTATTATTTTGCCGTGGCGATGCCTATGGCGTTTCTGGTGGCGGCCGGCTGCGGCTTGCTCCTCGAAGTGACGGTCATTCGCTTTCTCTATGGCCGGCCTCTGGAAACGATGCTCGCGACCTGGGGCATCAGTCTGGTGCTGATGCAGGCGGCCCGTGTGTACTTCGGCGATTTGACCGCCGTGGCTGCCCCGGCCTGGTTGAGCGGCGGGCTACAAGTCATGGTCGGCGTGTATCTGCCGAACAACCGGCTGTTCATCATTCTGCTGTCAGTGATCTGCGTCATAACGATCTACGCTATTCTGTTTCGGTCCGGTCTCGGCCTGCGCGTGCGGGCGGTCACCCAAAACCGCAACATGAGCGCATGCCTCGGCATTCCGACCCGGAAAGTCGATGCGTATACGTTTGCCTTTGGATCGGGTCTGGCGGGCATCGCCGGATGGGCCCTGACGCTGATCGGCAATGTCGAACCGGGGTTGGGTCAGAACTACATCGTCGATTCGTTCATGGTGGTGGTGACCGGAGGGGTGGGAAAACTCGCCGGTACCATTGTCGCCTCAATGGGCATCGGAGGACTGAACAAATTGCTCGAGCCCAGCCTCGGCGCCGTGTACGGGAAGGTGTGCATCCTCGTGCTCGTGATTCTCTTTCTCCAATGGCGTCCGTCGGGACTGTTTGCCATTAAGGGCCGTCACGCAGATTGATAGCGGATGCGAATCACGATGGCTGATCCTCAGGATGTAAATCTGCAGCCGGGACGCGACCTCGGTCTCGCCTTTTGGCTGACCGGTTTTGTGCTGCTGGTGTTGATGCCGTTGTTGAACGTGCTGCCGCCGGAAGATTCGTGGCTCCATTTTTCCGATTTTTCACTCAATCGCTTCGGAAAGTTCCTCGCATTCGCGATCCTGGCGCTCGGTCTGGATCTGATCTGGGGCTATACGGGGGTGCTCAGTCTCGGGCAGGGCGTCTTTTTCGGGTTGGGCGCCTACTGCATGGGCATGCATCTCATGTTGACGATCGGAAAGGAAAGCGTCTACGGGAGCGACCTGCCGGACTTCATGGTCTGGAATCAGGTCAAGGAGCTGCCGTTGTTCTGGAAGCCGTTTTACAGTTTTCCCGTCGCGGTCCTGGGCTCGATGCTGGTGCCGACGGCGTTCGCGCTCGTGTTCGGATTTCTGGCGTTCAGGAGCCGGATCAAAGGTGTGTATTTTGCGATCATCACCCAGGCCCTGGCGCTGGTGGCCTGGCTCGTGTTCAATCGCAATGAGACCAATCTCGGCGGAACGAACGGTCTCACCGATTTCAAGCAGCTGCTCGGGTTCAGGCTCTCGGAGCCCGGGACCCAGCGGGCCCTGTACGTGCTGACGGTTCTCTGTCTCGGTGGCGCTTTTTTGTTGTGCCGGTGGATCACCCGCTCGCGGGCAGGACGTGTGCTGATCGCCGTGCGGGATAGCGAACCCCGCGTCGTGTTTTCGGGGTACACGCCGGCCAACTATAAACTCTTTGTCTTTGTCGTCGCCGCCGCCTTGGCGGGGCTGGCCGGCATGCTCTATGTGCCGCAAGTCGGGATCATTACACCGGCCCAGATCGGCGTCCTGCCCTCGTTGGAAATGGTCATCTGGGTGGCGGTGGGCGGACGTGGGACGCTGGCCGGGGCGGTGTTGGGCGCGGTGAGCGTGAATTTGGGCCGAAGTGTGTTGACGAATTATTTTCCGGAGTTGTGGCCGTTCATACTGGGAGGACTGTTCGTGGTCGTCGTGCTCCTGTTTCCTGACGGATTGATCGGGATCATGCGCCAAGCGAGAGAGCGGTTCGGGCAGCTGAAGGCCAAGGCCACCGCCCTTCCGGAAGAGGAGCTCGGATGAGCGAGCGTGGGTCCATCATCTATCTCGAAGGCGTGGTCGTCGACTATGACGGCTTCAAGGCGCTGAACAACCTGAATTTTATCGTCAACTATAACGAACTCCGGGTCGTGATCGGTCCCAACGGAGCCGGCAAGACGACACTGCTCGACGTCATTTGCGGGAAAACAACGCCCGCGGCCGGCCGTGTGATTTTCGGGAAGGATCAGGAATTGATCGGCAAGCGGGAGGATGAAATCGTCGAGCTCGGCATCGGCCGCAAATTCCAGGCACCGTCGATCTATGCCAATCTGACGGTCTGGGAAAACCTCGATTTGTCGCTCAAGCGGACCAGTAAGGGCGTGTTTTCGACGCTACTCGGAGCGTCGACCGCCGAAGAACGGGCCAAGATCGATGAGACGATGGCGACTATCGGCCTCAGCGACTACGCGCAGCGCAGGGCCGGGTCACTGTCGCACGGGCAGAAGCAGTGGCTGGAAATCGGCATGGTCATTCTTCAGGACCCGTCTCTACTGTTGGTGGATGAGCCGGTGGCCGGGATGACGGACAAGGAGACTGAACAAACCGGCCGGCTGTTGCAATCGTTGGCGGAAAAGCACGCCATTGTGGTGATCGAGCACGACATGGAGTTCGTCCGGCAGATCGCCCGGATCGTCACGGTGCTGCACGAGGGAACCGTCATTTGCGAAGGCACCGTCGACAAGGTCCAGTCCGACGAGCGGGTGAGGGAAATTTATCTGGGCCGTCAGAAGGTCCATGGGTAGGCGGGATGTTGAAAAGAAGCGCCTTGCTGGAACTTCTTTTGAACATCCCGTGAGTCGAGGGTGTAAGTCGCTATGCTCGAGCTCAAGAAGATCAACGCCTACTACGGCGAAAGCCACATTCTGCGGGACGTTTCCTTCACGATCTCGCAGGGTGAAGTCGCCTGTTTGATGGGCCGCAATGGCGTCGGAAAGACGACGACGCTCAAGGTCATTACCGGACTGCTGCCCGCCCGTTCTGGGGATATGCTGTTCGACGGGGGCAACATCACAAAACTGAGCACCGATCGCAGGGCACGGCGTGGACTGGCCATTGTGCCGCAAGGGCGCGAGATCATTCCTCATCTGACGGTCCGCGAAAATCTGCAGTTGGGATTTTGGGCGAGATCGGATTCGCCGAGCGCCGCCGTCGAGAGAGCGGCGTTCGACGAAGTCTACCAGCTGTTTCCCAAGCTCACACAAATCCTGCATCGTCCCGGAGGCGTGCTGAGCGGCGGGGAGCAGCAACAGTTGGCGATCGGACGGGCCTTGCTCTCGAATCCCAAACTCCTGTTGCTCGATGAGCCGACCGAAGGGATCCAACCCTCGATCGTTGATCAGATCGAAGACGTCATTATCGGCTTCAAACGATCACGGCGGTTCGCGATTCTGCTCGTCGAACAAGGCCTCCACTTTGCTGCGCGGCTGGCGGAGAAGTATGTGGTGATGGCCAAAGGGGCGGTGGTGGCGGCGGGCAAGAGTGATGAGTTGAGCGCCGAGATGGTGCGGCAGCATTTGACGGTGTAAGAGCGCGGGTCCTGTCATCGACCAGCCCGTCCGTGCTCGCATCCCGCCCGGTAATCATTGACCTCCACGACAGCTTGCGGATACACTCCACAACCGCCGGCGTGGAGTGCCGCATGATACGTGTTTTCGTGAATCTCGCCCTTCTCTGCTTCCTGTTGCCACCTCTGGCGTTCGCCACTGACCCACCATCCGTCGATAAGCAGGAGCTGATGGCGGAGGCTGCGGCCTTCATGCCCTGGAAAGGCGATCTCGATGGCATGATCGAGCGCCGCATCATTCGCGTGCTCGTGGCGCCATCGCGCACCTCGTACTGGCTCTTGGGTCTTCGCCAAACAGGTGCCGAATTCGAGTTGTTCAAGGCGTTCGAGAGCGAAATCAACGAACATTACAAAACGCAGGGCAAGCACATCCGCATCCATGTGGTGTTTATTCCGACGGCACGCGATCAGCTCATCCCCCGGTTGTTGGACGGGCGAGGGGACATTGCGGCCGGTATTTTGACGGTCACGCCGGAACGACTCGAGCAAGTCGATTTTGGGACTCCGTTCTTTCGCGGCGTAAAAGAAATCGCGGTGACGGGACCGGCCTCGCCTGAGCTGGCGTCGGTCGACGACCTCTCGGGCAAGGAAGTGTTTGTCCGCAAATCGTCAAGCTATTGGACGCATCTCGAGCGCCTCAACGAGCGCTTCAAGGACGAGAACAAGCCGCCGGTGATCCTCAAGGCCGCGCCGGAGGATCTGCAAGATGACGACCTGCTCGAAATGGTGAACGCCGGCTTGGTCGGTATCGTTGTCGTCGATCGTTATCAGGCGCTGCTGTGGGCACAGGTCTTCAAGAAGCTGAAGCCGCATCGAGGGGTGGTCATCAACAAGGGCGGCGACATTGCCTGGATGATCCGCAAAGAAAGCCCGAAATTGCGGGCTGAAATTGGCGCATTCGCCAAGGCCTATGGTCAGAAATCGGACTTCGGGAAAGCCCTGGTGAAGAAATACACCGGCAGTCCGCGGATCGTGAAACCGGCGACATCGGCCGGCGAGATCAAGAAGTTCAATGCGACTGTCGCGTTATTCCGGAAGTACGGAGCCCAATACGAGATGGACTATTTGTTGATGATGGCGCAGGGCTATCAAGAATCACTGCTGGATCAGACTGCCATCAGCCAGGTCGGGGCCATCGGGGTTATGCAAATCATGCCAGCCACAGGCAAGGAGATGGATACGGGTGACATCACCAAACTGGAGCCGAATATTCATGCGGGCATCAAGTACATGAACTTTATGCGAAACCAGTTTTTTGCAGGTCAGCCGATGGACGCCCGCAACAAAACCCTCTTTTCGTTTGCGGCATACAATGCAGGCCCCAGCAGGGTACTGAAGCTTCAAAAGGAGGCTGAGAGGCGCGGGTTGAATCCCTACGTCTGGTTCAACAATGTTGAGATCATCGCCGGGCAACGCATCGGAGAAGAAACGGTCACCTACATCTCCAACATTTACAAGTACTATGTCGCCTACACGCTGCTCGAAGAGCAGAGAGCCCAACAGCAAAATGAGCGCACCGGGTTGTCGCAACCGGTCCAGAAGGACGATCTATCTCGATAGAAAATCTGAGAGAACCCTACTGACTGCACCTTCGTGAGACCGCTGCATCGGGTCTCTCCCTCCTGTTAGTTTTGACAGTTCCGAACTTCAGGAAAATCGCGTAGAGTCTTCCGCACTCACAGTGTGACCAAGATACGTACATATCATCGAGTTGGCGTCTGAAGCCGGCTCTTTACAAAAAGGAGTGATCATCATGAGGAGTCCAGTTTTTCGTCGCCTGCGTCTCATCGCTACGGTCGCAGGATCACTAATGATGTTAACCGGGTGGATGGCCGGTCCTGCCTCGGCCGCCTCCGCCAAGGAACTTGACGCCGGTACCGACGAAGCCATCGGGAAATTCGAACAAGAGATCAAAGGCGGCAAGGCGTTCCTGGAAAGCAGCAAAGGCATGCTGGTGTTCCCAAGAGTGCTGAAGGGAGGGGCCGGCTTCGGAGGAGAATATGGAGAGGGTGCCTTCCGGATTAAGGGCAAGACGGTCGACTATTACAGCATGTTGCAGGGGTCGTTCGGCTTGCAACTTGGAGGCGAGATCAAGACTGTCTATCTCGTGTTCTTGGACGAGGCAGCCATGAACCGGTTCCATGAGGGGGAAGGCTGGAAGGCGGGGGTGGACGGCTCCGTCTCTCTCGTGACCCTGGGCGCCGGCGGGACCATCGATACGAACAACATGAAGGATCCGATCGTCGCCTTCGTCCTCGGTCAGAAGGGGTTGATGTACAACCTCTCACTGGAAGGGACGAAATTCACCAAACAGAAGAAATAATCTGTTGCTGATTCTTGGGGCGTAAGGCCTTTCCCTGCTTGCCTTACGCCCTCCCTGCAGTTGCCCAATTTCTTGCCCTTCTTCGTCATAATAGGGTAAGAAACAACTGTGTCGTACGGCCGCTCGAGAATCTTCGGCGCACTCTCCTGTTCCTCGCTCCTCGTGACGTGTCTCCTCGTCTCCAGTTCCTTCACTTTTGACGCATGGGCCGAAGAGACGCCTGGTCCGGTTGCGCGGAAGGTTGACCACGTCGCGCTCAGGCTAAAAGAGGCAGAACAATCCGTGGAAAAGCGGGTGTTGTCTGAGGATCTCAGACTGCGTGTCTTCGGGTATCTCGAAGGGTCGTACACCCAGAATTTTAACAATCCATCCAATCGCATCAATCAACTCCGCATCTTCGATGTCAATTCCAACCAATTCCGGCCGAATCTGGCTCAGATTGTGTTGGAGCGTGAAGCGAAGGCCGATGGCGCAGGTTGGGACCGGTTCGGGTTTCATGTGAAATTCAACGCCGGCCGCGATTCCAGCTTCATCGGCGGCGTCAACCTGAGCCAATGGGCGGATTTCCAGGAGTTCTACGTCCAGTACAGGGCTCCTGTCGCTCACGGACTCAACATCCAAGCCGGCCAAATCAACAGTGTGGTCGGCTATGAAGTCGTGGAAAGCCCGCACAATGCGAATTATTCGCGCTCATGGCTGTTCGGATTGGGCCAGCCGTTCACCACGCGCGGCTTGCGCATCTCATATGACTTTGACAAGCGTGTTTCCTGGACGGTCGGAATCATTAGCTATATCAACTCATCTCGGGGCGATACAGAGAATGATCCACTGGTGGAATCGGCACTGACCGTGAATGTGTCCGAACAGATGAGCATAACAGTGTATGGCCTGGCCGGGAACCGGTCAGGCCCAACGGGAACACTAGGCGGGAACCAGTCGTTGATCGGCGGCTATTTCAGCTGGCAAATGACAGAGCAGGCGTCGGCGGTCGTCGAAGCGTATTATTCCAACCAAGCGAACAGCAGCAGGATCAGCCCCGCAGGCAATGCGCGATGGAACGGGGTCGCGGGCTATCTGATCTACGATGTGACCAAACAATGGGGTGTCCGTCTGCGCGGGGAATTGTACGAAGACGCGGGAGGGTACACGACGTGTCAGGGCACGACAAGCTATTCACCGAGAGCCAATGTCTGTTTCGGCGCGACTTCGGAAGCGCAAGCCTTGCCGATCGCACAGACCTTGTGGGAGCTGACCGGTACCATACAGTTTAAGCCGTTTTCCTCGCTGATGACGCGCCTCGAATATCGCTACGACAAATCCAACCAGAACGTGTTTCAGGTTGGCGGCCGGGCGACCAGCTATCAGCCGACGCTTTCCCTCGATGTCATTTATCTGTTCTGACGGGCTCGGTAACGGGCCAGGTTCTCTTCCGGTGTCGTCGCATCGGCCGGCGCCACGGGAAGCAGCGACCTAAAGCCATTCTTGGCCAGCAGCATCAGCCACGTGACGAACACGAATGCGGAGGTCAGTACAGGCATGCCGGACGGCTCCAGGAACACGCCCAGCGAGGCCCACACTCTCGCGGTGACGAGCACTCCGATGACGGTGTAGACGAAGGCTGGAACATTCAGCACATAGAACATGCCGCCGAGCGCCATCGCAGTGAGTGCCGCATTGTAGCCAAACAGGCCATCGCGGATCGCCCCGTCCTGGGCGCCATAAAAAACGGCGCCTGCCACCGCCAGCGTGGATCCCATGAGCGCCATGGCGGCACCGATGCGCGTGTTGATCGCGATGCCGATGAGAATCAAAATTCCGGTCACCCAGTTGTCCTGGAAGAAAATCTCGGCGATGCCCATCGTAATCCCGTGAAACCAGGTGACCC
>DASVBB010000219.1:0-6434 GCA_036376045.1 Nitrospira sp.
ACAGGTCGGAGACGCAGATGCGTTCAGCCATTTCGCACGCGCCAATGTCTCGTATCTCGCACCGGTCGGAACCGGTTTGAAGATCACCGCCGGTCTGTTCAATAGCTTTATCGGATATGAATCGTTTTATGCCAAGGACAACTTCAACTACACGCGAAGCTATCTTCCGGACTATTCTCCGTATTTTATGTTCGGACTGTCTGCTCAGTATCAGTTGACGGAATCCGTGAAGAGCGCCTTCTACATCATCAATCGCTACAATTACCTTTCCTACCCCAACAACTTGCCCAGCTATGGGGGGCAGCTCGCGTGGTCGGCTTCATCGTCTGTCACGCTGATACAAAATTTTTACTATGGGCCCGATCAATCGAATACCGACCTTCGATATTGGCGCTTCTTCTCCGATAGCAGCATCCAGTGGAAGCACAACGATCTCACCCTCGCACTTGTTTATGACGTCGGCCTGGAGCGGGCGATCCCCGAAGCCGGAGGGGCACGCACCTACTGGACCGGAAGTGCCATCTACACCCATTGGCAGTTCACCAAGACCTGGGCGTTCGCCATCCGGCCCGAAGTCTATTATGACCCCGACGGCACCATGACGGGGGCTCGCCAATTCATCAAGGCCATCACCACCACGATCGAGCACAGGCTGCCCATCGCCGGAACCATCACGAGATTGCGCTTGGAGTACCGCTACGATGATTCGACCGGATCTCAGGGCGGATTTTTCAAAGATGGGGACACTGGCATGGTCGGCCTCGTGCAGGCCCAGCACTTGCTGATCGCAGCCATTCTCTGGAGCTACGATTCCCCATAGGCGCCGATGCAGTCACTCTCGATCTGCCGCTATGAGGATCGTCCCTCAATGACCTGCCGAGGGCTACTGAGCAAGATATCCGCCGTCGATCACCAGTTCAGCGCCTGTCATGAAGCTCGATTCATCGGAGGCAAGGAAAAGACAACCGTTCGCGATTTCAAGCGGGGTGCCTGCACGCTTCATGGGCGTCCGGCCGATGACGTTGGCATTGATGGCCGGGTCCTGAGCCCGAGTCAGCGGGGTGTCGATAAACCCTGGATGGATAGTGTTCACGCGGATCCCGTCGCCGGCATAGGTGATAGCGGCGTTCTTCGACATCATGACCAATGCGCCTTTGGTCGCGTGATAGGCGTGTGCACCCGGCACCGCAGCGGTCCCCCAGATTGAGGACACGTTGATGATTGAGCCGGCCTTACGCGCCTTCATATGCGGGATCACTTCTCTCATCCCGAAGAAGCAACCGTCCTGGTTCACACCGAGAACCTTGCGCCAATTCTCAGTGCTACAGTCGTGCACCGCATCATAGACGGCGATGCCGGCGTTGTTCACGAGAACATCCACCCTCCCGTGCGCCGCCACGATGTCGGCCACCACTCGTTTCCAGTGCTCTTCCTTCGAGACATCCAACTCTACCCCGGTCACAGAGGCCGAAAAGATGCCGGACGGATTGCTTGAACTGCCGACGTAGACGATCGCACCCTCCTGGGCAAACAACTCCGCCACCGCGAAACCGATGCCGCGTGACGCGCCAGTCACCAGCGCCACTTTTCCTTTAAGCCTCATTGCCTCTCCTCCTCCGGTTGATCATTCGGCATCGAGCAAATCACCCAGCTGACGCAGTAGCGATCTCGTCGACACAAGGGGCGGTATTGTTCACCCGTGTTCGCAGAGCAGGATATTCCCTATCGGTCCCGCGTTGAGTCAACGCTCGCATCCAGACTCGGCCGGGCTGGCGTCACGTAGCACGAACCCTTCCATTGAGATTGTGTATTCGTTGACCTCGGCCAGATAACGAATGCAGGACTGGGTGGGATGGTCTCGACATGGGGCCAGATGGGGCTTGGTTGTCTACACCCCCGCTCCCGATATGGGGTACTATTAACGAACTAGTGGGCTGACTTCATGTAGGTTGATCAAACCCGGCATGCTGTTCAATAGACGTGCAGCTTCTCCAGCAGTGCGAACGTGTCACCGACGCACTCCAACAGATCCTTGTTGTGCTTGATCATCTTACTGCGCATGTACACGCGAAGCCACTGCTTGTAGGCATACAGCTCATAGCGATCGAGCATGCCCGTGAGCGGCAGGTCGCGGTCCACGAGAAGTCCCGCCAGGAACATCGCACATTCGAAGCCCAGCGAAATGGATTGGAAGTAGGGAGAGCCCATGGCCGAATCGCCGACCAGGAACACTGGCGAGCGGGTGAACGGGTGGTCGCCTGTCCCTGTCCGACACCACTCGCGACTGGTCGCATTACGAGCCCTGTACAGATCGAGCGGTATCCGGATGATCTCCAGGTCCCCCACAATTTCGCCGTTGGTTTCCTGCTTGACCTTGGCGATGAAGCGGTCCATCGACTCGGCAACGTGAGGGAAGTTGCTCCGAAGCCAATGGCCGTCGAATCGGGACGGCATCCGCTCGTAGTCCTCGGCCGAGATGTTGACGATGCCGGTAACGTGGCTGATGCTGCCGTCGTAGTACGTGCGGTTGACCGCCGGAATGAACTTGTAGCGCGCGTTCTCGATGTTCTTGTAATACTTGCAATACTCATTGCAGTCGTACGCCCGGCCGTATAGGAATGTGATGACGAGCGCGTACTCGAGCCGGAACTTTAAGGTATTCGCGCCGCCCTCCACCGCGCCGTCGGGGGGCACCAGTTGATCCCGTAGCACCGAGTTGCTGCCACTGCAATCGATCAGGATGTTTCCCGGCTCGAGCATCGCCATTGCGTCCGGCGCCGTGATGGCGGTTGTGGTGCGCTGCACGGGGGCCGACTGACGCGCATCGATCAGATCACTGAGGGAACGCTCGATGGCGTTGAGCGGGCAGAACCCCTGCGCCCATTTGCGCAATAGTGCCATCAGGTCGGGAGGAATGGACTGTCGAAACGCGATGCCCTCGTTGATCTCCCGGGGATCGAAGATGGCTTGGACGCTCTCTTTATCGATGTAGTCGGTACAGTAGCTCGCGACCGAATCCGCCACGAGGTACGACGCGAGCTGGACCATCCGCGTCCGCGTGTAGTCGCGCCGCTTTTCATAGAGGTGCACGGAGAACCGCCCCGTGGATTGGAGCAATGCCGTCATGAGAAGACCCACGGGGCCTGCGCCGAGGATGTGAACTCGGACCGGAGGATGCAGGGTCTCCACGCTCGTCAAGCCGTTCTCTTGGAGCACTTGTGCCACCGTGCGTGGTGTCCCCAAGGGGAATATCGGTTATGTACCCACGGCAATTGAATGCGTCATCATCCCGTTTTCAGGGGAAATCCGGGTGGCAGCCTAAAGAGGATCGTCCCTAAATGACCCGGGGCTTTGACGATCCCCATATGCAGGCCCGTCGATGTTGGGAATTATCACACGTATTCCGAAGATACCCCTAACAGGGCTGCTTCGATGCTCCTATGCCATAGAGCTGTTCCCGCATGCAATCAAGGTCTGCCTGATTTGGGCGAGCACATGTGCCAAGAACGTAGTCAGCAAATGGAAATACGACATTGAAGTTTTTGGTCGGATATCGGTGATGGAGCCAGTGATACTCGGCAAGAAACTTGTAAGCCGACCAGTTTTTGAACACTCGCTCCTCAGGCTTGTGCATCTGCAAGTGGATTTTGTTCCAAATCCAATGGTGGAGAGTCATGACACCCATAAACACGATCGCACCAGGCCACCAGATCAGCGCCAGCAGAATGGTGACGGGAAGAGACTTCATGGGCGCTTTGCGAACCGTTAAACGAATCTCTTGATCTTCACCAACCGGGACCGGCTCGTCGCTGAATATTTTTGAATAGTGCTTGTGGTGGACCATGGCGTGAGCCTCAAATACTCGCTTGTATTTTGCAGACCGGTCGCTGAAGTAATTGCGCTTGTGCATAAGTCTGGCATGCACTTGATGTTCGATAAAGGACGTCAACACGCACGAAAGAACCAACCAACCGGCTAACTGTAGGATGAGCATATCTTCTCCCAAGGATACCTAGCAGGTTGAATCAGTGTAGGACCAGACGAATTATTCAACCCAAAATTTGCCTTGTCGCTTCCACGAACCCGCCTTCGATCGTGGTCGCATTATTACACGTTAGGGGTGTCTTAGGTCGATGGTCCGCCTTGACTTCGGCCTAGAACTATCTTGGTTGGGCCAGTTATGGACATACCCTGGTGTCCCCAACGGGATTCGAACCCGTGTTGCCGGCTTGAAAGGCCGGCGTCCTAGGCCAGGCTAGACGATGGGGACAAAGGCAGGCAAATGAAGGGAGACACATACCACACTCCGGACCTGTGTGTCACTACGACCTTCGGCCAGGCCGTCGAATTCTCGGCATGGAATGGAGTAGGATGAGCCCCACGATTGTTCCGTCCACATGAGGTCCAGGATGCAAAAAAACGCCATGGGGTGGTGGTATGGGTTGATGCTCGGCTCGAGCCTCCTTCTCGGCGCCTGCGCGCATGACACCTACCAACAACGTGCGGATCTGATGAAAGAACATTCCGAAGCGTTCTATACGCACCTCAAGGCCAACCGGGTTGAAGCCGCCATTCGTGAGAATGAACAAATCGAAGCGATGGCCGGCGAGATGGGACGGACGGTCAAAAAACGCGCGTCGTTGCAAGGCACGTCGTCAGTGGAACGGGAGTTTGCCCTGATGAAGACTGCTCACGAAGCCGCCGCCACCAATTGGCTAGCACTGGGACAATACTTCGCGATCAAAAAGCAGTATGCGCAAGCCCGCGCCACCTACCAACGCATTCTCAATACGTACAATGACCCGACCGACCAGCCCCATCGTGAGCAGGCTGCGCGGGCGCTCGAAGACCTCAATATCCTCCAGCCACCGTCTGCGTCCGCAAATCCGTGATCCCGTTCAAGAGCAGACGCCTCGCGCTAAGCGTTCTTTGCGCCGGGTGGCTTCTGGGGCTAGAAGCCTGCACCCACAACATCCACGTCACACCGCTCCCCTCCGCTGCGTCAACCGCCGCCATCGATCAGACACTGCGCGTGGAGGTTCCGTTCCTTGAGCTCCAGGGACCGGATCGCATGCCGGGAATCTCCTTGTTGGAATGGCCGGCCGCAGACCTGCGGCGCGCAATCGTCGAATATGCGAATCAGCGGGGCACTTTCCTTGCCGCCGGGGATGACTCGCAAGGCGCGCTCACGCTGGCGGTCAAGGGATGGCTGTGGGTGAGGTCACGGGAGGCCTACCAGTATACCGTCCACCTCGAGTCGGATCTGGGGCCGCCCGGGAAGCCGCCGGTCAAATCCTACGTGGTCCAGCACGAACGCATGGGCTCGCACGTCCGGTGGATCACTGCGTCGGACCAGGATCCGATCGCCGCAGCCGTGCAAGCAGCGCTCGACGACTTGTTCGCGCAAATCGAAGAAGATGCGGCGTTGTACGGAAAGAGATAACGGGCTGAAAGCAGCGTTAGCCGGTCCGGCGCGAGCGGGTTAACCACAAGGCGGTAAGACTTCCCAGCGTAAGCCCGGTGGTGAACAACGCACCTGCCACCACGAGCTCCGAGGTCTCCCACCCCTGATGATTCTGCTTGCGAAGCTCCTGCTTCAGATTCGGCAAATGTGATTCAGCGCCGAGCCATTCCTCAGCCGGAGCGGACGATGTCCATGGGAAGCTTTTCATGCCTGAGTCCTTTTCCAATAATCTAGCGACCGCTCGTCTCATTGTTTCCAACACCTCCGGAACTACCCGGTCGCCTGCCGCCCCCCATTGAACCGCTCCCACGATTCCTTGGCTTGAGAAATGGACGCCATTTCGTACTCGGGACAGTCCAACCTCAACGACTGGTCTCCGAACGGTGCGTTGACATAATCACAATGATGCGGCTGGGCTGCATCTTCATGTTGATGAGGACGGAAAAACCGGCAGGACACGCACATGCGGGCCACCGAAATTTCGCCCTGTTGCTGTAACGTCCTGATGACTTTCGTCAGCCCCTTCAAAAAGGCGACCTGTTCAGCCGAGGTCAAGGCACTGGCCGCATCGGCAAGCTGATTGGGGATCCCCACCGCGGGGGCACAAGCCCGGGCGCCCCGAGCCGTCAGTTCCACGGTGACGATCCTGCCGTCGCGGTTTGAGCGGTATCGTTTCACCAGCCGCTTCCGTTCGAGAGTAGCAACAGCCTCAGAGGCGGTTGGAAGGCGTACGACCAATTCTTTCGCAATTGCAGAGACTTGCGCAGTGTGATCAGATTTTCCGCGTAGCAGCGTCAACACCTGCCTCTGCAGCGGACCGAGACCGGCCTGGCCTTCACGCCGCCATGTCCGGCTCTTCATGGCGAGACTGATTTTCTCCAAGCCTGCGGCCAGTTGCACGGTCATGGGCAGGCGCTCTTTGGCAACCGGCTTTTGCGGCGATTGATTCATTACCGACAGTTCGGCCATG
>DASVBB010000226.1:0-2858 GCA_036376045.1 Nitrospira sp.
GCAGGTCCGGGACGGTCGTCGTGCAATTGACCAATCGATGGAGGGTTTTCTATGATGCGGCGATGACAGCCCCTTCGCTCGAGCGGTTTGACATTGCGGTGAATACGCCGGCCGGCCGCCTGACGACGGTGCTGGAGGTCCCCACCGGATTCGTCCCCATTACCTCGATCGTTCCCCTGACGCGGCGACTGGGGGAGGAACTCTTGAAGCTCGAAGAACAGCAATCTCGGAACGCGGGACAAGCCATTTCATGCCGGATGGGGTGTGCGGCCTGCTGCCGCATGCTGGTTCCGCTCTCTCCTCCTGAAGCCTTTTCCCTTCTCGAATATATCGAGCAGCTGCCGAACGAACGACGGACGGCAGTTGAGGGAAGGCTCGAGGTGTCGAAAGCCACACTCGACGGACACGGTCTTCTGCATCGGCTGCACGCCGTGGCCGCCGCCGATCATCCGATTCCAGATGAAGAATTGGAACCGCTCAATCGAGCGTACTATGCGCTCCGACATCCCTGCCCGTTTCTGGAACACGAGATGTGCTCGATTTATGAAGCCCGGCCTGCCGCCTGCCGGGAGTTGCTCGTTACGTCGCCGGCTCCGCTGTGCGACAATCTCGTGGAGAATCCCGTCGAACCCATTCCTGTTTCCGTACGAATCGGCACGGTGCTGGGTCTACTCTGGGCCGCCGTCACCGGGAGCGCTCCCCGGCTCATCCCTCTTCCGATCGCCCTGGATTGGGCCAGGCAGCATCGCGAAGCGGCCGGCCGGCGCTGGGCGGGCTCACACCTTATCGACCGGATGCTGGACAGCATGTGGCGCATGCTGAATCAGGAATTCGAGCGTCGCGGGCAGTCGCCGATGCCCTAACGTTCCCCCAATCACGCTTTATTGAAGGAGATTGTTGATGCAGAAACCTGTGCTCGCATGCCTTGACCTGGAAGGGGTGTTGGTTCCGGAAATCTGGATCAATGTCGCGCTCAAGACCGGCATTGAGGAACTCAAAATCACCACGCGGGAGATGCCGGACTATGACGCGCTCATGAAGCGCCGGCTGGCCATCCTGGCTCAGCACAAGCTCAGGATCGCCGATATCCAAGAGGTCATCGGCGGGATGGGGCCATTGGAGGGGGCGAGCGATTTTCTCTCGTGGCTGCGGGAGCGATGTCAGGTCATTATCCTGTCGGATACCTTTTATCAGTTTGCGTTGCCGTTGATGCGTCAGCTCGGGTTGCCGACGCTCTTCTGCAATCAGTTGGAGATCGACGGGGATGGAACCATTCTGGCCCACCATATGCGGATGCAGAATCAAAAAAAGCACTCGGTGGCCGCCTTCAAGATGTTGAACTTCTTCACCATGGCCGCCGGCGACGCCTACAATGATACGGCGATGCTGGGCGAAGCGGATGCGGGCTTCTTCTTTCGCCCGCCGGAACACCTCCCGAAGGAATTTCCGCAATTTCCCGTTACGCAGACCTATGCCGAACTGCAACACCGGTTCGCCGAAGCAGGCCGCCTCTCCCGCTAACAACCGAAAAAACAAAAGGCCTGCGGTTTCCCGCAGGCCTTCCGTTTGTGACGCTGACGCCCTGGCTAGAAGTTGATCCAGAGCTGAGCGTAGGCCCATTCCTGGTTCCGGCTCGTGCCCAAGTTCTCCTGGATATACCCACCGGCAAACAGGTGGCCATAGGTCGCCTGGAAGGCCACCTTGCCGTCCATGAACATATGGGTCCAGGTGAAGTCGATTTCGTCACCGACGTGCGTTTTCGTATTGTTGGCCTTGGAGAACACGTACACGCCCTGGGAGCCTCGGTACCAGTTGTCCTTCGAATTCGCGAGGTTCAGGTTCGTGTACCAGATTTCGATGTGGTCATCCTTGCTCGGCCGCGCTTGGAAGTTGGCCGAAGGGCTCAGCATGTTTTTCCAGGCCTGGACGTCCATGTAGCCCATATGGATGTGGTTTGTCGGGAAGAAGTTTTCAAACGTATTGGCGCTCTTACAGCCTCCGTACGCAGCGTTCAGCGTACAGTTCGACCGGCCGTCACCCGACGCATAGTCGAAGTTGAACGCCAATCGCGGCTTCCAGGACGACTGGTAGTGGGTATAGCCGATCCAGTTTCTGGTTGCCCAGGCGTTGATGTGGAGGTTCTTCGTTTGGCCGTAACCGTTCTGCACGGCGTTGACGCCGCCGTTATCGGCCATTTGGCCAAATTGGTACGCCAATTCGTTGATCGCATCGAAATTGCCTTTACGCATTTCGATACGGTTCCCGACCATGTGACGGGTCTGGTCCGAGTGTTTTGCGGTCCCGAGACCCTGACCCCGGTTATCTTGCGCGCTAAGGTTGTTCTTGTAATACACGTAGAACGGTTCAATCAGGAACCCTGGCACCGACTTGATCTGGTTGTAAAATATAAACATGTCGGCATCGCCGTTGGCGTTTGCAGCTTGGCCAGTTTGGTTACCGGCAATGTTGGGATTACCGCTTCCCACCGGAGCCGCTTGAGTGATGTCGGTTTCTGAGTTGCGGAACCAGCCAAAGTAGCTGTCCATCGCCTTCGTGCTGTACTGGAGCATGACACCGTCGTGGCTGTAGCCCGTGTTGGCCCAGTCGAAGTGTCCGAAGAGCGAGTGGTTACCGAAAATCACATACTGCCGGCCGGCCTTGACACTCAGGCCCTGCACTCCGGCGAAATTCCTGATCAACATGTACGCGGCCCGAACGCCCAGACGGTTCCCGTTCTGGCCGGGCGGTGTCTGTGCCGAGCCGTTGTGGTTCAACGGATCACCGCCGTTGCCGGCGTTGAGCGGGTTCCCGTTGCCGCCCCATGTCGCCGAATCGATGATTTCCATGTAGAAATTCAC
>DASVBB010000002.1:0-15387 GCA_036376045.1 Nitrospira sp.
GGTGATGCCCGGCGACAACGTGAGTGTCACGGCCGAGTTGATCAGTCCGATCGCCATGGACCAGGGCTTGCGCTTCGCTGTGCGCGAAGGCGGCAAGACCGTCGGCTCCGGTGTCGTGACCGAAATTCTGGCCTAACCCTGCGAGCAAAGGGGACAGGAGCAAGAGATGCGAGAAATCATCGACATGGCCTGCACGGCCTGCAAGCAGCGTAATTATTCGACGATGAAAAATAAGAAAAACGATCCGGATCGGTTGGAACGAAACAAGTTTTGCAAGTTCTGCCGGAAGCACACGCCTCACAAGGAAGTGAAGTAAGGGTTCTAGGAGCTCAGAACCGTGAAGGGGCATGGTGTTAATGGCAGCACATCGGTCTCCAAAACCGAGAGTCTGGGTTCAAATCCTAGTGCCCCTGCCAAACAGAGCTTGCTCGACCCTGAGCGCTCGTGATGGGCGCGACGGGATGAACCTGCAAGTAGGGTTTCTGTGCTTGTGAGATTGCTTGCTCGTACCGGCTGCCATTGGATGGTTCCTGGAAGACGGAAAAAGCACCTTTAGGGGCTGGGTTTGAATAAGGGAGCTTGCGCGACCCGGAGGGCTACAGAATTGAGCCCGACGGGGTAAACGCCTTAAGTGGTTCTTTTCTTTGAGAGGGAGTTCGGCGGAATGTTTACAAGGATGATCGCGAACATCAAAGAGTTCCTGAGTGACGTCCGTAACGAACTCAAGAAGGTTTCGTTTCCAACGAAAGCGGAGACCGTCGGGTCGACCACCGTCGTGATCGTCTTCTGCGTGCTCATGTCCATTTATCTTTCGGTCATCGATTCGTTCCTGTCATGGCTGGTGGGGAAAATCCTATGAGCGAGAGTCTGTCAACCAAGGAACCGAAGGTGGGTACGGGAATGAACTGGTATGTCATTCATACCTATGCGGGTTTCGAGGGACGGGTGAAAACCAGTTTGCTGGAACGGGCCAACCAGATGGCCCTCACGGACAAGATGGGACAAGTCCTGGTTCCGACTGAAGACGTCATCGAGATTAAAGACGGCAAACGGCGGACCTCCAGGCGAAAGTTCTTCCCCGGGTACGTGCTCGTTGAACTGGAAACCCCTGTCACCGATGAAACGCTTCAAATGATCAAGGAAACGCCCAAGGTCACCGGGTTTGTGGGTGGCGGAGCTCAGCCGACTCCCTTGACGAACGAAGAGGTCGCGGAGCTGTTGAAGCAGGTTGACGCCGGCAGCGCGGGGCCACGGGAGCAAGTGAAATTCATCAAGACCGACAACGTTCGCATCGTCGATGGGCCGTTTCTGGGCTTTAACGGCGTCGTGGACGAGGTTGATCAAGATCATAACCGTTTGAAGGTCATGGTCAGCATCTTCGGGCGATCGACTCCGGTCGAGCTCGGATTCCTGCAGGTGGAACGTATATAGAGGAGTAGCGCATGGCGAAGGAAGTATCGGCCCAAATCAAGTTACAGATTCCGGCAGGGAAGGCGAACCCTGCTCCCCCCGTCGGCCCTTCATTGGGGCAGCACGGGGTCAACATCATGGAATTCTGTAAGCAGTTCAACGCCAAGACTCAAAAAGAAGGTGACAGCATCATTCCAGTGATCATCACGGTCTATAAGGACCGATCGTTCACCTTCATTATGAAGACCCCTCCTGCCTCCGATCTTCTGAAGAAGGCGGCCGGGATCATCAAAGGTTCCGGCGTACCGCAGAAGGACAAGGTCGGAAAGATCACGCGCAAGCAGTTGACGGAAATCGCTCAAAAGAAGATGGCTGATCTGAATGCCGCCGATCTCGAGGGAGCGGTCAAGATCATCGAGGGCACTGCCCGCAGCATGGGAGTTGTTGTCCAGGGTTAACGATTAAGCAAGGAGTGGTTGCGATGGGCAAGAAAATGAAGGCCGCGCTGGCAAAATTGGAGCCGCGTCCCTATGCGCTCCGGGAGGCCTGCGCGCTGGTCAAGAGTTCGGGATACGCGAAATTTGATGAGTCCGTCGATCTTGCGATCCGGCTGGGCGTGGATCCAAAGCGTTCGGATCAAATGGTGCGCGGGACCACGTCGCTCCCCCATGGCACCGGCAAAAAAGTGCGTGTGATCGTTTTTGCGAAGGGGGAAAAGGAACAGGAGGCCCGTCAGGCCGGAGCGGACTTCGTCGGCTCTGACGATCTCATGGAGAAGATCAAGGGCGGTTGGATGGATTTCGATTATGCGATCTCAACGCCCGATCTGATGGCCTCGGTCGGCAAGCTCGGCAAACAATTGGGGCCTCGCGGTCTGATGCCCAATCCGAAGACCGGCACCGTAACGTTCGAGGTCGGCAAGGCCGTGGCGGAGATCCGAAAAGGCCGCGTCGAGTACAAGGTGGAAAAAGCCGGCATCGTCCAAGTACCGGTCGGTAAGATCTCGTTCCAGCCGGAGCAGCTCTACGACAACGCGTCCGCGGTCTTAGAGGCTGTCGTCAAGGCCAAGCCGGCCTCGTGCAAAGGCCGCTATCTCAAGAGTGTGACCATTTCCAGCACGATGGGGCCGGGTGTGAAATTGGACGCGATTGCCCTGGCAAAGCAGTGGAGCTAAGGCGTAGAGCCCGCCGTCTAGACAAGAGGGGATGAGATGAAGAAGGAAGAGAAAGCGACAGCGGTTGCGGAGCTGACGGAAAAGTTTGGTCGTGCGCGATTGGCGATCGTCACCGAATGTGCAGGCCTCCCGGTCAACCATGTGACGGAGCTGCGCAAGCAGCTGCGAGGTGCAAAGGCCGAATACAAGGTCGTCAAGAATACCCTGGCGATCAGAGCGGCCGAGGGAACAACCGTCGCCGGGTTGAAGGCGTATTTGAAAGGGCCCACTGGCGTCGTGATCGGCTACGACGATCCGGTGTTGCCGACCAAGATCCTCAAGGATTTCATCGCCGCTGAGAAGCGGGAGGAAAAGATCCGGATCATGCTCGGCGTCCTCGAGGGCAAGGTTCTGCAACCGGCCGAACTGGCCGCCGTTGCCAAGCTGCCCAAAAAGGAAGTGTTGATCGCAATGCTGTTATCGGCGATGCAGGGCCCGATTCGCGGCGTCGTCTATACCTTAAACGCAGTGTTGACGAAGTTTGTGAGAGTCATTGCAGCCATTCAGGATAAACGGAAAGGAGAAGGGGACATGTCAGCCACAGCTACGAAGTTGTCACAGGAGGAATTAATCAAGGCCATTGAGAGCATGAGTGTGCTGGATCTGGCCGAGTTGGTGAAGGGATTGGAGAGCCGGTTCGGAGTCACTGCCGCCGCTCCCGTTGCCCTCGCGGCGGCGCCCGCCGCCGGTGGAGCCGCGGCTGCTCCCGCCGAAGAGAAGACCGCATTCGACGTCATTCTTGCGTCTGCTCCGGCCGACAAGAAAATTCAGGTCATCAAGGTGGTGCGCGAGCTCACGAATCTCGGACTCAAGGAAGCCAAAGATCTGGTCGAGGGCGCTCCCAAGCCCGTCAAGACCGGGGCGACTAAGGAAGAGTCCGATGCCATGAAGAAGAAGCTCGAAGAGAGCGGCGCGAAGGTCGAGATTAAGTAAGCTCGGTCCCGTTCAGCATCTGCGGGCACCCGTGATGAACGGGTGCCCAAGCCCAACCATATGTAGTGGAGGACTGCGGAATGCCCGAAACGACTCTACAAGAGTTCGTGGAACGGAAGGATTTTTCCCGTATTCGGACCAGCATCGACATTCCGGATCTCATCGAGATCCAGAAGCGCTCGTACGAGGAATTCCTTCAGTTCGAAGTCGAGCCGGAACGACGGAAAGATCACGGATTACAGGCGGCCTTAGCCAGCGTCTTTCCTATTCCCGATTACAACAATACGGCGATCCTCGAATTTACAAGCTACACCCTCGGGACGCCGAAGTATGACGAGCGGGAATGTCTCGAACAAGGCATGACCTTTGCCGTGCCGCTGAAGCTGCGCGTACGCCTGGTGGTCTTCGATAAGGAAGACAAGGGACCGAAGAAGAAAGTGCTGGACGTGCGCGAACAGGAGGTCTACGTCGGCGAACTCCCGCTGATGACTGAGCGCGGAACGTTCATCGTCAACGGCACCGAACGCGTCGTCGTGAGCCAGTTGCACCGGTCGCCTGGCGCCTCCTTCACGCACGACAAGGGGCGTACCCATGCCAGTGGCAAAGTGTTGTACAGCGCCCGCATCATTCCGTATCGGGGCTCATGGTTGGATTTTGAGTTCGATGCGCGCGACATCCTGTACGTTCGCATCGATCGCCGGCGAAAGATGCCTGCGACGATTTTGCTCAAGGCGTTCGGGTTTTCGAGTGACGACCTGCTGAAAATGTATTACCCGGTCGAAGAAATCCGGGTGGCCAAGGGCAAGCTGCTGCGCAAGTTGGATCCCGAGATCCACCAGGGGATGCGCGCTTCATCCGAAGTGGCCGACAAGGGCGGCAAGGAACCGCTCGTGCGGGAAGGCGCCAAGCTCACGAAGGGGATCATTGCGAAACTGAAAGCTGCCGGGGTCAAGGAAATTCCTGTCACGCCCAGCGAGCTCGTCGGGCGGGCCGTGCTGAGTGAAGTCGTCGATGCCAAGAAGAACAAGCTGGTGGAGAAAAATCAGCGGCTCACTGCCGAGATTATCGAGAAGATCCTAGAAAGCGAGATCGAGGAATTCAAAGTCATCTTCTTCGACGCAGCCACCTCCACGCCGGTCATTCTCGACACGCTTGAGATGGAACGGACGGTGTCGAAAGAAGAGGCGATGGTCGAAATTTACCGACGCCTGCGTCCGGGGGAAACCCCGTCGGTCGAAACCGCCCGGGCACTGTTTGACAATTTGTTCCTGAATTCCAAGCGATATGACCTTTCGCCTGTGGGCCGGTTGAAGCTGAACAAGAAGCTGTTGCTCGATTTGCCCTTGGAGCAACGGACGCTGACCTCCCAGGACATCGTCGAAGTCATCCGCTACCTCGTCAATCTGAAGATGGGGAAAGGCGAAATTGACGACATCGACCACTTGGGGAACCGCCGGGTCCGGTCGGTCGGCGAGTTACTGGAAAACCAGTTCCGTCTCGGCCTTGTCCGTATGGAGCGAAGCATCAAGGAACGGATGAATCTCCTGGACATGGAGACGGTGTTGCCGCATGACCTGATCAATGCGAAGCCGGTCGTTGCGGCCGTCAAGGAATTTTTCAGCAGCAGCCAGTTGTCTCAGTTCATGGACCAGACGAATCCGCTGGCCGAGATCACCCACAAGCGGCGGTTGTCGGCCCTCGGTCCCGGCGGGTTGACGAGAGAACGCGCCGGATTCGAAGTGCGTGACGTGCATCCGTCGCATTACAGCCGTATCTGTCCGATCGAAACGCCGGAAGGGCCTAATATCGGACTGATTACGTCGCTGGCGACCTATGCCCGGATCAACGAGTTTGGATTCATCGAAGCGCCGTATCGGCGCGTCGAAAAGGGGCGGGTCACCGATCAGATTGAGTTTCTCTCGGCCATCGAGGGGGACAAGTTCTTGATTGCGCAGGCCAACTCCAAACTCGATGGCTCCAATCGCCTTGTGTCCGAGACGGTGTCGGCAAGATCCGGAGGGGATTTCGTGACGATCACACCCGACCGGGTCGAGTACATGGACGTGTCGCCGAAGCAGGTCGTCAGTGTGGCCACGGCGCTCGTCCCGTTCTTGGAGCACGACGATGCGAACCGCGCCCTCATGGGATCGAACATGCAGCGCCAGGCGGTGCCCCTCCTGAAGGCGGAAGCGCCGTTGGTCGGGACCGGCATGGAGGCGGTCGTGGCGCGGGATTCAGGCTATGTCGTCCAGGCCCGCCGGTCCGGCGTCGTGGAGAGCGTGGACGCCACGCGGATCGTGGTGCGTTCCGATAGCAAAGAAGGCCGGAAGCGGAACGATACCGGGTTGGATGTCTATGACCTGATCAAGTTCCAGCGATCCAATCAAAATACCTGCATCACCCAAACGCCGGTCGTTCGTATCGGGCAACCGGTCAAGAAGGGACAGGTGCTCGCAGACGGGCCTGCTATTGACCAAGGAGAACTGGCTCTGGGCAAGAACGTGCTTGTCGCGTTCATGCCGTGGGGCGGATACAACTTCGAAGACGCCATTCTGTTGAGTGAGAAACTGGTTCGCGAAGACGCGTTCACGTCGATCCACATCGAGGAATTCGAAGTGGAAGCGCGGGATACCAAACTTGGCAAGGAAGACATTACCCGGGACATTCCGAACGTAGGCGAAGAGGCTCTGCGCAATCTCGATGAGAGCGGCATTATCCGCATCGGTGCGGAGGTGAAGCCGGGCGACATTCTGGTCGGCAAAGTGACGCCAAAGGGCGAGACGCAGCTGACGCCGGAAGAAAAGCTGCTCCGGGCGATCTTCGGCGAGAAGGCCGGCGACGTCAAAGACACGTCTTTGACCGTCCCGCCTGGTGTCGAAGGCATCGTCGTCGATGTGAAGATCTTCTCGCGCAAGGGACTCGACAAGGACGAACGATCGAAGAGCATCGAAAGCGAAGATACGATGCGCCTCCAGCGCGATCACCATGAAGAGCTGCGCATCATCGACGAAGAGAAGACGAAGAAAGTCCGCAAGCTGTTGCTGGGCAAAGTCGTTGGGCGGGATCTCATGGATCCCGAGAGCGGCGACGTCATTCTCAAGAAGAAAGGCAAGCTCACGGCCGAGATCCTGAAGCGCCTCTCTGACGAGTCCGTGCGCTACATCATTCTCAGCGACCCCGACGAACAGAAGGAACTGGAAGATGTGGAGCGTCGGGCGAAGGAACAGGTCGAGATTCTGCAGACGCTCTACGACGAGAAGGTCGGCCGCCTGAAGCGGGGCGACGAACTACCGCCTGGCGTGATCAAGCTCGTCAAAGTCTATATCTCGATGAAGCGCAAGATTCAGGTCGGCGACAAGATGGCCGGCCGCCACGGCAACAAGGGCGTCGTCTCGCGTGTGTTGCCTGAAGAAGACATGCCCTATCTGCCGGATGGCACTCCGGTGGAAATCGTGCTGAATCCCTTGGGCGTGCCGTCACGTATGAACGTCGGTCAGATTTTAGAAACGCACCTGGGCTGGGCTGCCAAGGCGCTCGGCATCAAGGTGGCGAGTCCGGTGTTTGACGGCGCCTCCGAAAAGGAAATCAAGGATCTGCTGAAGAAAGGCAAGCTGCCTTCCAGCGGCCAGTCGCAGCTGATGGACGGCCGGACCGGCGAACCATTCGGTAGTCCGGTCACGGTCGGATACATGTATGTGCTGAAGCTCCACCATTTGGTGGACGACAAGATCCACGCGCGTTCGATCGGCCCGTACTCGCTCGTCACCCAGCAGCCGCTCGGTGGCAAAGCGCAGTTCGGTGGGCAGCGGTTGGGTGAAATGGAAGTGTGGGCGTTGCAGGCGTATGGAGCCGCGTCTACCTTGCAGGAATTCCTCACCGTGAAATCGGACGACGTTCCCGGTCGCTCACGGATGTACGAAGCGGTGGTAAAAGGCGAACCCTTCCTTGAGCCGGGTTTGCCGGAATCGTTCAACGTCTTGGTGAAAGAACTGCAGAGCTTGGGATTGGACGTGGAGTTGGTCAAGACGCAGGACTAACCACTTGAGCCGGCATCGGCCGGTATCAGAGGAGGTCACTACTTTGGAAGGCGTATACACATTATTTGAAAAGCCGCGGGATTCGGTCTCATTCGATTCGATGCGGATCCGCATCGCCTCGCCTGAAAAGATCCGATCCTGGTCCTACGGCGAAGTGAAGAAGCCGGAAACGATCAATTACCGGTCGTTCAAGCCGGAAAAAGACGGGTTGTTCTGTGCCAAGATTTTCGGCCCCATTAAGGATTGGGAGTGCAACTGCGGCAAGTACAAGCGCATGAAGCACCGGGGCATCGTCTGCGACAAGTGTGGCGTCGAAGTCATTCAGTCTAAAGTCCGCCGTGAACGGATGGGTCACATTGAATTGGCGGCCCCCGTCGCCCATATCTGGTTCCTGAAGGGCGTCCCGAGCCGGATTGGAACGCTGCTCGACATGAGCCTCAAGCAGCTCGAGAAGATTCTCTACTTCGAAAGCTACGTGTGCGTGGACGCGGGGCAGACGGACCTGACTGAGAAGGATCTGGTCACCGAGGAGAAGCTGCGTCAGCTCCAATCCGAGTATGCACCGAACGCCTATAAGGTTGGCATCGGAGCCGATGCCATCCGGGAATTGCTCCGGAAAATCGATATCAACTCCAAGTGGGACGAGATCAAAGCCAAGGCCAAGGTTTCCACCTCGGCGGCGATGAAGAAAAAATTTGCCAAGCAGCTGAAAGTGATCGAAGCGTTCCGTAAGTCCGGCAACAAGCCCGAGTGGATGATCATGGACGTGATCCCGGTGCTGCCGCCGGAACTCCGCCCGCTCGTGCCGTTGGACGGCGGCCGCTTTGCCACGTCCGATTTGAACGATTTGTATCGCCGTGTCATTAACCGGAATAACCGCTTAAAGCGCCTGATGGAATTGAAGGCGCCCGGGGTCATCATCCGCAACGAAATGCGGATGCTGCAGGAAGCCGTCGATGCGTTGTTCGACAACGGACGGCGAGGCCGCGCGATTCGTGGGCCCAATAAGCGACCGCTCAAGTCGTTGAGCGACATGCTCAAGGGCAAGCAGGGCCGGTTCCGTCAGAATCTGCTCGGCAAGCGCGTGGACTACTCTGGTCGTACGGTCATCGTGGTCGGCCCTGAGTTGCGTTTGCATCAATGCGGTCTGCCGAAGAAGATGGCTCTGGAGCTGTTCAAGCCATTCATCTTCCACAAGCTGGAAGAGCGTGGTGCGGCGACGACCATCAAGAGCGCCAAGCGCCTGGTGGAGAAGGAACGTCCTGAAGTCTGGGACGTACTCGATGAAGTGATTCGTGAGCATCCCGTGCTGCTCAACCGCGCGCCGACGCTCCACCGCCTGGGCATTCAGGCCTTCGATCCGGTGCTGGTCGAGGGGAAAGCGATCCGGCTGCATCCTCTCGTCTGCGCCGCGTTCAACGCGGACTTCGACGGCGACCAGATGGCGGTCCACGTGCCGTTGTCCGTAGAGGCGCAAGTGGAAGCCCGGGTATTGATGATGTCCATCAACAACATTCTTTCGCCGGCAAACGGCAAACCGATTGCCGTGCCGTCCCAGGACATGGTCCTCGGCTGCTACTGGCTGACCAAGGAACGCGTCGGGGCCAAAGGGGAAGGCAAGGTGTTCGGCTCGACCGAGGAAGTGCGCATTGCCTTTGACGCGAAAGAAGTGGAGGAGCATGCGCGCATCAAGGTGCGCATCGACGGAAATTTGGTGCAGACCACCGTCGGCCGTGTCGTGCTCTCGGAGGTGCTGCCCCAGGGCATGCCGTTCTCGTACGCTAATAAGCTCATGACGAAGAAGGAAGTCACGAAGCTAATCGACTCCGTCTATCGTCAATCGGGGCATCGGGAAACCGTCATGTTCTTGGACAAGATCAAGGACGCCGGGTTTACCTATGCGACCCGTGCGGGCGTCTCCATTTGTATCGACAACATGCACATCCCCAGCAAGAAGGAAGAGCTCATCGGCAAGGCACAGCGCGAGGTCAACGAGATCGAGCGCCAGTATGCCGAAGGGTTGATCACCAATGGTGAGCGCTACAATAAGGTCATCGACATCTGGGCGCATGTGACCGAACAGGTGGCGGGCGAGATGATGAAGGAGTTGGGTGCGGGCGGCGATCCGAGTAAGGACGAGGCCTTCAATCCAATCTTCATGATGGCGGATTCTGGTGCCCGCGGAAGCTCGCAGCAGATCCGTCAGCTGGGCGGAATGCGCGGTCTCATGGCGAAGCCGTCCGGCGAAATCATCGAAACGCCGATCACCGCGAATTTCCGGGAAGGGTTGACCGTATTGCAGTATTTTATTTCGACGCACGGCGCCCGCAAAGGGTTGGCCGACACCGCGTTGAAGACGGCAAACTCCGGGTATCTCACGCGCCGCTTAGTCGATATCGCGCAGGATGTCATCATCAGTGAAATCGATTGCGGAACGACCGACGGCATCTTCGTGAGCGCGTTGGTCGAGGGCGGCGAAATTATCCAGCCGATCGAGGAGCGTATTCTCGGGCGTCTAGCCGCCGAGGATATTCGCGATCCGGTGACAGGCGAAGTTATCGTCTCGTTCAACGAAGAGATCACCGAGGAGCGGACGAAAGACGTGGTGGAGGCGGCGGTCGATCGGGTCAAGATCCGGTCGGTGCTGACCTGTCAATCACGTCGCGGCGTGTGCCGGGCCTGCTACGGCCGCGATTTGGCTCGCGGGCGCCTAGTCGAGAAGGGCGAGCCGGTCGGCGTCATCGCGGCCCAGTCCATCGGCGAACCCGGTACGCAGCTCACGATGCGCACGTTCCACATCGGCGGAACGGCGAGCAAGGTCGTCGAGCAAACGGTGCTCGAGGCCAAGCATGCGGGCAAGATGAAGTTCATGAGCTTTGATGCGAAGAAGAATGCAGACGTGCACAACGGCGGTATCGCCGTGAAGAACAAGGAGAACGAGTGGGTGGTGATGAACCGGAATGCCAAAATCGCCATCGTGGATGAAAATGGTCGCGAGCGCGAGAAGTACCCGGTCGTCTACGGCGCCAAGATCAAGATCAAGGACGGAGACCGCGTCGAGCTGGCTCAGAAGCTGGTCGAATGGGATCCGTACTCGTTGACCATCTTGACAGAGGTCGGCGGCAAAGTGGCCTATGGCGACATCGTCGAGGGCGTGACGATGAAGGAAGAGTTCGACGAGGTGACCGGTCTTTCCCGGAAGGTCATCATTGAGCATTCCGGCGCGACGTTGCGTCCCCGCATCTCCATTAAGGACGAAGGCGGCAAGACGGCCAAGGTGTCGGGAAGTGCCAACACCGTCGCGCGCTATCTGTTGCCTGTCGGCGCTCATATCTTCGTCGACAAGGGCGGCACGGTCCATCCGGGCGACGTCCTGGCCAAGATTCCACGCGAGACGACCAAGACCAAGGACATCACCGGCGGTCTGCCTCGTGTGGCGGAGCTGTTCGAAGCGAGAGAACCGAAGGAGCAGGCCGTCATCAGCGAGATCGACGGCGAGGTGTCCTACGGCGGATTCGTCAAGGGACAGCGCAAAGTGGTTGTCGACAATAAAATGGGTGATATGAAAGAGTATTTCATTCCCAAGGGCAAGCACGTCAATGTGCACGAGGGCGACTGGGTGCGGGCGGGAGAACCGTTGATGGACGGCTCGGCCAATCCGCATGACATCCTCGATGTGCTCGGACCCAACGAATTGCAAAAATACCTGGTGGATGAAGTACAGGATGTCTACCGGCTGCAGGGTGTCTCGATCAATGACAAACACATTGAGATCATCGTGCGTCAGATGTTGCGCAAGGTGCGGATCGAAGATCCTGGCGACACCGAGTTCCTGCCCGGCAGTCAGGTGAGCAAGATGCTCTTCGAAGAAGAAAACGACCGCGTCTTGAAGAAGGACGGTAAGCCAGCGCTCGGAAAGCCGGTGCTCCTTGGCATCACCAAGGCGGCATTGACGACGGACAGCTTCATCTCCGCGGCTTCGTTCCAGGAAACCACGCGCGTGCTGACCGAGGCAGCGATCAACGGAAGAGAAGACAATCTTCTCGGGTTGAAAGAGAACGTGATCGTCGGACGTCTCATTCCGGCCGGTAGCGGCTTCGAGGAGTATCGCGACACGTTCGTGATCAGCCCGAAACCTGAGCCAGTCGTGGTGGGCGCGACCGAACCGGCTGCACTTCCGCGTGAGGGCGCGGCTGCTGCGACGGGAGAAGGTTCAGGAGCGTAATTCAAGCGGTTTCCCTGGCTTGACAGCGCCCGCGGGCATCATTATAATCCGCGGGCTTTGCCCTTGATGGGCCGTCAAACCACCCGGTTTTGAGCCAGAAGAGAAAGATTCACGATGCCAACGATCAATCAGTTAGTTAGAAAAGGCCGACAGCTGGCCCACGCCAAGACGAAAAGCCCGGCGTTGAAGTCCTGTCCGCAAAAGCGAGGGGTCTGTCTGCGTGTGTATACGTCCACGCCGAAGAAACCCAATTCCGCGCTTCGAAAAGTCGCGCGTGTCCGACTCACGAATGGGATGGAAGTGACCACCTATATTCCTGGTGTGGGGCACAACCTGCAGGAGCACTCGATCGTGTTGGTGCGCGGCGGTCGCGTCAAGGACCTTCCCGGCGTGCGCTATCACATAGTGCGAGGCGCCCTCGATGCGGTCGGGGTTGCCGATCGCAAACAGGGCCGCTCGAAATACGGCGCCAAGCGTCCGAAGTAGTTTCACGAATATCTAGCATTCGAGAAAGTAATCGACTATGCCACGTAGCAGATTTTTAGGGCAGAGAGAGCCCCTTCCGGATGTGCGATACCGCGACAAAGTCGTTGGTAAATTCCTCAATATCCTGATGGAAGGCGGCAAGAAAAGCACGGCTGAGCGGATTTGTTACGGTGCCTTCGACGTCATCCAGGAAAAAACGGGCGGGGATCCACTAAAAGTATTCCGGTCGGCGATCGACAACGTCAAGCCCATTGTCGAAGTAAAATCCCGCCGGGTCGGCGGCGCCTCCTATCAGGTGCCGGTCGAGATTCGTCCGGCGCGCCGAATGTCTCTCGCCCTTCGATGGCTGTCGGAATATGCAAGGACGCGCGGCGGCAAGAGCATGCGGGAAAAGCTCGCGGCCGAGTTGTTGGACGCGTCGAATAACACAGGGGCCGCGGTCAAGAAACGGGAAGACGTGCATCGGATGGCGGAGGCGAACAAGGCCTTCGCGCACTATCGCTGGTAACGTCGTTTCGTGCTGCAGTTGGGCCGTGCTGCGATCCGCAGACGCGGGGTGCCCCTGAATCGCAGCGGTAATCGGCTCTTCTGCAGCACGTGTGTTTTTTAAAGGGACAACATGGCAAGGCAAGCATCACTCGAGAAAACGAGAAACATCGGCATCATGGCGCATATCGATGCCGGGAAGACGACGACGACGGAGCGCATTCTCTATTACACCGGCATGACGCACAAGATGGGGGAAGTGCACGAAGGCGCGGCGACGATGGATTGGATGGAGCAGGAACGCGAGCGTGGCATCACCATTACCGCAGCGGCGACGACCTGTTTCTGGAAAGATCATCGCATCAATATCATCGATACGCCAGGCCACGTAGATTTTACGATCGAAGTCGAACGTTCGTTGCGAGTGCTCGACGGTGCGGTGGCGGTGTTCGATTCCGTGCAAGGCGTGGAGCCTCAGTCCGAAACGGTCTGGCGACAGGCGGACAAATACCAAGTCCCCCGTATCGCCTTCATGAACAAGATGGATCGGGTCGGTGCCGACTTCTACTTCAGCGTACAGACCATCATCGATCGGCTCGGCGCGAACCCTGTCCCCATCCAAATTCCGATCGGACGAGAGGCCGAATATCGCGGCTCAATCGATTTAGTCAGTATGAAGGCGTACGTCTACGACGATGAAACGCTGGGCGCCAAGTACAAGGTCGAAGAGATTCCGGCCGACTTGGTCGACAAGGCCAAAGAGTATCGTGAAAAAATGTTGGAAGCGGTTGCCGAGTTCGACGACCAAGTCATGGAGAAATATCTCAATGGTCAGTCCTTGACGGAAGAAGAGGTTCGCCGGGTGATCCGGGCGGGCGCCATCAAGATGAAAGTCATCCCGGTTCTATGCGGGTCGGCCTTCAAGAACAAGGGTGTTCAGCAGCTATTGGATGGCGTCGTAGAATTCCTCCCGTCTCCCGTCGATATTCCTGCAGTGAAAGGCATTGATCCGAATACCGGCAAGGAACTCGAACGAAAGCCTGCCGACACCGAGCCATTCTCCGCGCTGGCCTTCAAGATCATGTCCGATCCGTTTGCGGGTCAGCTGACGTATTTCCGCGTGTATTCCGGGATGCTGAAAACGGGCACGCCGGTGTTGAATGTGACCAAGGGAACGAAAGATCGCATCGGACGTCTGTTGAAAATGCACGCGAACAAGCGCGAAGAGATCGATGCCGCTCATGCGGGCGACATCGTCGCTGCCGTAGGCTTAAAGGGGGCCACGACGGGCGATACGCTGGCCGACGAAAAGCAGCCGGTGTTGCTCGAAGTGATGAAGTTCCCGGAGCCGGTCATTGCGATGGCGATCGAACCCAAGACGAAGCCAGACCAGGAAAAGATGGGTTTCGCGCTTCAGAAGCTGGCTCAGGAAGATCCGTCGTTTCGTGTGCGCACCGATGAAGAAACCGCGCAAACCATTATCGCGGGCATGGGCGAACTGCACCTTGAAATCATCGTCGATCGACTGCTCCGGGAATTCAAGGTCGAAGCCAACGTCGGAAAGCCGGAAGTGGCGTTCCGCGAGACGATCCGCCGGAAGGCCGAAGCCGAATCGAAGTACATCAAACAGACCGGTGGCCGCGGTCAGTACGGACACGTGGTGCTGACGGTCGAGCCATCCGAGGCGGGCAAGGGATTGGAATTCGTGAACAAGGTCGTCGGAGGCGCCATTCCGAAGGAATACATTCCGGCGATCGAAAAGGGCGTCAAGGAGCGTATGGAAAACGGCGTGATCGCCGGCTTCCCGTTGCGCGATATCAAGGTCACGGTTATCGATGGGTCGTATCACGAAGTCGACTCTAACGAAATGGCGTTCAAAATTGCCGCCTCCATGGGATTTTCGGACGCCTGTAAGAAGGCCGACGCCGTGCTCCTCGAGCCGATCATGAAGGTGGAAGTACTCGTCCCGCAGGAGTTCATGGGCGACGTTATCGGCAACTTGAACGGCCGTCGCGGCAAGGTGCAGGGCATGAAGGTCCGGGCCGGTGCGCAGGCCATCGAGGCCTCCGTGCCACTCATGGAAATGTTCGGGTATGCCACGGATCTTCGCTCGCGCACCCAAGGCCGGGCCACGTACAGCATGGAATTCGATCGATACGAGCAGGTTCCGAAGCAGATCTCGGAGACCATCATCGCCAAGAATCGCGGCGAATAATGGCGGACCTGAGGACTAACGACTGACGACACAGTTGAGAAGGAGCTGAGGTATGGCGAAGGCGAAATATGAGCGCAAGAAGCCGCACGTGAATATCGGAACGATCGGGCACGTGGACCACGGGAAGACGACGTTGACGGCGGCATTGACGAAGATCAGCGCGGACAAGGGGATGGCGAAGTTCATCAGCTACGACGAAGTGGCGAAGGCGAGCGAGAGCCAGGGGCGCCGGGATGCGACGAAGATCATGACGATCGCCATCAGCCACGTGGAGTACGAGACCGACAAGCGCCACTATGCCCACGTCGATTGTCCGGGCCACGCCGATTACGTGAAGAACATGATTACGGGAGCGGCCCAGATGGACGGGGCGATCTTGGTG
>DASVBB010000006.1:0-3567 GCA_036376045.1 Nitrospira sp.
TGGTAGCCAACCGATTCCGCCTTGTGCGTCAAATAGTACGGGTCGACCCCGATACAATGGCCGCCCACTAATCCGGGAGAAAACTTCAGGAAGTTCCACTTCGTGCCGGCGGCTTCCAGCACGCCTTTGGTATCGATCCCGAGACGGTGGAAGATCAGCGCCAATTCATTCATCAGGGCAATATTAAGGTCACGCTGCGTGTTCTCGATCACCTTCGCGGCTTCTGCAACCTTGATGCTCGACGCTCGATGGACGCCGGCCTTCACAACCTTCCCGTAAGTCGCGGCGACAATGTCCAGGGATTCTTCATCCTGAGCCGACACCACTTTGACGATCTTTTCGAGCGTGTGCTCTTTATCCCCGGGATTGATGCGCTCCGGCGAGTATCCCACCTTGAAATCCGTCCCGGCCTTCAGGCCGGATGTTTTTTCGAGAATTGGAAGGCACACCTCTTCCGTCACCCCCGGATATACAGTGGATTCATAGACAACAATGGTTCCGGGTAACAAATGCTTTCCAATGAGCTCGGAAGAAACCCGAAGCGCCTTTAGATCAGGCTGCAGCGCTTCATTGATTGGCGTGGGGACCGCCACAATAATGAAATCCGCGTTCTTGAGAACCGCAGGGTCGGCGGTGTACAGCACCTGCGATGATGTCAAATCCGCTGTCGAAACCTCCCCGGTGCGATCGAATCCCTTCTGCAATTCGTCGATCTTGGACTGATTGATGTCAAAGCCGATCGTTTGTGCATACTTCCCGAATGCTACTGCGATCGGGAGACCGACATAGCCAAGCCCCACCACGGCCACTCTTCGTTCTTTCATCTTCCCGTCTCCCTCGCACTCACGCTCGTTCGGATTTTCGACAGAATGGCAGAAGGTACGGCTCACGTCAACAAAGTCGCAGTATATTTGCCACGGCAAGATAACTGGCGAACTCGCTGGAAAACACTACAGTCAGTGGACCTTGGTTCTCTAGTCGCAATCGTTCAATATTAAAGTTATACTTTACTTGTTCAGGAATACCACCCCATGTCTCTCGCCGTAGTCGAATCCTGCTGGTGCCGCTTTTCGTCATCAAGCGAAGCCTCGTCAGGATTACCCCTTGAGATACGTTAGTTTCCGACTCTTCCTGCAGATTGGTGTCAGACGGCACCGGACTTGCTCCGTTGCACCGCTGGCTCCCCGGAAACCGGTGTCATCCTCACAGAGGAGCAGTCATGCAGCATTTGCTATCACGCCGACGCTTGACAGGACATGTGCAGGCACTCACTGCACCCGCGGCCTTGGCAGTGGCTCTGGCGTGTTTCCCTTCCGTTTCAGCGGTGGCCGAGCAGTTGGTGGCGCTGGGGCAGGAGAAAGCCCAGCTCTCGAATAACACCACGACAAATAGTCTTTCAACTTCGAAAGACCTGGCCCCGGTCCGCAAGCCGCACAAACTCATCAGGAAGTCGGCACCGCTCGCTTCTGTGCAATCGGGCACTACGACGGCGTCAGGAACCCAGTCCACGATGCTGAGCGCGCCTACGCCTACGGCTCCGGCACCAAGCACAACGACTCAGACCCAGAGCACGGATTCGACAGCCCAGAGTTCAACAGCGTCGACCGCTGTGACTCCGAAACCCACGTCCACGACGACAACCGCACCTGCGACATCCCTGTCGTTTGCGGGGGCAGTTTCAAGTCCGACGACGTCTGTCTCGTCCGGCTCGGGACCGGTCTCCGCTGTTGCAGTCCCGGGCTCTTCCAACAAAGGCGGAAACTCTAGCGGCGGCCGCGGGATGAACAAGCTGTCTACGGCCATGCCCGGCCTGACCCAGTTGATGGAACCGACATCGACTTCCTCAACGACGATGACCTCCTCGCCCCCATCGACGCCAGTCATCGGACGCAATCCCGCATCCATGTCATTCTCGTCGATCCAAGGCGGCACGAATCCGTCTAGCCAAACGGTCACGGTCACCAATAGCGGTTCAGGAACCCTCAGTTGGTCGGCCACCTCCTCTACGGCGTGGTTGACCATCAACGGCGGGACCGCCGCTTCGGGGACAAACGCGGGATCATTTTCCGTTGGCGCCAATATCAGTGGACTTTCCGTCGGCAGCTATTCTGGAAGCGTGGTGATTGCAGCCTCGGGAGCCACGAACACGCCGCAATCCATCCCCGTCACGCTGTCTGTCACCGCGGCACCTACCCCGACGATCGGTCTGAGCGCAAGCAGCCTATCGTTCAATGGCGTACAAGGCGGAAGCAATCCAAGCGCTCAAGCGCTGACCATCAGCAATTCTGGCGCTGGGACGCTGAACTGGTCGATCACTGAAAATGCGCCCTGGTTGACACCCAGCGTTCTGAGCGGCACGGGTTCAGGCTCGGTCTCTCTGGTGGTCAATACGGCGGGAATGTCGTCAGGATCATATTCCACGCCCGTGACCATAGTAGCCACGGGAGCGACGAACACGCCGCAAACCGTCATGGTGACGCTGACGCTCACGGCACCCTTAGTCCCGACCATCGGGCTCGCACCAACCACCCTCGCGTTTTCGGCCAATCAGGGCGGTACGAATCCCGCGGCACAAACGGTCAATATCAGCAACTCAGGCACCGGCACACTCAATTGGAACGCATCGAGCTCGGCTTCATGGCTCTCGGTCTCTCCGGCCTCTGGAAGCGGTCCTGGTTCGCTGGCCGTTACAGCCAATGTGAGCGGGCTTTCACCCGGAACGTACAACACTGCGATCACCGTCACAGGAACCGGCGCCACCAATTCACCGCAGTCGATCCCTGTGTCGTTCACCGTGGCCGCCCCCGCGCCCACACTGACGGTTGGTTCGCCGAGTTTGACTTTTACCGCTACCCAGGGGGCCGGCAATCCGGCGGCTCAGTCCTTGGCGATCACCTCGAATGTTGCCTGGAGCGTCTCTGACTCCGTCAGCTGGCTCACCGTGAGTCCGGCCAGCGGCTCGAACAACGGCACGGTCACCGTGAGTGTGGATATCGCTACCGCAACGGTCGGCACCAACACCGGAGTCATCACAGTGACCGGCGGGGGCCTCACACGCACCGTCAACGTGACGCTCACGCTTAATGCCCCGATACCGACCCTGACGGTTGGCGCTTCGAGCCTGAATTTCTCTGGGACTCAAGGCGCAGGTAATCCAGCGGCTCAATCGTTGTCGATTACCTCGAACGGCGCCTGGAGTGTATCTCAGTCGGTCGGCTGGCTCACGGTGAGTCCGGCCAGCGGCTCGAACAATGGCACGGTCACCGTCAGCGTGGATGTCGCCAGCGCGACAGTCGGCACCAATACCGGAACCATTAACGTGACCGGCGGCGGTCTCACCAGAACGGTCAACGTCACGCTGACCTTGGCCGCAGCACCAACGACATTGAACGTCAGCCCCGGCAGCTTGACGTTCACCGCAACACAAGGAGCGGCCAACCCAGCCAATCAGATGCTCGCCGTCACGTCGAACACCAGTTGGAGCGTCAACGATAATGTCGGTTGGTTGACGGTCAATCCTGCTTCGGCGTCCAACAACGGCAACATCACGGTGAGCGTGAATACGGC
>DASVBB010000010.1:0-26300 GCA_036376045.1 Nitrospira sp.
TCGCGAATCTTTCGCTCCTTCAAACTCTTCGAATAGACCTTTTACCTTTGAATGGTCCTGTTTCAGCATGTCGAACACAGGATTGGACGAACCGAAAATTCCCATATGCACCTCCTCGTTATGGAAAACTCATCTTTCCCCCATGATAGGCAGCGCCACCGAGCCTTCACACTAGTGGAGGCCCTTGATCAACTACTGGATGAGGCAATCCGAATCTCGAACGCTGCCCCGCAACTACATTGTGCTCTTGTATAAGAGCGTTCGGGAACTACTCATGAATGTCGTCAAACATGCCAAGGTGCCCGTTGCGACGGTGTGGATGAGAATGACGGTGACGAAATGGTGCAGGTCACGGTGAAAGATCAGGGAGCGGGATTTACCTTTTTACCGGAGAAGCTACGAGCCCCAGGCCATCATTTTGGGCTGCGAAGCATTCAAGAACGCGTAGAGAAAATGGGTGGGCGATTTAGAATTGTGACTGAAGCTGGCCAAGGCTGCACAGTGACGTTGGAATTGCCTTTAGAGGAGACTCGCGAATCTCAGCAAGGGCTTGCAGCGGGGACCGCAAGACCTGACCGCGTGGGCCTTAACATGAACTGCCACCCTGATCAAAACACTCTCCCCATGTTCTAGTCCGAGCAGGCCAACCAGCGAGCCAGACCCTTATACCTTCGGTTCTTTCTTCAACTCTGTATCAGTAATTGCAGGCTGGTTTGATGGCTGATCGAGGCCAGGTGTTTCTTCCATGATGAGCACCGGCTGGACAGCCGCTACCGCTCTCTGGATCGCAGCATACAATTCCTGAACTGATTGTTCCTTCGAAATGACCTCAAAAGCCCCCGCTTTCTGCATGGCGTATATATCGTAATGTTTCGCCTTGGCAGAGAGGCCAAGAATTGCTACTTCGGGATACTGGACCTTGATTAACCGAGCTGCCGTGACCCCGTCCATTTTCTGCATATTAATGTCCATCAGAACGATGGCGGGTTTAAGCTGTCCCACGCTCACAATCGCTTCGTCGCCATCACTCGCTTCACCGATCACTTCGATATTGGGGTACGGTTTTAGTATGCTTCGCACAACTTGCCGAAACATAGCGTGGTCGTCAACGATAAGTACGCGAATGTTTTTCCCGTTTGCCATGGAAATCCATCCAGATGAAACATACAATGGCACCAATATTGTTCATTCCACAAGAATAAAAATAGGGGAAGCTGAGATAGACTAGGGAACTTACTATCCGGCTTGCTTGAACAAATCCCCACGCCCTTCGTTTTGACTATATGCGGGATTCTTGATTTTGATCCAATTCCGTACGTTGGGATTGTCCGCATAGATGCTGCCTGCCCGTTTGGCCACGATGCCTTCTAGGTCCAACTGACAGGCTAACCGATAGAGAGTGAGAGCAGATCGAAGGCAAAGTATCGGGCGGGGTGGCGCATTTGCATTATATCGGCAAAGACATCTGTTGAAGACCCTGCCTCAGATCATTCGGCCAGGCTACTCAAGCGAGGGTGCATCGAGAACTATGAACGGCAAGGATACGAACCAGTCAGTGGCCCCTTGACCTCGCGCACGAAGTAGTTATCTAGAAAAGCAGTGATCATAAGAAGGTATACAACCTGAGCAGGTCTATTCTTCTTGTTGGTCACCACTCCATTTAACAGCTTAACCTTTTAATTACCTCTCATGAGGCGGGAGGAGGACTGTCATGACCGGCTATCTACCTACGGTGTTCAATGGGAAAATCGATCAACTATTGGATGAAGCGCTGCGTGGTTTGGGTCGGGAGTCTGCATGGACACCGGCAAGCAATGTCTGGGAAGACGAAAAGGGGTTCCATGTTCAGTTGGCATTGCCTGGCTGGAACAGGAAAGACGTGTCCATCCAAGTCGAGAAACAGGTCATGACAGTGACCGGTGCTCACCAGTCAGAACATGAGGCAACTCGAAAAGTGTATCAATGGGAAATCTCCCACGGGCAGTTTGCAATGCAGTACCGGCTGCCCAATTTCGTACAGCAAGAACAAGCCTCCGCAAGCTTCAAGGACGGCGTCTTGACGATCTCTTTCCCCAAACGAGAGGAAGCAAAGCCTCGACGGATTGAAATTAACGTCTGAGCAGTCATCGGCAGGAGGCCCCAAGCTACGGGGCCTCCCCCTTCCTACCCAATCGAGCTTGACTGCGTCATAGCAAAGCGATTGGCGCAGGGCGTGATAGGTGCCAGCATGATGCACAGATTAGTCGACGTCAAAGAGAAGGATGTTGATAGGTGGTCTAGTTTTGCGGCCCAAGTCCAAGGACTCCTCAACGCCGCGATCACGGCGGATGGGGCCTCGAAGGGCAATGTCCAACTCTTCAATCCATACCTCGATGGGCTACAAATCGTGGCACACCACGGGTTCGACAAGCCCTTTTTGCGGCAATTCGGTCTCGTCCGTTGGGATGAGCCGACTGCATGTGGGAGGGCCTATCGCTTTGGTCTGAGAGTTGTGATCCCAGACATAGGCGTCGACCGCTTTTATGCACCGTACCTTTCTATTGCCCAAGCTAGTGGCTATCGTGCTGTTCAATCCACTCCTATAATTCAATCAGATGGTTCCGTAATAGGGGTGCTTTCCACGCATTTCGCCCATTCGCATGAGTGGTCAGAGACCGCACAACGGGCGCTAGACCACTCCGCCTCTAAGGTAGCCGCCTCCGTATTGGAATTAGTCCAGCCATTCACCGTTTAGCGGAAGCCCGACCGCCGACTTTGTGAACAGAAAGGCGGTCGACCTATGCTGAACAATCCTCGAAGTAATCAACCTCAGTTTAGTAAACACGTCTGCATTTTCGAGTTGGAACGAAAGGCGGCTTGTTGACCGCCGAAGTAGTGTGTACGCTGGTGCGGTGTCTATGTTTCCTCTCAGCAGATTACTGACGGACAGCGGAGGACCAGACATCAAAGGACAGTTTTCCAAGGTGCCACCAGTGGCACTTCCATAACTGCTTGAATTTGCTTGTAACTAGAAGCTACTTTTTGCTCTGTCTTTTTCGTTTAAGTGATTGATGTTTAGCCTTCGGCTTCGACTCGACGCAAATAGTAAAGCGCGATCGCCACGCTGGCTGCGACATTGAGTGATTCAACATGTCGGCTCAGTGGAATGGTAAACCGGCACGCGGCCTGCTTGACGGTCTGAGCGGAGAGCCCGCGACTCTCGTTCCCTACGGCAACAACCAGACGTTTTGGAACGGTGCGTATGCTCTCCAAGTGAATCGCGTCACCACTGCCGGCTTCGGCAGCAAAAACCACCATGCCTTTTGCCGTCAACCGCCCCACATGTTCCGTCACGAAGATCGGGAGGGATAGCACAGCACCCGCTGAGGCCCGCACGACTTTCGGATTGTAGACATCGGCCGACTCCGGGGTGAGCCACAGGGCATCGACATTCAAGGCCGCAGCCGTCCGGATGATCGCGCCGACGTTCGCAGGATCTTGTAGGTGCTCACCATACACCCCGAAGAGGCTGGGCTGCGCCAGGACCATTTCCTCATTCCAATAGGGTTGTTTGACGACGGCAAGAATGCCCTGTGGACTGTCGAGGGTGGAGAAGGTAGAGAAGGTGCGATCTGAGCACCGAAATGAGGAAATATTCCGTGCGGCACGAAGGCGATGTTGCTGGCCGGATTCGCGATCCTCATGGCCGGCAGAAACCACCACAGCCGTCACGATGGCTGGGCGGTGGAGGAGCGCATCATATACGGGCTTGGCGCCCTCGATGACGAAGGCGCCTTCAGCGTTTCGAGCCCGCTTCTCTCTCAGGAGTTCTCGAATGCGCGCTGCCTGTGCGCGCGTCAACGGGGTGGAAAGCGGAGACAATCGAGCCGTCTGCGATTATCGACGCTTGCGGCCGGACGCCGCTTCCGCCGCTCTGATCCGTTGCGCCCTCGCTTTGGCGCGCTTGAGAAGGGTCAGCTTGCCACGGGTGCGATCATCCTCATGCTGCAACTGCTCGAGTTGAGATTTGAGGTGGGCCTTCTCCTGCTTGTGCAAAGTCGCACATTCTTCACGGGAGAGTTGCATCCAATCCCCGCTCGTTTTCGCTCGCTTGATCCGTTGCTCCAGTGATTCGCGCAACTGCTTGTTCCGCATCGATAGGAGCGACTTCAGGGCCTGTCTCCGGCGCTGTACTTCCTCCTCTTCCGCCATGATCCCGCGAATATCTGTCCCCAACATGATCCGCCTCCTTAGCGCATCCAGGAATGAATGACCGCTATTGTACCCGATTTGATTGCTCATCTTCCACAGGGAGAATTTGCTCATAACCATATGAAATGGTGAATGAATTTAGCGTCTAATCCCTGGAGAGGCCGTTGCCAAGGAAAGCAAACTTCGGATATCATCGCGCATGGCTATCGGCTCGCAGATCCAAGCCTGGCGCCTCTCGCGCGGGGTTTCTCCAGAATATCTCGCCGCCGAGGCCGGTATTTCCCTTCAGGCGCTCGACGAAATCGAAACCGAATCATTGGATCCGTCAACCGGTACGTTAGAACGGTTGGCGAACGCGCTAAAGATCCCGGTGGCCTGGCTCTTTGCTCATCCCAATGCATTCGAGCAACTGTTCCAGCCATCCGACGACACCGACGACAGACCCGACGGTCCGGATCCCATTACCGAACGAATCCTCACAGGGTCGAGGATGGACCGCTCGCTCTATGTCATGCTGACGGCCTTGATTCAGAGCGGTGAACCCAAACTGCTGCGCGCCGCAGAAATGAGCCTGAAAAGCCTCGTCAAACAGTCCAAACAATCCTCCATCCCATGGCAGAATCGCCCCTCAGGGCATTTCGAACCCCCCAGCGATTAGATGTCGAGCCCTGTCATCTAGAGCACCTGCATGATGAAACACTTGAGATAGCGGGTCTCAGGCATGGTCGCGAGTATTGGATGATCGGACGCCTGTCCACGCAGCTCCAATAGTCGCACGGAACGCCTGGCATCCCGCGCCGCCCGTCCGATTGCGCTCCAAAGCTCCGCTTCAGAGACGTGGTGTGAACAGGAACTGGTGACAACAATCCCCTCCGGTTTGGTCAAGCGGATGCCCAGAAGATTGATGTCCTTGTATCCGGCCAGGGCGCGCGGGACCGCCTGTTTGCTCCTGGCAAACGCGGGTGGGTCGAGGAACACCACATCGAATTGCCTGCCTGTCTGTGCCACCCGGCGCAATTCATCGAACGCGTCCGCCGTCCGGTACGAGCACCGCTCCTGAACACCGTTGAGACGCGCGTGCTCCCGTGCAAGAGCCAGCGCCTCTTCGCTGACATCCACACCCTCCACACGGCTTGCCCCTGCAAGCGCAGCCTGGATCCCGAACGCGCCTGTATGGCAGAACACTTCGAGCACGTGTTTGTTGCCGGTCAATCGCGCCGCCGCCAGGCGATTTTCCCGTTGATCGCAAAACCATCCGGTTTTTTGGCCTCGAGCAATATCGACAAGAAACCGTGCGGCGCCTTCATTGACCTGAACGGTGGTCTCCCCGCCGCCTCGCAGGAAGCCGTTTTCTGGTGACAACCCCTCAAGGAGACGGCTTTTGGCGTCGTTTCGAAGATAAATCCGGGTCACCCCGGTGTGTTCGCACAACAGATCGGCCAGCATCTCTTTTCGCCGGTCCATCCCGCTCGAAAGCGTTTGCATCACGAGCAGATCCCCGTACCGATCGACGATCAACCCAGGCAACCGATCCGCTTCGCCGTAGATCAGCCGATAGGCGGTCGTCTGGGAAACGATCTGTGCCCGGAGGCGCACGGCCTGGGCAATCCGCTCGTTCCAGAATGCCTGTGTGATCGGTTCCTCTTGAAATGTGAGTAAGCGGATTCGGATCTTGGAGGCCGGATTGTATAGCCCTCGTCCGTAAAATCGTCCGTTCGGCATCACGACATCGACCAGGTCGCCCGAGGCCGGCTGACCGCGAACCGCATGAATGAAGCCGGCATAGATCCAGGGATGCTCTGAGCCGGCGAGTTCTTTGGGACGAGCCAACGTGACGATGCCTGTCGAAGTGTCCTGAGCGGTAGTCATGCGGTAGTTATCCGATGGAGGTCGTCGAAGGTCAAGCCCGTGATCGGCTCGACAGACTCTGGGCGGTCTGCTTGACGGGTTGCGTCCGCTGTGGTTTCCTGGACGCGGAGGCTGACAACCCAGGTCACTGTATCAAACGGCCGGTCATGACGACGGAGAACAACGCGACAATCGGGTCTGCCGTGATCGATCGGCTGCATCAGCTGGGCGTGCGCCATATCTTCGGTATTCCCGGCGATTACGTGCTCACGCTCTATCAACTCATCGAACGTTCCCCTATCCGACATATTGGTACGACCCGCGAAGACTGCGCCGGGTTCGCTGCCGATGCCTATGCCCGCATTAACGGAATCGGCGCCGCCTGCGTCACGTATTGCGTGGGCGGCTTGAACTGCGTCAATGCCATCGCGTGTGCATATGCGGAACGCTCTCCCGTTGTCCTGCTGACCGGCTCCCCAGGACTCTCGGAACGCATTCGAATGCCCCACATGCACCACATGGTGCGTGACTTTTCCACACAACGCGAGGTCTTTGAACACATGACGGTCGCCTCCGTCTCTCTGGACGATCCAACAACGGCCGAACGTGAAATGGACCGGGCATTTGCCGCGTTACTGCGGTATCGGCGTCCGATCTACATCGAAATCCCGCGCGATCTGGTGCATACACCCTTACACCATCCACTGAAGCCGCTATGTCTCAACGACGACCCGAGTGACCCGGCCGCGCTCGAAGAAGCGATCGGCGAGGTGCGCGCCATGTTGGCTTCCGCCAAGCGACCGGCGGTCTTGGCTGGAGCCGAGATCGGCCGCTTTGGACTGCAGGATGATCTGACGCGGCTCGTCGAGCGGCTGAACATCCCGATCGCATCCACCTTGCTCGGGAAATCCGTCATTCGTGAAGACCACCCTCTGTATGTCGGAGTCTATGGCGGACTCATTGCGCGCGATGAAGTCCAGCAATTCATCAATGATTCAGACTGCCTGTTGATCCTGGGCTCAATTTTGTCCGATCTTGAGGATCTGGATGCCAATTCGCCCTTGCGTTCCGAGGGCCGCACCATCCACGCGACGGCCGATCATGTCAGTATTCGACATCATCGGTACGACACGATCCGGTTTCAAGACTTTGTCCAGGCCCTCGGTACGCGTGGTCTTTCGACCCAGTCGTCGCGACCCCTGCCCCCTCCGTTGAACATTGATGGATCTCCTCCCGCACCGGACGACCGGGTGACGCTCAGGGGGCTCTTTCGCCATTTGGATCAGCAATTGGACAAGTCGACGCTGGTCATTGCGGACGTGGGTGAGTCGTTGTTCGCAGCAGCAGACCTGCGTGTACACCGGCGGTTTGAATTCCTCTCCCCTGCCTACTACACCTCGATGGGCTTCGCGGTGCCCGCCTCGGTCGGGGCCTCATTCGCTGATCCGACGCTTCGTCCTATAGTTTTGGTTGGCGACGGTGCGTTTCAAATGACAGGATCGGAACTCTCGACGGCGATACGCTACGGACAGACGCCCATTGTCATCGTGCTGAACAATCGCGGATATTCGACAGAGCGTGAAATACTCGAAGGGCCGTTCAACGACCTCCATGACTGGCACTACGAACGGATCTGTGATCTCATCGGCGGCGGAACAGGAACCGTGATTCGTACCCAGCAGGAATTTGAACACACGCTGAAGACCGCCCTCGCCGATCCCGGCCAAATGTATGTCCTCAATGTCCTGCTGGATCCGGCCGACCGGTCGCCCGGCATGATCCGGCTTGCCCATCGCCTGGCCAAACGCCTCTCCACCGACCGCCCCTAACCACTGCCTGGTGCTCCTCACCGGTGTAGGGAGTGAAGGCTTTTCCCGTCACTTCTTGCCGCTAGCCAGTTCCAGACTTGTGAAGAAGCAGGTCAGTTTCGGAGAAAATACTTAGTGGCACGCCGCATGCACTGGCACCCGATCCGTTAGGGCCATCAGTCGATTCGAGCGTCTGGCCGGGCGGGTTCAGGGCTACCGGCTCCTCAGACGACGGTACCGAGAGGGACATGGGACACCTGTACCGATGGTGAGGATGGAACAGGCCCTCAGGGCAGACACGGTGACGGAGGGGGTTGCTGGTCCTCGTATGCCGCAGTACGTGGTATTCGCCGACTTGGACGGCACGCTCTTGAATACAGGCCGTGCATCATGGGAGGCCGCCTCCCTGGCACTGGAGGCACTCCGGGCCCACAATATTCCTCTCATCCTGGTGTCGAGCCGGACCAGGGCCGAGCTCGAGCCGCTCCGACGACGCTTGCAGCATCGCGACCCGTTTATCGTCGAAAACGGCGCCGCCGTCTTCGTGCCTCATGGAGTGTTCACATTTCCCCTCGAGCGGGTACGCACGAAACCGTCGTATGACGTGATCGAGTTAGGGATGCCCTATCACATGCTGCGCGACGTGCTCAAACAAATCGAGGATGCCGTGGAGACGCCGCTTCACGGCTTCGGCGATCTGTCCGTCGAGCAGATCATGGAGGTCACCGGCCTCTCACATGCCGATGCAGAGTTGGCCGGAATGCGCGAATATGACGAGCCGTTTCTGCTCGAAGGACCTCAGCCGTTAATGGAAGAAGTCTGCAGGCAGATCGTGATGCGCGGACTGCGGTGGACGAAGGTCGGACGCCTCTTTCATCTCACCGGCGACAATGATAAGGGTGAAGCCGCTGAACTCCTCATGCGCTGTTATCAACGCGAACAGCGGTTGCGTTTTCAGACGCGCTCCGCCGTAAGCGTTGGCATCGGCGATAGCATCCAGGATGTTCCCCTGCTGGCAGTGGTCGATCATCCCATCCTCGTGCAGAAACCTGACGGCTCGTTTGACATGGACGTCCTTCTCCCTCGGCTGGTGCGTACGCGCGGCATCGGACCCGCCGGGTGGAATGACGCCGTGTTGAGGCTGCTCCAACACAGCTTTTCGAGCGGGATGGGAAGCATGGGCTTGGCCGGCTGACCATCGGGCCGATGGCGGCGGGTTAGCTTTTTTGTGGAGAGCCTTTGGAGGCAAAGACCGTGGCGTCACACGCCAGGTACTTGATCTGCTTCATCGGCACAATGATCACTTCCTTCGCCGAATCCACCTCAAGCACTTCCATATCGTCACTGATGGTATGGCGGATCGCGTCTTTCACGATCAGCTCTTGATTGTCCACAAACACGATCTTCACCCAATATTGCACGATGCGTTCTCCTTGTTAGACACCCGTTCCGAGCTCGTGTGACCGCTGTGTGGCCGCCTCGACCGCCGAGATCAGAGCCGCCCGTAGACCGCCCCGCTCCAACTCATGCAGACCGGCGATCGACGTACCGCCGGGCGAGGCCACGCGGTCTTTGAGCGCACCGGGATGTTCCCGTGCGCTGAGAGCAAGGCGCGCCGCCCCCGACACCGTTTGCGCTGCCAGCAGTTGCGCCGTCTCTCGCGGAAGCCCCATCTTCACTCCGCCATCCGCCAGCGCTTCGATCATGATGTAGATATAGGCCGGTCCGCTTCCACTCAATCCCGTCACCGCATCGAGCCATCGCTCATCCACTCTCACGACCTGTCCGATCGATTCGAACAATGCCCGGCTGACAGCCACGTCCTCTGCGCACAAGCGCTCTTCATAGGCCAAGGCCGTGATGCCCTCCCTCACCTGCGACGCCGTGTTCGGCATGGAACGGACGATCCGCTCGACACCGGACAGCCCCCGGGCAATTCGTGCAATGGGGTAGCCGGCCGCAACGGAGACGATCAGTGCGTCCGGCTTCACAGCCCCGGCAATCTCGGCGAGCACGCCGTCGAGAATCTGCGGTTCCACCGCGAGGACGAGGATATCCGCCTCTTGTGCCACCGCACAATTGCTGCGCGTGGTCCCAATCTTATACGTCTGCTGAAGGGAGGTGAGCCGGGAATCATTGATATCCGACGCGAGAAGCCGGGAAGCTGGGACTCGGTCGGCATACCGCAAGCCTGCGATCAGCGCTTCCGACATGTTTCCTGCGCCGATAAATCCTATCGTACAGTCCGACAGCATGCGGGCGATTATACTGTCGCCCTCCGAAACGCTTCAACGTGGAACTTGCCCCTCTCGTCGGCGGTTCGGTAGAGTATGAATCGTTGTTTTCAGTATTTTTCATTATTTACCCTGACAGTATCATCCCTCGATGATGGGAGGCATTCATGAAGCAGTGGACGCTCTCGAGTCTCCTACTCCTCGTATTGCTCGTCTCACCAAGTTGGGCTCGCCAGGAATCGCTGACACCTGAGGAAAAGCAGAAGCTTGAAAAAATCGATAAGGTGCTGGTGGAAGTGATCGCCCTATCCGACAAGGGATCGACGGATCCGGGTCCCTTCAGAGAGGTGGTCACGAAGCGCCTACAGGAATTTGGTTATACAGTCGTCACCGATCCGGCTCAACCGCACGATGTCACGTTCAACGTCAAGTGTGAGCAGCACAAGATCTGGGAAGGCACGACTAAAATGGGCAGCGATGCGGACCTGCCCGATTCTCCGTCCCGCCTCTGGAAAGGTCCCGCCTGCCAGCTCTCCTATATCTTAGATGGCAAGAGGATGGCATGGCGGAAGGAGGTCAGAACCGATTTTGTGGACGCGCGACAGGCCGCTGAAGCCGCTCACGCCGGCGATCCATCCGACTATGCCATGAGCAAATTGAAGGAACGGCTGGAGGACTATGACTTTCCTGCCCTGATTACGGCCGAATGGGGCCAAGAAGAACGCCTGTTCAAAGTATATGATGACCCCGCCACTCCATCGACAAGGAAAGTGCGACTGATTGGACTCTTCGGCTACCTGTTTGAAACTAAAGCCGTCCCCCGCCTGGTCACCGCCCTCAAGGGCGACGACATGGAAATGGCGAAGGCGTCGGCAGTGGCGCTGGGAAACATTGGGCAGAAGGAGAGTGTTCCGGTCTTGATCGAAACGATGAAAAACGGGAAACCGGAACTGCGGCCATCCGCCGCAAAAGCACTGGGTGTGCTGGGAGCGTTGCACGGGGATTTCACGATCGTCGATCCCCTGCTCGAAATGTTGAAGACGGACGACGTCGAGTTGAAAACGGAGGTGGCCTGGGCGTTAGGGAAATTGCCCGACCGCAAGGCTTACGAGCCCCTGTATGCCTTGCAAAAATCGCTGCATCACGTGCGTGGCGATGACGCCGACCCGAAGGTGGTGAAATTGAAGGAGGCCGTCAACTGGAGCATCAAGCAGATTGATACCTGGGAATACCTGCAGTAGGACCGATGTGAGTGAGAGCGCTCGTCGACGAGTGGTACGCACGCCGACCGCATGCCTCCTGGGCTGTACGCTCCTGGCAATCTCGTGGTGCGTCGGACCCGCCTTCGCACAAACCATCGGCGACGAAGCGGAACTGGAGCGCCTTCGCGTGAAGGCGGAAGAGGCTATCGCGAGTGACGATCCCGAAGGCGCCGCCATGGCCATGGGAAGGGCAGCGATGATGGCCAAACGGCTCAGTCTGGTTCACCGAGATGACGGCGTCTCCGTACGGTTGTATCAAGGTGCCGAATCTCTATTTCGCTCACAGGAGCACGGCTATCGCGCCATGGCTCTGTTCCGGCGAGCCGGCGGACAGCTCCCCGCATCCTCCGGAGTCTGCGGCAGTCTGGCATTGGCACAAGCCAGCATGCAACATGCCATGTCCGATTTGTCCGGCGGAGAGGCTCCCCCGGCCGCATTGATAGAACGAGTGAGACGTTGGCGTGAGGCGGCCGACGATTGGGTCACCGTGGTAGCCGCAATGATCACCGACTACCAATGTCCGTAGAAGGTCCGTTGCGGAGCCTTCTGTGCCGTTCGCCCTCCGACTAATCCTCCTCGGGATTGATGATATGGAGGCCGGCAGCTTTACTGGCGGCCAACAACTGCGGATCGGCGCTTACCACCGTCAAGCGCAGCGGCTTCAACTCCAGAGCCAGGGCCAGATGCAACACCTGCTGCGTCCGCAGGCCGGGATACTCCATCATTAACTCTTTGGTGGAGAGGTATGTCTCCATCGTCGGCACGATGAACTGAAACAGTCCCTGCGCTGATTCCCGTTCAAATTTGTGGATGACCGAGTAGCAATCGTCCCTGGTCAATTCACCCTGCTGCGCTCGATTCGAAAATGCGGAATACAACTCGGTGACTGTCCACGTGGGGAGAATGGCGACTTTGCCCCGCTTCACCATCAATTTGTTGACGATCCTGGTGCCGCGTTCCATGCTATAGCGCTTGACGAGCGCCGTGGAGTCGAAATAGTAATAGGGCATCGATCAGATCCTCCCTTTCAGAATCACCGCGGCCAACGGCCCCGGCATCTTCGAGAGCCGATCTTGAAGCTCATCCAACGGCACCTCTTCATACCCCTCACGGCGCATTTTATCTGCCAGATTCCCTGTGTTGAATCCGGCCGTGTCGTTCTTCAACCGTTCGTTCAGCCGGCGTTTCGCGAGCCGACTCGGTACTCGTTGCTGCGTGGCCGTCAATCCTCTGCCGCGACTGCGCGGCGCGCGCCCCCCCTGTTTCAGTCTGCTCATGCCAGTGCTCTCCCCTCCGTGAATGGTTAGTGAGTTGCCGTCGTCGGTTTCCCTTTTGCACTCTCCCGCGGGCATCCTGCCGGACGGACCGCTTCGGTTGGCAGTTCCGATTCCCCATAGACATGCGCCGCTATCGCCTTGGCAACATCCGACGACAGGTCTTGCTGCATCACCCTAATCACTTTTGCGGTCGCCTCACGTTCGGACAAGTGTCCTTCTTTTCCGCCTTTGGAAATAGCGCCCACGATCTGCTGTCCGGCCAGATCGACGACTTCGAAATCACTGCACCATCGTACATAGGTGAATTGGGGATCGCGCACATCGATCGGCCAGACCCGGACCATTCCACGGACCAGCAATTCAGGATTTGCATGGGACGCCGACGCAGCGGCGTCGAGACCGGAGGACATTGTCGCGACATGCAAGCCTTCTTTGACCAACCCTTCGGTCAGGGCCCGCTCCACCGGTTCGACATGGTCCCCGGTGACATTGACGACGAGCACCAGATTTGCCGACAGATAGTCCTCCAGTTCGCGGATCAGATCCTGGACGCGATACGCGGCTGCCGTCCCCTGCCCGCTCGCACGGATGACCCGAAGGTCCGCATTATACGTTTCGCGTAACACCAGATTGCGGCTGGCCCGTCTGAGTGCCCGCACCTTCGCCAGCTTGTCCGACGTCTGATGAGCCTCTTCGACGTCGGATTGGACGGAGTGATCCAGATCAGTCAGGCGTTCCATCAAGGCTGATTCCGCCTGCGCACGGTGCATGCCTCCCAACGCATAATAGAGATTTCGTTTCGCATCGTACCAGCGGTCGACAATCTTGGCGTTTTCCAGGACCTTGTCGGTGGACACCCGTGTCAGTTGATCGAGTGCGAGTCGTCGTTCATCGTGGCTCGTACCCCGCTGCTCCACGACCACGTAGGACTCCCAATCCTTGGATTGTGCGGATACCTCGGCCTTGAAAACGCGCGCAAGGGCGGCATAGGCGCGATCGTCCGCTACGGCGCGGTTGTCGCCCTGCCCAACGCCCGTGAGATATTGTCCTGAAGGATAATCGGGGCTGACTCCGTCGATCCAGGCTGGCTTCGACGGACCCCCTGCACATCCGAACAGAAGGATTGAGCCGAGGATCACGGGCGTCCGGCCGAACCGCATGAGCTTCCGAAGGATCATTGCACCACCCGCTGAATGAGAATCGCCGTTTCCCCGGCGCGAACCGTCAGGAGCTTCGTTGTAGCCGCCGTCCCGTCGGCCGCTGAACCCAGCCGATACACACCAGGGGTCACCCACGTGCGGGCCAGATGGATCTCGTCCGGCAATGTACGCCAACTGCGCTTGTCGGCTTCTTCGGAGGCCACCGCGAATCCTTTGGCCAACAGCCCGACCGCAAGTCCCACCAACGGACCGGCATCTCCACCGACAGCGTGTTGAGCGCCTCTGCTCGCACCCTCCGCCATCGTATATTTAAACGCCGCCCGCGCGACTGCCTTGACCGCGATGCCGGCGATCCGCTCGGACAACGCCTTGCTCGCCAAGGCCGTAAAGTTCTGCGCCAACTCGGTCCGTACAATGACCGGCGTGCCCTCTGCCGGGGTCAGGCGTATCGTGTCGACAGGCACCTGCGTCTTTTGCGGGACTATTTTCGGCAGAGCCACACGCACCACCCGTCCGTTCAGGCCATACAGCACACTGTCGGCAGCGCGATGTTGCTGACTGTTCCCTGACGTGAGTCCCCGATTGACGAGCACCAGTGCAAGCGCGTCCTTACTGATCGGCAGGTCAAAAAACTGATCCTCCTTGCGCGGCGCGCGCCCATTATAGCTGATCACAAGCACTTGAGCGAGGTGTTGCTGCTCCTCGCTGCTTTTCCACACCGTGTCCGGAAATAGATGCTGATATTCGGTAAATTCCTGGATCAGGTGGAGCGCATCGGCCGTCCGCAGGAGATCGGCTCGCAGCTGCGACGGCACCCCGGTCTGCGACCACGCGCGCGAGGCATCGAAGGCTTCATAGGCTTTGCGGTAGGCAATGAAGGCGTTGTTCAGGTCACCGGTGCTCTCGTAGATGATGCCGCTTAGATATCGCGCGAACCCGTCGTCGCGATATGCGGCCGTGTCCTTCGTGCGATCTGCCAAAACGTTTAGGCGATGATCAATGCGTCGCGCTTCCACCAGAGCATCCTGCCACTGATTCATAGATGCGTAGTTCAAGGCTTTGAGGACGTTGATCATGACCTGCTCATACGGCTCGCCTTCAAAGGGCAGGCTGTTGTCACTGGTCATGAAGGCGAAGGATTCCGTGCGGATGCTTCTGGTATACAGGCGTTCCACTTCATCTTCCGCCTTCTCCAGCACTTCGTTGCTCTGTTCATACTCGCCTGCCAGCTGCAGGGTCATGCCGCGATCCATTCCATACAGCACGCGACTTTTGGGCCCATACACATCTGCCTCGGCCTTCTGGATGATGGTATCCGCCTGCCGGTAATCATTGGCGAGGAGGCTCTTATCGACGAGCAGATAGTGTGCGCCAGAAGATCCGCAACCGGCGAATGTCAGAATGAGCAGGGTCGCGGCGAGACCGCGCGTAGAAACACAAACGCCCCACCGTGCCGGAGCATGAGCAGTGGGGCGTGGAGCAAGAGGCTTCACCGGAAGTTGGTGGAGCTTAGAAAATGGTCCGTTTCTTTTCGATAACTTTCTTGATCTTCTTCTGGCCGAACCACACTTTGGCGTTGCTCTCGAGGTCGACCATTTGAAGGTCCACCTGATAGAACATGGCCTTAACGCCATCTGCCTCATCCAAAATCGTCGCGATCGTGCCCTTCATCATATAGTCGGCGCCGATCTCCTTGCCTGGAGCCTTCTGCGTATCTTCTCGGGCATACATCGCCTGTTCCTTGCGTTCGGTCCGCACTTCATCGCGCTCGGTCTTGCCCGCGACGAACGTCACTTTTTGGGAGTTCGTGAGCTCACGCTCCAGGTCCGTGACGAAGGTTTGGACGTTGATATGCTCGTGACTGTTGTTCATCACCGTGCCAACCACCACGACGGGTTGGCGGCGCTTCGAGTCACTGAAATTGTTCAACCAAGGATATTCCAGCGCTTCCTTGACCATGGACTCGGCAACCATCCTCGAGTCGGTGTCGTTCCAGCGGCCGCTCAGATCGGTCACGACACCCGCATCCACACGGGTCACCCTGGTTTCCGCACCGCACCCTGCGAGTCCGGCCAGCAGCACGGCCAGCGCGGCGACTCGGCCGTATGTCATCCGAAGGTTCATGACCGGCTCCTTCATGCGTCAGATCAGCGGTTACCGGTTGGCGCGCTTGTCTTCTTCTTTTTCGAGCCGATCGAAGAGCTTGTCCGCATTCTTGCGCACGTAATCCCGCACCTGGGCGTTCAACTCCTTGGCCTGTTCCATATTGTTCTTCATTTCTTCGAGGTTTAACTTCGTCAGTACGTAGTACGTCCCGGTCTTGTCGTCTTTATACCGTTCAATCGGCCGGACGCCGCTGAGTGTCGTGGTGGTCACCGTCTTGATCGCGCGCTCGACGTTTTGTTCTTCGGTATTGCGGGTGAAGTCACCGGCGGTCGTGGAGGCGGCGTAATCCCGCATGAGGTAGCCGGTATAGGTTTCGAAGGTTTTGGCGATCTCCGCTCGGGCACGGTTCTCCGCAGTATCCCACGCGAGCGGTTCATTCCTGACGCCGGTCACCGAGCCGACGCCGTAAAAGGCTTTGGTATCTTTGTCATTGTATGCGCCAGAACCTTGCTTGACCCATTTCGGAGGGCCACCGCATGCGGCCAGCGCCAGCAACAGAATGAGGGCCATCCCACCACAGGTCACCTTAGAGAAATTCCCTCGTGGCTGATTCATGCGACTTCCTCCTTGAAAGTGATCATGGATACATACCAGACTTGCCCCAAATGGTCGAGAAATTGAGCGAAATCATGCTAACATGCACCCCTCATCCAGTCAACGCAAACGGCGCTCCGACGAGCGTGTTCACCCATATGAGAGAGGAGGAGACTCCGTGGCTGACGTGCAGATCGACGACGGGATCATTAAGATTCTTAATCTTGATGTGCAGGATCCGAAAGCCGCAGCAGTGCTCGCGGAATATCCACAAGTTCGTTGGGCGGAAATCACGAGGCGTGCACTGAAAATCGGGCTGGGATATTTGAAAGGAGGGGGAAAGGATTAAGGCGCAGCCGGTGGGTTCGGCGTTTGGGCGGCACGCGACTGGGCTACGACTTCTCTGGCACGGTTATGGGTGCCCCCGAGTTCAAGGTACCGCTCGAAGGCTTCGACCGCTTTCTTCTGATCTTTTATTTCGTCGGCATACATCGCGCCGAGTGTGAAATACACGTCCACGTACCCTGGATTGGCCGCCAAGGCCGCCCGCATCGCCTTTTCGGCCTCGGCATACTGCCCCCGCTTTTCATAAATCAATCCGAGCGTGTAGTGCGAATCCGGATTGTTCGGCGCATATTGGACTGCCAACCTCCCTGCTGCGAGCGCATCTTCGAGATCCGGCACGACCTCAAGCCGCACATAACTTTTGAGGACATAGGCATCGCCGAATGTCGGATCGTACTGCAGCGCCTTATTCAACCGCTCCAATGCTTCGTCCTGCGATTTTCCATTTTGCAACAGCGCAAACGCCTGCTCATACTGCATTCGGGCGGCCGCCTGACGTTCAGCGGGTGACTGCGGCTCCCCGCCCAGGCGGAAGGCGGCTTTCCGCCCCTCGACGATGATCGTATCCCCGTCGCCTTCGAGCTGCGCGAACACCGGGTGCTGCGCGTTTTTGGTTTGATCCGATACCTGCTCCTTCACGTATCGTCCCAGCTCTGAGGCCATCAACCAGCCGTTCTTGTCGAAGTCGGCATCGCCCGAGATGGCTTTGACCAATGCTTGCACGAATAGGCTCCGGTCCTGCGTTCGCGCTGCGGACTCCCCTTTGTCGGCCGCCGTCAATACTTGAACGGCGCGCTTTTCCGTATCCTCTTCCGGCGCGCTTCGACCTTCCAGCGACAGCGATTGAGCTGCGCTGACCTCCCAGCCCCGAACCGCCGTGTCGAACAAGAACAGGGTGTGTTTGGACGCACTCCGATGACTGAACTCTTTAAGCTGCTCGAAGGTCACAGCTTTCGATACGTTCCCCGGCTGTGCATCCCACGGCACAAGGTAGCCAAGGTCTTTCCCCGAGGCGCTTTGCGCGATTCCGGCGTGACCGACAAAATACACCACCAGGCGATCCTGACGGCCGACTTTGCGAGGCAGAAAATCGACGAGCGTTTGTTGAAGGCGCCGGGAGCTGGCGTCTTTATCATACAATTCTACGACTTCCTCGAATCCCAACTTGCGCAGAACTTGAGCGACGAGTTTGGCATCCTCGACGGCGCCTGGAATTTTCGGCGCGAGCAGATAGTTTTCGATGCCGATGACTACGCCCCAGGATTTGTAGTAGAGCCCTTCCGGTTTCCCAAGCTGGGCCTGGGCTGGCGTAAACCCCAACGTAATGCTGAGGAGAAGCGTCAGAAGGCGTGATCGAAATGGCAGAGGTGAGAATAGGGACGGGAGCTTCATGGTCAACGATCGCGTAAACACTCTGTCGAATCAGCCTACTCTGGGCCAGAACAGCTGTCAACCACGGGCCTCAAGGAATTGCATCGGCGGCCGTCCCGTTGTATGGTTGCGCCGCTGTTGCCTGCTTGACGATAATACCGGCAGGCACTCCGGCGCCACGGCGACACAAACTTGGAGCCCAATATGACAGAGAATATTGAAACCCTCCTGAAAGAAAGCCGTCTATACCGGCCTACAGCGCGAACATTGGCCGCCGCCTATATCAAGGACTACGAAGCTGAATACAAGAAGTCAATCGCCGACCCCGAAGCGTTTTGGAGCGGGATGGCGAAGGAGCTTCATTGGTTTGCTCCCTGGACAACGGTTCTGGAATGGGATTACCCGTGGGCGAAATGGTTCGTCGGGGCCACCTGCAACATCGCCTACAATTGTCTCGACCGGCACGTGGCGTCCTGGCGCAAGAACAAAGCGGCGCTGATTTGGGTCGGAGAACACGATCAGGAGCGGGTCTTCACCTATGCAGAGCTGTACCGTCAGGTCAATCGCTGCGCGAACGCGCTGAAAAAGCTCGGACTCTCCAAAGGCGATCGCGTCACCATTTATCTGCCGAAAATTCCCGAGCAGGTCATCGCCATGCTGGCCTGCGCCCGAATTGGCGTGATCCACAGCGTCGTCTATTCCGGTTTCAGTGCGCCGGCCTTGGCCAGTCGCATCAACGATGCCGAGTCCAGATTGGTCATCACGGCTGATGTCGGTTTTGACCGCAGCAAGGTCATCAACCTGAAACCAATCGTCGACGAGGCGCTGAAGCAGTGTCCGACCGTGGAACACGTCGTGGTCGTTCGGCGGCAGGAGTCCAGTCCCCATCCGGTGACGCCGAAAGAAATTGACTGGACAGAGTGGGTCAAAAAGGAAAAATCGGTCTGTGAAGCGGAACCACTCGATTCAGAAACCCCGCTCTACATTTTGTACACGTCTGGCACCACCGGGAAACCCAAAGGCGTGGTGCACGTACACGGCGGCTACATGGTCGGCACCTACACGACGACCAAGTACGTGTTCGATCTCAAAGACGACGACGTGTATTTCTGCGTCGCCGACCCCGGTTGGGTCACCGGCCACAGCTATATTGTCTATGGTCCGCTGCTCAACGGCGCGACGGTCCTCACCGCGGAAGGCAAGCCGGACTATCCGAACCCAGGCCGCTGGTGGGATTTGATCGAACGCTACGGTGTCTCGATCTTCTACACAACACCGACGGCGATCCGCCTCCTGATGCGCCATGGCGAGGAATGGCCGAAGAAGTACGATCTCTCGAGCCTGCGCATTCTCGGCAGCGTCGGTGAGCCGATCAATCCGGAGGCCTGGGAATGGTTTCATCGCGCCGCGGGCGGCGACAAACCCATTATGGATACCTGGTGGCAGACGGAAACCGGCTCGATTCTCATTACGCCGCTGCCCAGCGTCCCGTTGAAACCTGGATCCGCTACGAGGCCGTTCTTGGGCATCGAAGCCGATGTGGTCGACCGACAGGGCAATCCCCTGCCGGCGAACCAAGGCGGTTTCGCAGTGATCAAGAAGCCATGGCCGTCCATGATGCGCACCATCTATAAGGACCCTGACCGCTACAAGGCCTACTGGACCACGATTCCAAACTGCTACACGGCAGGCGACGTGTGCCATAAAGATGCCGATGGGTACATGTGGTTCTTGGGCCGTGCGGACGACGTGATCAAGGTTGCAGGCAATCGGCTTGGGACGGCCGAAGTCGAGAGCGCACTCGTCAGCCATCAGGCTGTGGCCGAAGCCGCCGTCATCGGCAAGCCGCATAAGACCGTGGGCGAAACCATCAAGGCGTTCATCATCCTCAAGCAGGGACATGCCTCCAGCCCTGCCCTGATTCAGTCAATCAAAGATCAGGTTCAGCACGAACTGGGGAAAATCGCGGTCCCCTCGGAAATCGACATCGTGACCTCGCTGCCCAAGACGCGGTCGGGCAAGATCATGCGTCGGGTGCTCAAAGCCAAAGAACTCGGGCAGGATCCCGGAGACATTTCGACGATCGAAGAATAGGGGCAGTTCACATTTGACGCAGCGTGGACTGCGCTGCGAAGGAGGCAGGCATGGTGAAGCGCACAGGTCTTGCGACGGTGATCGGCATCGGAATCGTCGGCCTCATGCTCGCAGTCGGTCATCCGTACAACGTTTTCGCCGCCGACACGGCCAAGCCGGAGAAGAAAGCTAAAGCGTCGCCTGAAGCCAAGGCCCAGAAATCGAAATCGGACAAGCCGACATTTCACACCGCCGAGAAAGCGGCGAAAGCCAAAGCCTGTTTCGGTGAAGCGCCAAAAATCAACAAGCTGACGCCGGACGAGGGCAAGGCAGGAGACAAAGTCACGATAACGGGCACCAAGTTCGGTTCGGCCGACTGTTTGCGCGGCGTGTCGTTCGGGCCGGGCAACGCGGCATCCTTCAAGATAAAGGATGACACGACGATCACCGCCACGGTGCCCAAGGGCGGACGAAAGGGACTGGCGATCCTCACGGTCACTACGGCATCAGGGGAAGACTCCAAGCCGTTTCTGCTGAAGTGACCGAAGACGTCGACGTTCAGCGGGTCAATGCAGATGAGAAAACCTGGCGAGCCGATTTATCTCAGACGGCATATGGTTGCGCTGGCCATGGCCGTCACTCTCCCGATCGTCGCCCTACAACTGTACAAAATCTACGTCGGGCGCATCAGTTTCAGCGTGCAGATGGGACTGGGAGTCGGGATTGCCGTGCTCGCCGGCCTGGCTCTGTACTTCGCGTACCGATCCTCGGCGCGCAACCAGCCCTGACGAGTGTCCTCTTGCCACGAAGCTCCGGCGGCTCCCGCTACATGAGCCCGTGTTTTTTCAGGTAGTCCTTGTCGATGACCGGCGTCGGCTTGGGCAGCTGACTTCTCTGTTGGAGCAGCCGCTCGACAAACTTGCCGATAAGGTCGGACTCCAGATTGACCTGATCATCGACCTGTTTCAGACCCAGAGTCGTGACAGCCGCCGTGTGGGGAATGACGGCGATGCTGAAGGAATGATCGGTCACCTCATTGATCGTCAGACTAATGCCGTCGACGGTGACCGAGCCTTTATGAACGCAGTACCGCAACACCTCAGAAGGCGCTTCGATGACGAACACGATCGCATTGCCTTCCTGATGCCGACCTCTGATGCGACCTACCCCGTCGACGTGACCGGCAACCAGGTGCCCCCCGATCCGTTCATTGAGCTTCATCGCCCGCTCTAGATTGACCGGTGCTCCTCCCGTCAGATTGCCGAGCGTCGTGACCGACAAGGTTTCTGGCGAGACCTCCACCACGAACGACTGTTCGACCTTCCTCACCACTGTCAGGCATGCGCCGTTGACACTAATGCTGTCTCCCACTTTGAGATCGCCCAATACCGTCGATGCCAGTATGGTCAGGCGAGTCCCCCCCAACGTCTGCTCCATCGAGGCAACGGCGCCCATTTCTTCGACGATTCCGGAAAACATCAGTCCTTCCTCTGAAACATCTTACGGAGGACATAGACGAAGACGATGATCAAGACCACAACGCCGAGGGACGCCAGCACGCCGATCACGATGTTCGCAGTCGCCATCTCATGCATGGCGGCCCATTATAGCATCGGGAGCCGCCTTCCTCATGGTGAACCAAAAGAAGCCGGCTGCGGCCACTTGAAATCCGGCGATGATGCCGAAGGCGCCCGCGTAACTCATATTCGCGATCAGCACCCCGGCAAGGAGCGGTCCACTCGCATGTCCGATGTCTCCGATGGTTCCCTGCATGCCCATTCCGGCCCCCAAGGTCTTGAATTCCGAACTATCGGCGACGAACGCCGACGAAGACGATGTGACGACCGCTTCGCCAAACCCAAATCCCGCGGATAGCACCAGCAGCAGGACAAACGAGTTCACGTGCGGAATACAGACGAAGGTGGCCGCGCACACCAACAGCCCCAGCATAATCAGGGGCTGGCGCCCGACCCGGTCGGACACGCGCCCCATAATCGGCTTCGAAAAAAACGAGGTCAGCGATTGGACCGTGAACAAGAGGCCCACCTCCCCAGCATTGAGGCCGACCGAAACGCCGTAGAGCGGCAGGAAGGCCATCAAGGCGCCGTTCGCAATCATCTTCGCCGCGTCCATCAAGCTGGTGATCAACACCTTGCGGTTGCTGGCGACGATACTGAAGCCTGTCCACATTTCGGCTCCGAGCGCGGCCATGCCCTTGTCGTGGAGTCGCGGTGGTGGCGGGGAAAGATGCAGGCTGTAGAACAGCACGATGGCGACGCAGCCGAACAATCCCGCGGTGATGAATGCCGAGGAGAAGCCGGCGGCAAACGCGAGATAGCCTCCGATGAACGGGCCCAGTAAGGCTCCTGATTGCGTGCACGCCGTGTACGTGCCCAACGCCGCACCTCGCCGCTCGCGATACAACTCCGCCACGGTGGCAAGCGCGCTGGGCGCGAAGATGGCCGTCGCCAGTCCGTGAAAGAGGCGCAGCCCCGTCAGCACATTCAGATCGGAAATGAACGGATAGAAAAACGGCGGTACACCGAAGGCGATGACGCCGATCCGAAGGAGCATGCGGCGGCCGTAGATATCCGACAGCGCGCCGGAAGGGAGCTTGAGAAAGACGCCCGTCAGCGTCGAGACCGATACGATGAGCCCGATCCGTTCGGGGCTCGCGCCCAAGGATTCGGCAAAGAGGGCCAGGACCGGCATTCGGACCATGTTGTAGCTGATGAAACAAAACACGCCGATTGTGCAGAGGACGGTAAAGCTGCGTGCGGTGGTCATGGTGTCGCGCGCCCTGAGCGACCGGTCACAGGTGCGTGCGCGCCGGCGCCCAACGCGGCCTTCAGGAAGGCCACCTCCTCATCGTCCAAAGAGGGAGGGTCCGTCGCCTCGAACAGCACGCGCTCCGGCCGTTGCCGCATTTCGACCCCTAATCGGTTCACCACCTCGACACCCTTCGCAAGCTTGCGGGTCACCGTGGCTCCGACGAGCGGGCGGAGCAGGCTGGCCAGGCCGGACAGAAAACGGTTGTCCAGCATGGTATAGGCCACCATGGAGCTCTGCATGCCTCCGAAACCGCCCGGCTCCTGGACGGCACCCATACGGAGGAATACCACCGCTTTGCCGCTCAGATTTGGAAGCAACCGGCTGCGATGCGTGCCCTCGAGGTAATAAATCCGTGTGTTGCGATCATGATAGACAAGATGGACGATCCCCTCTGTGCCCTCACCGTCACTCCCCCACCACTGTCCAGGTCCACGCGTCTCCGCCTTATACTCGGCCAGATCAAGACGGTTGATGAGGGCGGCCGCCACTGGTGGATGATCCAGGAGGTGGAGATACACCGTCTCATCCATGGCGGTCTTCAAAGGCCCCACACTGTTGGCGGTTGTGTAATGGTCGATGACAACTTTCAGACGGCAAGCCCAGTCTTCCGCAACGTGCTGAACCGCAAACGCAATGCCGGCGTGTTCAGACGAGATGGTGCAGGTATCTGCTTCGGCCTGGGCAAGGCATCCAGAGCTCGCCAGAGCCAGGACCGCACCGACGAGACTCGACTGGACCCTCTTCACCAGCCGGAGCTTCACGTTCATGAGACCGATGGGGGAACTGCGACGGCGACATGGATAGGGAACAACTGTCGAGGATCCTGTCGAATCCTCGCCTGGCGCAGCAGCGTCTCCAATGAGGCAGTCACCTTGCCTTCAAAGGAGAGCCGGCCATTCGTCACGATCGTGACCGGTTTGGCCGGATCGATCAGCCGATCGTTCAAAAAGAGACTGTAGCGTTGAATCCGTTCCGTGGTCACTTCGATCCGGTTCGTTGACACAATGGTCGCCTCGAGTCTGGCATATTCACGCCGCAAAATCTGCTCGTCCCGCTTGTCGACCAAGTCGTCGGAGAAGGCTGCAATGGGATCGGTGACATCCAGTCGCACCCAGCCGAAGGACTGGAAGCGGCTGGCTTCCCTTACGAGAGTCAACCGGGTCGGCAACGGATTGCGCCGCTGCGCGTTGAGCCATGTCATCAAGGCAGGTAATTCTTCCCTCGGAAAATAGTGTCCTCCCGCCACCGGATGCTCGCCTTGATGCTCACGATAGACGTGAGGGTACCCCAATGCCGTCAACTCTTGTGCAATCGACCGGCTGAGTTCCACCGGCATGACCTGATCCTTGGCACCATGAATGATGTACACGGGAGTATTCCGGAGATTGGCCAAGAACGGCATGAGCACGTTGTCGAGGCCGCTCGCCATAGGCGCAAGACCGGCAAAAAGAGGCGCATGATGCATGCCGATCAGCCAGGCACCGATACCGCCGTTCGACATGCCGGTGAGAAAGATGCGGTCCGGATCGACATGGTAGCGTTGCCTCACGTAGCGGATGGTGGCAAGTACCAGATCTTCGCCACGCCGAGTGAACCACGCTCCTGCCGGGTAGGTCGGACACGCCAATATATAGTCCTCGCCGAGTCGCGCTTGCCAGCGTTCCAGGTAGACCTCGCCGGAAAATCCCGCGCCGTGTAGGCAGACGATCAGCCCATAGCCCTTCGACGGCTGATACGTGAGGGGCACCGAGACTGCGAGCGCATAGGACTGGCCCTGGATCCGAATGCGTTCATCGGGCAGGGTTCCGATCGGCTGGCTGTCATAGCTGCGCTCGGTTTCGATAATTCGAATGACGCGCTCGATCGACGCGTCCGGACGGTGCTGAATGTTCTGCAATAGCCGTTCGGCCTCTTCGCTATCCGCCGTATCAAGATATTGAAAGACAAGTGCGGGCAGGTTGGCTGGGACAGCTCCCGTGTCGGCCAACCCCGGTCCGACATTCCACCAGGAAGAGGTAAAGAGGATCAGCGTGATCAGCCAGCCCATCACAGGTCACCTTCCACGACAATGTCGCCTCCGAGCGATCGAGTACGAACATGCTTCAGTCTCAGTGCCGCCGCCAGACGTCCTGGGCTTTTGCCGCCGATCATTCCCTTCGCATCGATGCCGCCCAGGAGGGACGGCGCGACGTACAGGCGCACGTGTTGCACAAGTTTGGCTTTGAGCATCGCCGCGTTGAGTTCCCCGCCCCCTTCTACCAACAGGGACGTCACGCCCCGCTTTCCGAGCTCGCGCAGTAACGCCGGCAAGGAGACCCGGCCACGACGGAGAGGGAGCGTGAGTACTTCCACCGCTCGTCGTTGAAGCGCGAGTCGCCGTGCAGTCGGCGCGGCCCTGGTCGTCGCGATCACAGTTCTCGCACCATCCACTCGGCGGAGAATCTTGGCGCTAAGCGGCGTGCGCAGGCGGGTATCGACGATCACCCTCAGAGGTTGGTTCGTCGCCAACCGAGTCAGGTGCGCGCCAACGCGTGCTGTCAACGACGGGTCATCCGAGAGCACCGTACCGACACCAACGACCACCGCATCGACCTCTGCACGAAGCCGATGACCCTCGCGCCGGGAAGGCTTGCTCGTGATCCACCTTGCTTCTCCCGACGCCGTCGCGATCTGACCATCCAGCGTCATCCCCGCCTTCAGAATGGCATAGGGACGTTTCGTTCTCATCCAATGGCGATACGCCTGGTTCAACGCCTCAGCCTCCTGCCGCGCCACGCCAAGCGTCACAGACAAACGAGCTCGCCGGAGCGCCGCCGCGCCCCGACCGTTGACAAGGCGATTTGGATCGCGCTGGGCAATAACTACACGCCTAATGCCAGAGCGGACAATCGCCGGTACGCATGGCGCGGTCCGCTTCTTGAGGTGGCAACAAGGCTCGAGCGTGACGTACAGCGTCCCTCCTCGGGCTCGAGCACCCGCCCGCTTGAGCGCAAGCATTTCGGCATGCGGAAGTCCGGGCCGAAGATGATAGCCCTGTCCAACGATTCGGCCGCCATTCACCACGATCGCCCCGACCATGGGATTGGGACTGGCGGTTCTACGGCCTTTTGCCGCGAGGCGAAGGGCCGACATCATGTAGTGGAGATCCTGTGATTCGTTCGCCGGCATCGATCAAGGGTTCCGTCACGCAACCGATGAG
>DASVBB010000022.1:0-9925 GCA_036376045.1 Nitrospira sp.
GCGGCGTAGAGCCGCGTCTTGAGCAGGACCAAGCGATCCACGCGCGTGCGGATCATGTTGATGTCGTGGGTCACCAGCAGTACGGTCAATCCTAGTTCCTGGTGAAGATGCTGGATCAATTCGATCACGTTGTGTTGGGTCGTGATGTCCAATCCTGTCGTCGGCTCATCGAGCAGCAATACTTGTGGCTGCTGGGCCAGCGCTCTAGCAATGAACACCCGCTGTTGCTGTCCGCCTGACAGATGACCGAGAGCGGTATCACTATGCCGCTCCATTCCGACGTGGGCGAGTGACTCCATGGCAATCGAGCGATCGGACTTCCCCGGACGTCTGAACAATCCCATGGCCCCGTAGCGGCCCATCATGACGGTTTCCAGCACGGTCACCGGAAAATTGCGGTCTACCACCCCCTTCTGCGGAAGATAGCCGATCTTCGCGCGGTGGTGACAGCGCAGTTCATCACAGGCGCAATCAAAAATGTGGAGATGCCCTTCGACCGGGGCCATCAACCCCAGCACGGCCTTACAAAGCGTGGTTTTGCCGGATCCATTCGGACCAATCACTCCCACAAATTCTCCGGCAGCGATCGTCAGCGTGAGGTCCTTGAGTGCGACCACGCCGGGGAACCCGAACGAGGCGTGATCAAAACGAATGATCGGTTGGCTGGAAGCGGACACGTGAAACGGCATCCTTTCGGCACACACGAAGCACGCCTGAACGGGAGTGCAGACTAGGCGGCTTCCAACGCGTTGGCCAATTGGAGCACATTATAACGGAGCATGTCGAGATAGGTGTCGGTCTTCGGCAGCCCGCCGGGAAGGGTGGTCAGCACGACGACATGAGCTCCCGTTTCTCTCGCCAACAGTTCCGGCAGTCTCTGGCTGAGCTGGATTTCGGACACTACGGCCTTGACCCGTTGCTTCTTGATCGTGGAAATCAATTGTTGAATTTGCATGGCCGACGGCTCGCTGGCCGATTGCGTTTGAATGACTCCGACAATCTCAAAGCCGAATCGTCTTGCGAAGTACGGCCAGGCGGGATGGTGCGCGATGAATCGCTTGTCGTTGACCTTGCGCAGCCGCTCCTTTAACTCCGAGCGCAGTTGGTCGAGGCGTTTGAGGTAGGCCGCCTGGTTGTCACGAAAGGCCTGCGCATGGCCGGGATCGGCCTGAACGAGGGTCTCGGTGATATGGCGCATCATCGTGACGGCATTCTCGGGGTCCATCCAGACGTGAGGGTTGCCACGTGCATGCTGGTCTGTGTCCTGGTGGACGGGATCCGCGTCATGGTCATCGGAGATGAGGGCAATCCCCTTCGAGGTTGTGACCACGATGAGAGACGGTCGCCCGGCGCTTTTGACGAGATTGGCGACCCACACTTCAAGCCCGAGCCCGACCTCAAACAGCACCTGCGCGTTTCTGACCGCCACCAGGTCGCTCGGCTTGGGAGAATAGGTGTGTTCATTCTCATAGCCTTTCAACAGGGACGTCACCCGGACATAGGGCCCTCCCACCTGCTCCGTGAGATCTTTCAAGACCGGGATCGTGACGACGATGTTGACAGGCTCCTGCGATGTGACGGCCCATGACAGATCGCCGGCAAGCCAGCCGGTCCAGAGAATCAGGCAAGACTGCATGACGAATCGGGCCCATCGCATGGGCCGCGACCGTACCATCGAGATTTCTTTGATGTCAACGCGACGGCACCGCAGCCGAGCCACCGAGCCTGGCAACGGTGCTTGACCGGACGCTGAAGTTCCATTAGCGTAGCGGTCCCACGGCTAAGATTCTTCACCAGAAGGACGCAAATGAAAATTGTCGGTTTGATGTCCGGTACGTCCGGAGATGGTGTGGACGCCGCGCTCGTCGAGGTGTCGGGTCGCGGGCAGACGCTCAAGGCGAAAGCACTCGCGGCCCAGACCCTCGCGTATCCTCGATCGCTTCAACAACGGATTCTCACTGCGTCCATCTCCGGGACGGTCGCAGACATTTGTCATCTGAACGCGTTGCTCGGGGAATGGTTTGCCGATGCGGCGCTCAACGTCATTCGGCATGCGAAGCTGCGTCCGGCCGACATCACGGCGATCGGCTCGCACGGTCAGACGGTGCATCACCTGCCCCATGGCATTCACGCGGCGGGAGTGGGGGCGGTGCGGTCCACGCTTCAGATCGCGGAGCCCGCCGTTATCGCCGAACGCACCGGCATCACCACCATTGCCAACTTTCGTCCTCGCGACATGGCCGCTGGAGGACAGGGTGCCCCGCTGGCCCCTGCCGCTCATGCCCTTCTCTTGAAGCATCCCCGCCGTGCCCGATTGATCGTGAACTTAGGCGGGATCAGCAACGTGACGTACGTGCCTCGCGGCGGCAACTGGGACGGCGTCCTGGCGTTCGACACAGGGCCGGCAAACATGGTGATGGATAGTATTGTTAATCGAGCTACAAATGGGCGCCAGGTCATGGATCGCGACGGCAAATCGGCCCTGAAAGGACAGGTCGACCCACGCCTCTTGGGAAAACTTCTCGCACACCCGTTTCTTTCCCGCCGCCCTCCGAAATCTACGGGCCGCGAAGAATTCGGCCCTGCGCTCATTGACGAACTGCTCGTCATTCAAAAACAGCAGGGATTATCGATGGAGGATCTCTTGGCGACCTGCAGTATGTGGACGGCCAAGGCGGTTGGCACTGCACGCCGGTGGATCAAGGGTCGAATCGATGAAGTCGTCGTCGGCGGCGGCGGTGTGCGGAATCGTGCGGTCATGGAGAATTTGAGCACGGTGTTTGCCCCCATTCCAGTGGCAACTTTCGACGCGTTGGGGTGGGAGAGCAAGGCGTTCGAAGCCGTCGCGTTCGCTCTCCTGGCGTATCAAACTCTGACGGGCCAGTGGGGGAATATTCCCGCCGTGACCGGAGCGACGCATTCCGTCCTGCTGGGTGCGATCGTGCCGGCGGGCCCTCGCTGGGCCAGGCATTTTCGTACATGAGTGGCAACGTTTTCGACCCGTGGTTTCTGCTGCTCGTGGCAACCGTGCCGGCGTTTTTGTTGTGGCGGATCTTTTCCAGCCGCTCACAACGAGGTGCCCGATCGGGACCGTTCGTGCTCCCTCTGGGAGTGGTGCTCCGCCCGCATCCTCTGCTCGGCGAAAAGGAATTGCTTCTCTACAATCTGATCCGCCTGGCCGTTGAGGACAGGTATTTGGTGTTCACTCAGGTTCCGCTCTTGAGCTTTCTGACGGTCGACGCGGATGGCGAGTCCCGGATAGAGGTGTTGCGGCACCTTGCACTCAAACGTGCGGATGTGCTGCTGGTGCATCCCGGTTCGCGTGTGGTGGAGCAAGTCGTGCAACTCGAAGCCAGCGACCCTGTGATCGACCCGGCGGGCGTAGTGCCGGGGCGCGAGGTGCAGCGCATTCTCCATACGGCGGGTATCCGGGTGACGACGCTGAGCATCCACCCGACCTACACCGTCCAGGAACTCGAGCGTCTGCTGGGTATGAGCGATCCGGTATGAACTCGGAACGCTGGCGTGCTCACTCGGTAGGAGGTGCTGAAGGCTCAGGCTTTTCAGCCTCCACCTCCAATGCTTTACGGGCCACCTCGGCCTCCGGGGTGTCCGGGTATTGATCGACGACCCGTTCAAACATCATGCGGGCCTTTTCTTGATCTTTGAGCTTTGTGTATGTCTGCCCGATCTTCAGCGTCGACGCTGCCAGTTTCGGGCTGAGCGGATAATAGGACACAACGTTGTAGAAGGCCTTCAGGGCATCTTTGTACCGCCCCATGCGGAATTGGCACTCGCCGACCCAGTATTGCGCGTTCGCAGCAAGAGACGTTTGGCCGTGGAGTTCCAGGAAGAGGCGGAATCCCGCCAGTGCCGCTTCATAATCTCGATGCTTGAATTCTTCCATGACGCGGTCATACAGATGACGAGACGTGTCCTGAACCTGCGCCGAGGTGGCCCATACACTCGAGGGTCCGCCCGTCGTCAGCATTATGGAGAAGAGTGCGGTGGGAACAAGGTGCCAAGTGTTCATCGGTCCGCCTCCGTTGCCCGCGAACGGTTGTGTCGCACAGGGGAGTTCGCAAGCCACATGCCACAGTCGCCCGGTCATCGGGTGGCAAAACCGGCAGAATTATGGGCATTTTACGGCAGGATCGGGAAGCGTCCTTGAGTGGTGAGATCAGAATTGTACGGCCGGCGGTCAGGCATTGGCTTGACAAGCCGAAATAACCTGTTCCTGACGACTGACTGACCGGGTTCCGCTCGTGATACACAGGAGCCGCCGATGAGTCCCGGATCTGAAACGCCGCCGCAAGAGCCTCCGCCGAATCCTCTCGGTGGTAAGACATTGATCGTGGACTGGCAAGATCCCGCACGGTATCCCCGACCGAGTGCGGCATTGAAAGAGGCCGGCGAATTCGATCAGGTGTACGTCAGAGCCGGCGTCTATGAGGATAAGGTCTTTATGGCCGATCGCCCCGTGCTCCTGATCGGGGCAGGCCGTGACGCGGTCCAGATTTTCTCCCGGCGCGGCGGGCCTCTGTATCTTCAGCGTGTCCCGAGCGGACGGATCGCCGGACTGACGTTTCGCTATATCGGCAGCGATCAACATTCCGCAATCAACATTCTCGATTCTTCCTGCACCGTCACTCAGTGCCGCGCCGCAGAGGGGATCCTCTCAGGCGTGGTGATGTATGGACCCGAATGCCGGGCCGCATTCCTCGACAATGAGGTGTGCAATAACCGCGAATCAGGCATCTTCGTCTTTGCCGGGGCTCAGCCGCGGGTGGCAGACAACGTCTGCAGAGACAACCATCACTTTGGCATCGCCGTGCGCGATCCCGGAAGCCATCCCGAATTGGTCCGGAATCGGTGCTCGGACAATTGGCTCAGCGGGATGCTGCTGTTCCATCATGCCGAAGCGCTGTTGGTGGATAACATCTGTACTGACAACAGGCACTGGGGGATCGTGATGACTCCGGAAACCCATCCCTCACCGGCTCGGGACGTGCTCGCGCAAACGAACGTCCTGGCGCCGAACCCGCGGGGCTCCATGCATATCACCGAAGCTCCGCTGTCGGAAATCGGAAGGTAAGGACTCGCGGCACCAAAGGAGCCGAGGCCGGAGGGCTTAGGAGGCAGAGTAGGTCGCCGCGTGGTTGTAGCCGGACGCTTCGTGGAAAGCAAAGCCGCTGCCGCCCTGCTGCTTCGCACGATACATGGCGGAATCGGCATGCTTGAGCAGCTCGTCGATGCTGTGATCGTCATGCGGATACACGGTGATGCCGATGCTGACTCCCACCGAGACGTCGTGTCCCTTCAGATGAAAGACAGACGAGATGGATTCAGTGATTCGCTTCGCCACGACGACGATGCTTTGTTCGGAGGAAACACCTTCGAGAATAGTCGTGAACTCGTCTCCGCCCATTCGCGCGACGGTGTCGACCTCGCGCACACAGGTCTTCAGCCGTTCAGCGACTGACTTTAACAGCTCGTCCCCGACGTCGTGTCCCAGGGTGTCGTTGACCGCTTTAAACCGGTCCAGATCTAGCAGCATCAGTCCCAACGGTTGCTGAAGCCGCTTGCTTCTCGCCATGGCTTGGATCAAACGGTCGCGAAACAGCGTACGGTTGACCAGGCCGGTCAGCTGATCGTACTGAGCGAGGTAGGTCAGGCGCTCTTCCGAACGTTTCCTCTCTATGGCGTAACGCACGGAGCGGGCAAGCAGTTCCGGATGGCCCTGGCCTTTGACCAGATAGTCCTGTGCGCCTTGTTGCACGGCCTGAAGGGCGAGCGACTGATCGCTGACACCGCTGAGCACGACCACGGGGATCGATGGGTTGGTGGCATGAACCTGCCGGACCGTCGGCAATCCGAACGCATCGGGAAGGGAAAGATCCAGGAGGATTGCGTCAAACCGACCCTTGTCGATGTGTGCCAGTCCGTCGGAGAGGGTTCTCGCGTGGGTGACTTTAAATTCCTCCACGCTCCATTCAGCCAGCAAGTCCTGGGTCAGCCGCGCATCAACGTCGTTGTCTTCGATCAGCAGTACGGTGATCATAGGAAGAATCCAAACAAAGTCATTGCCTTGCCAAGGCAGAAGACCCCTCAGCGAGGATGAACCGTTACGTAATTGATTATAGCCAAGGCGTATCGGGCGGGAAGCAAAATGTGGGAATCAGTCAGAGCGTGACAATACTACCACGGCCGCTTGGTTTGCGGCGTGCTCAGCCTACTCCACGACTTGCCTCTGAGAGGCAGGCGGCTGGGTCGAATTTAGGCTCGAACCGTTGGTCCGAACCTAACTTGCGTGCAAGGCTTCGGCTCGACGACGAACCTCTTCGGCCTTCTTTGACTGGCCGAGATTCTCATAGAGCGAGGCAATGTTGGCATGCAGGTGCGTCAGTAACTGTCCCAGCTGCGCTTCCTGAGCGATGACGTTCGCTTCCAACGCGATCTTTTTTTCTTCGCTCCGGCGGAACCGCTCTTCGAGACGCTGGACGAGCTGAATCCAGCCCTTCACTTTCCCCGAGTCTAGCTCCGGAGTTGTGGGCAGCGCCTCGCCGCGCTCAAGCGACTTTTCCGTCTGGTTCATCCAATTGATGAAGACGAGAAAGTCACCCAACGTGATCTTCAGAGCGGATGAAGCGCCTTCTTCCTCAATGACGAGATCTTCCATGGTGGCTCCTTATGAACGATGAGGCCGATGAATAGTGATGCCGGTCGATTCTCTTGATCGAATGCCGATGACACCAACAGGTCTGCCTGGCTCCACGCAGGCCGGCTCCTTTCAAGCGTCATTGCAGGGTTGGCGGTCGGTGAGGGAATGCACAAGCAGGTGTTTCATGAGGGCGGCGGAGTTGTTGAAAATGTAATACTGCGATCGCGGTTCCATTGTCAATCAATTCAACCCGCGACGGATAAATTTTTACAATTAGTTAAAAGAACGGTGAGGCGAGGACGAGCTGAGGTCAGCCGTGAGGAGTGCGGGGCGGCACATTGTAGTAGATTCCGTAGGGATGGCCTTCCGGTCCGATCGCCGCCTCACAGGCGTAGCCAGGCTCGAAGGGCCAGAGCAGGGACCGGCCAAACGTCGTGCCACGAACATGCACGTAGCGGAAGGTGACCCCAAGTCGATTGGCCTCCTCCTGCATCGTGGCAAGACACCCGTCATAGGTATAGGAACGGCGGCTGATGACAATCTGGTCGCCGGTTTGGGTGTGAAACATCGCCCACGGCTCGGCGCAGCCGCTGGCAAACAGGCAAAAGACCAGAAGCACAAGGCGATTCATGATGACAGCACTCCGGAAAGGCCCAACTACTGAAAGTGTAGCATTCGGGGGTGCTGGAGTCGAGCAGAGGATCTGGCTGCACGGTGACGCTTGATCAACCGTCCAAGACGGACCTGATCGACGCCCGGCATTTTGATGAATTCCACACCGAAACGACGACCTTTACGCCAACGGATCTTTGCCAGCTCAACGCAGAGCGAGGGGGCGTTGTCAGGCATCAGGACTTTCATCTCTAGATAGGTGCCCGGCTTGACGATCTTATCGCTCACAATGCTGCAACCCGGCACCGACACGTTGTCCACCGTGCCTTCTCCCACGAAGGATTCGCTGGCAAAAATGACGGGAAATCCGGTGAGAACTCGCTCGCTATAGCGGATTTTCATGCTGGGCGTCCCTCCCCTCACTCACCCTGTCGAGACCTGCGTATTCGTGTCCTCATACCGACAGCAAATTGCGCTCAGATGGAACAATATAGGGAAAGTGCCCCCCCTACCAGCCCTACAAAAGTTGGGAGGTGAGACATCATGTAAGTTGGCGGTTTACTTGGGTAAAGGCCTCATTCTTCCTGCGTTCAAAAAGGCATGGAACCTGCGGAGAGTGGAGAGAGAAACGACGGTATGAGGGAAAGGAAGGATCATGATGCAGGACCAATTCAAAATAGGAATCAAGCGGGTGATTGGCCAGTTACTGATGCTCCTTGCAGGACTGGCCTTCACACTCTCGACCCCATCCACGCTCGCCAAAATCTCAATCGAACAGGGATTCACCGACTCCAGGCTTGGTGCGGCGACGACCAGCTCCACGGCCGAGCGTGGGGCCACCGCCCAGTTACACGCAACATCAGCCGCAGAATTGGAGGGTGCCGTGAGACGAGCGGCCCAGCAACATCACCTGCACCCGGCGTTGTTGTTTGCGGTCATGAAGGCGGAGTCCTCGTTCAATCCCCTCGTGGTCTCCAAGGCGGGAGCCGTTGGCCTCATGCAACTGGTGCCGGAAACGGCCATGCGTCACGGGGTGCAAAACCTCTATGACACCAATGAGAACGTGGCAGGAGGCGCCAGACATCTGCGCTATCTCTTGGACCGCTTCCATGGCAACACGCGTCTGGCGTTGGCAGCCTACAATGCCGGCGAGAGGAAGGTCGATCGCTATAAGCAGATTCCGCCGTATAAGGAAACCCGGCACTATGTGCAGAAAGTGTTGAGTTACTATCGGGACTACCGAAAGGAAGCCCGCCTGGTACAGCTCGGAGAACGTCAACAAGAAGCGTACAGGATCCGAACGTTCTGAGAATCGCGAAAGGAAAGAGGGTTTGAAGCAAGCGGGCCGGAAGGATTATGCGATGGGCTTCTCAGCAACGTACTCCAGATATTTCCACAGCTCCTTGGCATCGTTCTCGCCGAACACGAGCGGAGTGTTGTTCGCCAGACCGGAAAAATAGACTTTCACAGTCATTTCATCCTGCCACACCTGCACCTCGGCATAACTCACGCTGTCAAGATTGAGCGTTCGCTTTCCGATGCGGACATAATTCATAGGAATATCCCCTCCCACTCAAGACGCACTGCGAACTATATCATCAGCGAGAAATTCGTCCAGCGATATTTCGTCTCCAAGCAAAATCGCAAAACTCAACGTGGCGACTGCGTATTCCTACGATAAGTAAAGCACGCATAATTTTGTGTTTTTCTTGCGGGTAATTTGACCCTGTGATGTATTGACAATCGAACACAGCACAAATTTCCGACGATCAAGACGCCAATCTGCACGTCGGCGCCAAGAGTCAGCGGAACACGTAGTCTTTCGTAAGTTTCACGCCGAGCACCCTTCAGAGAAAGTAGGCCTCTGTAAGTGAGAGGGCGGAGCTGCATCTGGACGAGAGCACCATTTCAGATGGTGATGAACGAGGGCGAAGCAGTCAGGTGGACAGCCGGCGGATGCGAAGCATGAAAAAGGTAAGAGTCCAGTCGATGGCAAAGGCCAGCCAGACCCCAATGGCCGTCCCACCGACATTCATGAGTACATCAGAGGTAGAAGGCACCCGGTCCTGGCAAAACAGTTGATAAAGCTCGATGCTCACCGAGCTGCAGGCTCCCAGAGCCAATGCGCCGAGAACTGGCCGTTGATGACTTTGCGCAAGACTTCGAGCGGCCAGATAACCCACTGGGATAAACGCGAGGATGTTGAGTACCGTCTCGGTGAGTATGGTTGGGTGGAGACTAAAATGTTCGAACGGAATCCATTGCACGTTCCTCCAATGCGGTCGCGCATCGAACTTTGACCAAGGCAGGCTGATGACAATCAGAACCGAGGTCAACCATACGCCGAGCATGATTCGCCAGACTGACGCCAGCAAGGGAATTCCTTTCTATACGACACCGCTCGAGCATAGCAGTTCTTCTGCTTCTGTCCAGAAGTAGTGCCTAGAAACGATGCGTTAGCAGCACTTCCCTTCGAGTGCAAAGCACAACCCTTTCCGGTGAAGCAAAGCCATTAGCGGATGTCGTGAAGCCCACAGACAACACAATCAGAACATTCTGGCATGGCGAACAACTTTCGATTTATGAGGAGTTGTGCCTCACCTCGTTCATTAAGCTCGAGCATGACGTTGAACTCTATTCCTATCAGCAGTT
>DASVBB010000023.1:0-2493 GCA_036376045.1 Nitrospira sp.
GATCTCTATAAGGTCCAGCGGATCTTGGGACATAAGTCGCCAATTATGACCCAGCGCTATGCTCATCATTATCCGGAAAGCTTGAGGGATGGAGTGGACGCTTTAGAGGTAAGACGGACGTTTAGCACAAATTTAGCACAATCGCCGTCTTGTTCTGAGCCGAATCTTGTAAGTTGTTGAGAAACTGGAGCCGGCGACCCGGATTGAACGGGCGACCTGCGGTTTACGAAACCGCTGCTCTACCAACTGAGCTACGCCGGCTTGTGAGAAGGAAGAGGCCCTACCGTATCACGGGTTTTCCCAAGGCGACAAGAGGAAAGAGCGGAGGAAAGCTTCACCTTCCTCCAACGTTCATTTGAGTTTCGCAACCGGCTGAAGCCTGACCATGGCCCCCTGTCCTGGCGCCGGGACGCACAGCGGTTCCTGGGCATTGCCGAACTGCTCACGAGCCATTTTCCCGACCTGTCCTCTGGCATACATGCACAATTCACCCGCGAGAATGGTCCCGTCCTTGTCGATGTCTGCAGGACCGCCCAGCCCCTTGAGCAACTGATAGGTAAACAGCCCGTGCTGGCCCAGATCGAAAGAATGGGAGTCTTGAAGGTCGCGATTGCCGACCATCCACATGATCCGCTCCTTGCCCTGCTCTTCCTGCGGCCAGGCCGGAGCAGCCTGCTCGGCGCCTTCCTGAGCAGTCATAGGCTCGAGCGAGAGGTCAATGATCACGATCGCACGCTGCGCAGGCAATCTGTTCAGCGCCTCCTGCAATCGCCTGAGCGAATACAGCCTGGCCGAAGACGTCGTCGTGCCGTCAAATGGCACCACCGACACGGACCCGGTTGCCGGATCCACGAGACCGCGCCCGGCGATGAACACATAGACGACCGACGTGCCGTCGACCTGTCGCGGCAGCCATTCCTCGAACGCCTCGATGAAATCGCCTTTGAGCGCCCGGCTGTCGACCAGTCGGCGTATCCGATCCGACGGCACTCCTCCGACGGCTGTCCAATACTTGGCGACGACGTCGGCATCCTGCTGTGCATATTTCACGCGCGAGAGGCCGCTTTCGCGGAACTGACCGATGCCGATGGCAATACCGACGGCCTTCGGCTGCTTCAGCTTTCCGGACGCCTTGGGCAGCTCATCCACGTCAACCGGCACCGCCACCGCGTCGGGCGCGTTGGCCGGTTTGACCGCCATGAGAAATTTCTTCACCGATGGCAACTGCACGGCGGGTGACTGTGCGCGCAAGGCCAACATCAGCTCGGCTTGCGATTCTTCAGTGACTGCCCCGACTTTTCCGTCGACTGAAAGACGTTTGACCTCCTCCGCTGGTATGTCGCCGACCGGCAGCACCCCGGGAAACAGGTCGGCCAGCGCCCCGGTGCCGCTCACCAGAATCTCCACGCCCACGGCAGTGCCAGGTCCTTCGTTCTTGACCTCGATTTCGACCGACACGCGCTCTCCCTGGTGCAGGAGTTGGTTGCGATTTTCATCGCGAATGATCGCCCGAAAGACCAGCGCCGATGGCTGTTCCTCGGACACCGCGGGTCCCGCGGCCGCCGGAGCAGGTACTGGAACGGGCACAGGGATTGGAACCACGGGGGCAGCCTGTGTTGGAGCCACGGGATCGGACTGTGTCACGGGAGTCTGTGCCAGCGGGGAAGGCGGCGGTGTCGTCCCTGCGGCGGAGGCTCCGGCGCGACCAGCGCCGGCTGCCTGGCGGATTTTTACGGACATGGCCAATTGTTCGGCCAGGCCGTCAGTGACAAACCCGATCGCCTCCTTCACCAGCTTATCGAGACCTTTGATCTCGCACGAGCGTTCATGCACATCGACATCGCCGCTCCCCGCGCCTTTGAGTTTCTTGCTGAGGAGCACAGTGCCGTCGGGTGTCGTGTAGGCAAAGTCGAGTCCGATGATGAGGGTGGCGGGATAACTCCTCGTTGTTTTGCTCGGCACGAACAGATCCACATTCGTGAAGCCGACCGACACGTCCTCGTACCCGTCCACAGGCACAGCAGCAGAGCCTGCTCCGGTCACCACCTTTTCGAAGACACGGCCGGATTTGCGCGTGATGGCTTCTGCGAGCTGCGGACCGAAGGTCAGGACCTGGTTTTGGCCGCAGGCGTCCTGATAGGTCGCTTGAGCCGCGGCGACGGTGGAGGCCTGACGGAGCTGGACCGTCAGGGGAAGGTAATAGCCGGTCTGGAGACCGTCACGGCTGCTGAAGAGCCCGCACCCCGTCAGCGACAACAACAAGAGCCCGACGCAGGCCCAGAGGAGTTTGGCGAGCCCCCAAACGGCTGAAAGATGTACCCGCACAAGTATCGTTATACCGAAATCCATCCATGCGAGACAACCGAGCCATCTGGCCTTACACGGGCCTGAGCTCCAATTGACAGGGTCCCTGCCCTCCGCTAGGTTGCGCTCATGTCGGCATCCAGCGTGGAAACCGCCGCTCGCCTGACCGGTTCAAACATTAGCCGGCTG
>DASVBB010000038.1:0-43951 GCA_036376045.1 Nitrospira sp.
TGGCCCAGGTGACACAATCTGTGAAAGCCTGGTACGAAGAGGCCGCCAAGCATTCCGGTTGGGAGAAGCCGGCGCTTCGTGTCTTTTCTTGGTCGAGCGAGCAGATCGTCTAGCCGCACGTCAGGTCCTACAATCTCCTAAGTGTAATTCGGAATCCTGCCAAGGCTGGTATCCGTTTGAGTCCTACAAGGGTTGTTGCTTAAGGGCTCCCGCTTCATCACATTTCGTTGGCCCTGGGCGGGTCTCACCCTATACTGCACAGATGTTATAGGGTCGAGGTCGCCCCGTGCGGCCTCTGGTGAGATGAGGGAGACACTGCTCGAGCGCGGGACGTTGATGCCGACCAGTCTCAATCTATTATTGCTGGAAGATTCGCAGGCCGATGCGGAGCTGATGATCGAAGCGCTCCGGGAGTCGGGGTTCGACCCCGCCGTTCGCCGCGTCGACACGAGGGACGCCTACCTGCGGGAGCTCGACCAGCCCCCGGATTTCATTCTGTCCGATTACTCCATGCCTCAGTTTACCGCTCAGGACGCGCTCCAGCTGATGAACGAGCGTGGATTGGATCTGCCGTTCATTATCGTCTCCGGCTGCATCGGCGAGGATATGGCGGTGGAATGTATGAAAGCCGGGGCCGCCGATTATCTCCTGAAGGACCGGCTCGGGCGACTGGGGCATGCCGTCATGCAGGCGTTGGACCGCAAACGGCTTCTCGAGGAAAAACGTCGGGCTGAACAACGGCTGTTTCTCGAAACGTTCCATGACTCATTGACTGGATTGCCGAATCGGGCCTTGTTTATGGACCGGTTGGAGCGCGTGTTTCTGCAAAGCCGCCGCCAGCCGGGTCATCTCTTCGCCCTTCTGCACGTGAACCTGGACGGTTTTAAGATAGTCCACAGCGGACTCGGCCCCTCATCGGCCGACCGCCTCCTGATCGAGGTGAGTCAGCGCATCCTGCGTCGGGTCCGGTCCGCGGATACCGTGGCTCGGATGGAAGGAGACGCCTTCACGCTGCTCATCGACAATTTGAAGGCCGCGAGCAATGCGACCCGCGTGGCGGACCGTCTCCAACAAGAATTTGCCGCCGCTTTTGTCCTCGAGCAGGGAGAGGTGTTTCTGACGCCTTGTATCGGCATCGCCTGCAGTCATGCCGGATACGAGAATGGAGAACATCTGCTGCGTGATGCCACGGCGGCGATGCTGCAAGCCAAAGCGGCCGGTCGTGCCGGCTTCGTGATCTTCGACAAGGCGATGCATCAGCAGGCGATGGCCCGTCTCAAGATCGAAGGGGATCTTCGCCAGGCGTTGGACCGTCAGGAGTTCCGCCTGGCCTATCAGCCGATTGTGGACTTGACGGAGGGACGGATCGCCGGCTTCGAATCGCTGCTGCGATGGCAGCATCCCGAGCACGGGCTGACCACGCCGGATGCGTTTCTGACGATCGCCATGGAGCTTGGCTTGATGAAGAACATCGGCCAATGGAGCCTCGGGGAGGCGTGTCGGCAACTCAAGTGCTGGCAGGAGCAATTCCCCCGGATCCGCCCGTTGAGCGTCAGCGTCAATTTTTCCATGGATCACTTCGCACAAACGCATCTGACGCAAGTCATCACGCAGGTCATCGAGCGGACCGGGCTCGATGCCTCGAGCCTCAAGATAGAAATCACGGAGTCGGAAATGATGAAAAACCCCGACGCCGTCAGCAAGGTGCTTGCCGAGTTGAAAGCCCAACAGGTCGACACGTGTCTGGACGATTTCGGAACCGGCTATTCGTCATTGAGCCATCTCCAGCAATTGGCCATCCGGTTCCTCAAGATCGATCAGTCGTTCGTCCGCCGTCTTGGCTCTGAGGACGATGCACTCGCGATCGTGAAAACCATCATTGCGCTGGCTCATCAAATGGGGCGGCAGGTGATCGCCGAAGGGGTCGAGACCGCCGAGCATCTCGCCATTTTACGGTCACTGGGTTGCGAGTACGGCCAGGGGTACTACTTCGCGAAACCGCTTGCACCCGAAGAGGTCGGCACGCTGCTGGCCTCCGCCCGCCGTTGGTAACATCTCGGTCGTTCCCCATCCCCGCTCTTGGTAAGATGATCTCTCATTGAGGAGAATCCTGTTACTGTGGCGTCCATTCAGCGTTTTACGGCGAACGTTGCGGCGGTGCGACAGCTCACGCACGACGTCCGGCACATCGACTTGGAGTTGGTCGACCCGCCCGAGATCCGCTTCAAAGCCGGTCAGTTCATTTCGTTCGATGTCCCGGATGCCAGAACGGGCCGAAGGGTCACCAGACCCTATTCGATCGCCTCCTCGCCAAGCGTTTCCCGCACGATTTCGGTGCTGTTCAACTTGGTTCCACACGGGCCTGGATCCGGCTATCTCTTCGGCCTGCGGGAAGGAGATCGGACCAACTTCATCGGGCCGGCGGGGAATTTTTACCTGCGGGAGGACCCCACGCGGGATTTGTTGTTTGTCGCCACAGGCACCGGCATTGCGCCGATTCGATCCATGCTGCTTGCCAATGCGGAACGTCCGCAGCCGAGTCGCACCACGCTGTTTTGGGGGCTTCGCAGCCAGCGGGACCTTTATTATGAAGATGAACTGTCACGGCTGAATCGTGAGTGGCCCGGAAGCTCCCATATCATCACGCTGTCACGTCCCGAGCCAGGATGGACGGGACCTGCCGGACGAGTGACGATGCTCATTGAGCGAGAAATACAGGACGTAAAGCGATTAGCCGTCTATTTGTGCGGCAATAGCGGAATGATCGCGGGAGTCACCGGCCTCATTCAGGCCAAGGGACTCTGTCCGATCTTTCGAGAAAAATATTACGATGACACGCCGGACGTGAGCCAGGATTAATAGCTCCATTGCGTCAAGCAGGAGAGATCGCTGAGGCAAAATTGGCCACCGGTGTAGCCATCTTGCTGCGCAGGAGATACACCCGGAAAATGGTATTTGTCGCGGAAGTGGCCTCGGAACGTGGGATTGGACATTACGGTGGAATTGGCACCAGGTTTGCTCTAAAGTGTGGCGCCCATCGCGGGGGATTGGCCCCCGTCACTGGGAAAATCACGAGGAGGACAGGATGACGAAGTCGATTCCCACACTGACCGCTGCCGCAGTTTTTGCCATGTGTGCCACGGTTTTCGCGCAGGCTCCCGCTCCCGAACAGGCGCCGGGCCAGATGCCGGCTCCCAGTCAGGAAATGAGAACGCCGGCGCCGGCACAAGCTCCGGCTCAGGCGCCAAGCGCAGGAGAGGAAAAGAAATCCGGCAAAGCTGCGAAGGGAAATCAGGGCAAGGGAAAAGCCAAGGGCCACGCGAAGAAGACGGGGAAGCATGGCCATAGCAAGGAGAAGGAGAACGCGCAGGCGAACTAATAACACGGGAGAATCACCCGTGAAGAACGGAACAGGCGGTCGGCGGAAAGACCACCGACCGCCTGGTGCGTTGAGGGTATCTTCAGGCTGCGGCTTTCGTGACGAGTTTCTTCACTTCCACGTGAGCGAAAATGACATCCGGCTCACGTTGCAACGCCTCATAGTAGCTGCGCTCGAATCCATCGCCTTCTTCGGAGGGCCGAATCAGGGCGCGTACATCCGCCAGGAAGTGTTCCACCTCGACCGTTTCAAGCTCCTCGCCCTCATCCAGTAACTCATCCACGCGAATCACCAGCTGCGACAACGGGTGGAGCCAGGTAAACCAGGGATCGTTCAACACGAGCTGTAGCAATTGTCCTGTCGATCCGACACGACCGTTGATGCGTTCGTAGGTGAGCTGCTCCGCGATAATGAGTGCTTTGTGCAAACCCAGCAAGCCACGACGGACCTCCATCAGCATACGTCTCAGACCTTCCCGGGCTTCTGTCGATGACCCTGCTGATCGCGGCATAATTTCATTGTACCAGGTCGAACAGAAAATGTGACCTCCCGCTAGGAAACCCGCCGAGTGCATCAGCGGCCGACATGTCCGCCGCCGGAAGACGGACCGGGACTAGCGGCAGGAGGCATGAGCGGACGATTGGGATTAAAGGGAAGCACGGGTGCGGGCGTCAACCGGTTCGGCGGTACGGGTTCGCCAAACGGCGTCCGCATAGGGGGCAGATCGCTTTGAGGGACCGCGGCCGGAGGGGTCCGAGGATCCTGACGAGCGAACGGGTCGCGCTCCCGACGGAGCTCTGATCCGCTCGCCGGACCGATGCGGTTGTGTGTGCCGTCGAGCGGTTCGATCCGGCCTGGGTTCTCGGCCTGCGAGACACCAGGCAGCAGCATGACCATGACGGCGAGGCCTGCGAATGTCCTGAGGCTCATTGGCAACCTCCGAGAGGCTGCCTTGATCATATCAAGCCGCGTGCGGATTACGCAGCCCTGGGCAGAAGCTTTCTCACCCGAAAGTGGGCGAGCACCACGTCGGGGGCGCGGTCCAACGCCTCATAATAGGCCCGCTCGAATCCCTCACCCTCGACCGACGGATGCAGCAAGCCGTCGACTTCCCGCATCAGATGAGCCACGTTCTCATCCGTGATGTCACATGTGTCGTCCTCGAGTAGATGATCCATGCGGACCAGCAAATCGGCGATCGGATGCAGCCAGGTGAACCAGGGATCCTTTTGCAGAAGGTCGAGCAGGGCTTCAGCCGACGGCACCGGCCCACTCAGGCGTTCATAAGTCTGTTGCTCGGCAAGGATGAGAGCGCCGTGGAGGCGAACCAGACTTTCCCTCATCGAGCATACGATGCGTCGCCGGGGATCTACAGGGACGAGCGCGGTCGAGTCTGATGACGCTCTCATGACTTTAAGTGTAGCAGGCTTGCGTGAATCGGCCAGCGTCGGCCGGATGGTCATCGGATGGGAACGCAGAGGACAGATGATTTCATGCTTCAACCACGGTATTCTTCCGTTACTCAACTGTTGGGGAGGAATTCCACATGGAGCGCCGGAAACATCGCCGTGTGCCGATTCAGATACAGGGGTACTTGTTGGGAAACTCGCACGAGATCGAAGGGCACACGCTCGACCTGTCCCTCGGCGGAGCAAGATTCGAGAGTGATCTGGCAGTGTTCCCCGGCAAGACAATCGTGGTTCGGCTGGTGGTCCCGGGAGCCGAATCGTCCTTGTCCATCCCGGAGGCGAAGGTGCAATGGGTGGATGAGCAAACGTTCGGCGTCGAGTTCCAAAACGTCAAGCTCGATGAGCTCGATGAGCTGGAGGAGCTCATCAACGAATTCGATGAGGCGGAGGAGGGTGGCCACGCCTGACGGGCGTCGCTCGTCCACCTACGCGTGGTCCGGTCAGCTTTCGTAGAAGACGACGACGGTGGTCTTGTTGCACTTACAGCAGGTGCCTTGACCCGTCATGGGGGTCTGTCCTGAGGCTTCTGCAGCCTTGACCTGCGCATCTTCCACGCGTCCGACCTTGTTATAGCAATCGCTGCAATAGGTTGCTGTTTTTGCCATACCTCCTCCTCGGATCAAGCACAATGGCCAATAAAGTCACGAGACAAGTATAGCGCGGTTACGCAAAACTGCTTGGCCGGGAGGGGATGGGACCGGAGCTAGAGGCCCGTCTGACTGCCGAATGCGGCGAACAATTCGCCGGTCAGATAGCCGGGATTGGTGGGGTCGCCCACGTCTCTTCGGCGGAGATAGTCATTCAGGATACGCCCTTCGGCCGTCCGATGGACGTGCGGAAGCGCGAGGTTCATCCGATACCGCTCAACGGCACCGGAGACGCGGCTGATAAAGATCACCGTGCCGTCCCGTTCCTGGCGTTCCACGATCCCCACGTGAGTCAGGGGATCGTTGACGAGGCCATCGCCGTTATAATCCCAGGTGTTGTCGAAGAAGACCAAATCACCCGGGCGGACGACCGGCCCTTCGTGAAATGTGCCGTGCCGGCTGATGTGATGATGAATGAGCCGGACGCCATTGGCCTTCGGATCCGGCGAACCGTCGTCATAGAGATCGATACCGTGTGCGAGGAAGACGGCGCGGGTCACCCCGGCGCAGTCGTAGGCGATGCGTTTCCCGTTGACTTGGATGGTGACGGCGCCGACCAGCTTGGAGGCGGTCTGTACGATGGCCGCCCGACGAGACGATGCCTCAACGGACTTACAACAGGTCGGGTCGGAAGGGGCACTCGTGGCGGTGTTGGAGGCGGGACGGGGGGGCCGATCTCGGGTCGTCGATGTGGCGCAGCCGACCAACGTCGCGAATGCGACGATGAACCCGATCAAGACCATGCGATTTCTGGAGGTATCCGAATGCATCGGTGAATCTCTTCGGCCAACTTATCACGGCAGAGAGTGCTCACCAAGCGTTCCGACAGTTTGCGAACGTCGTCGGCGGTTACGGTCTTCCTGTCTCTCCATTGGTGGAGGACTGCGCGCAGCGGAATCCGATGGTGGCGGACCGCTGGTCGGGAGCAAACCCGCTCCGTGTCGCGGTGCGAAGCATGACGACCTTGCTCTTCCATGATCCGCCGCGCACGCCTTTGTAGCGGCCACCGGCCGGTCCTATGGGATTCTTGCCGGGCATGTACGCGTAGTAGTCCAATCCAAACCAATCCTGCACCCACTCCGCGACATTGCCGGCCATGTGATGGAGACCGTAGGGACTGCGCCCTGCATCGTGGGAATCTACGGCCGCGAGAATCGGAATCTCATGGACGTGGTGCTGGCCGAACATCGCCCGTTCGCTGTCGGGCGCGCGATCGCCCCAGGGAAAGAGCAGACCATTCGGGCCGCGCGCCGCCTTTTCCCATTCCGCTTCCGTCGGCAAGCGCCGTCCCTGCGACGTGCAAAACCCCGCCGCCTCGTGCCACGTCACATAGAGGGCAGGCCAGCGCGCCAGCGTTTGGTCGGACATCGAATGCACCGTGATGACGTGCCAGATCAGTTTTTGCAATTCTTCCGGAGGATGCAGTTTCTTTCTGGCGAGATGGGCGAGATATTCTCCCAGGCTGACTTCATCACGGTCCATCGCGAACTCGTCCACCCAGACGTGCTGCTGCGGGAACTCTGTGTCGTCGAATTGCGTCCAGAGACCGTACGGATCGTCGTCGATCCGTTTGCTGCCGAGAGTGAATTCGCCTGCCGGAATCCTGACCGCTGGAGCCACCTGTGCCAGTGCAGCGATGCCTGCGAGATGGCGATCTAATTGGTGTGACGGCTTAGGCCCGTTCGTCGCTTCCGTCCGACTCGTTGCGACGATGAGCAAGGTGAGCACCGCGGCCCCGGCGAGGGCGCGAGACATCAGGTTTTTGTGGGGGCGGCGAGGGCTTTGCTCACCTCGCCGATCAGGCGGCGTTCGATTTCCGCAGTCTCTTCCGCACTGACGCTCAAGATCCGTCCGCCCTGCGCTAGTTTTTCGAATTCAGCCTTCACGCTCAGGCGCGTGACGTTCAGGGGTTGGGCCTGGACAGCGATCACATATTGGTTCCGAAACCCGGCCACTTCCAGAGACACGGGAGTGGACACCTTGCGGTCTGTCACGATGACGGCTTTCTGGTCTGCTTTGATGCTGACCTTGACCTGGTAGCCGTTGCGGGCCAGCGCCTCCTCGACGGTTTTGGTCACGGCATTCAAGGGTCGGGGAAGGTCCTCGTACTGGGCGCCCTTTTGCTCGAGATGGATGCTCTGAGCCGCCTGTTCGATGGCGGTTTTCTTGATGTCTGCTGTCAACTTGCGCGCCTGCACGAGCTGATGTTCGAGCTGTTCGGCGGCGGATTTGGCTTCGGCCTTGGCGCTGTCCGCCGCCTTTTTGGCGTCGCGGATCTCCTGATTCAGCAGATCGATCTGTTGCTGCATGACCTTGTTGCCGTCCTGCAGGGATGTGACGAGGGACTCCTGCCTGGTGAGCTGTTTTTTGAGCGTGTCATTCTCAACTCTGAACGGCGAATCGTCAGGTTTGCAGCCGGAGAGGACAAGCAGGACCGGCAATACGATGAGGAGCACAACGGACCTATGCGGGCGCCACCACATGAGTTGACGGATTATCCATCCTTCGGGGCTGCTTGTCCACCGCGAATTTGCCGGCGGCATGCAGGCGACATGATTGACCGTCTGCCGGCGCCACGCTATCCTTCGACGATGCGGCGCACGCTCTGGGCATGGGCTCTGCTTTCAACGCTGATCAGCGCATCGTTGACGGGCCCTCCCTCCGTTTTCCCGGCTGATCCGCAGCCAGACAGCCCTTCGCTTGTGCCCCTGGAAGATTATCCGCTCTATGACCTCATCGTCGATGAAAAGTTTCTCACCACTGAAACGAAACTGGTCCTTCTTGAACGCACGACGCTGACGCGGTTGCATCCCGAGCAGGAGGGGTCCCTCGGTCTGGAGACGTTTCAGCAGTATGAAATCTTCGACGGCCGGCTGCCGATGGACCTGGTGCGCGATTTCCTGTTCAAGAACCGGACGCCCTCGAGTTTGGAAGGGCATTTCGGCTTCGGCGTCCGCTATCGCTTCGTCACCGGTGAAGGCACTGAACAGCAGGAGACGTCCCTGGCGCCAGTGCCTGTGTCGCAAGGCGCGCCGCATCTGCTGCAGGAAGGCCCGCTCGATGAGCCGCCGCCGGTCATCGACCGGCTGAGCTTTTCACGGGTGGCGTATACATTCGCACGGGATCACGCCTTCATCTATGTCGAATACAACCGGCCGGACGGTAGTGGTGCTGGATTTGCGGTGTGGCTTCGCGCGGCCGGCTCCCGGTGGGGAATTTTCGACAGCGAGTTGGTGTGGGTGGCTCGGACGCCGTAGACGTCCGGGTCAATGCACGGTGCGCTCGGTTGCAGACCGCATGAACCGGCGGTAGCATGGTTCCTGATGGCCTCATGATGGCAGCACTGGTTCGCAAAACCTTCCCGGTACCCCCTCTCGGCTGCAATTGCTCGATCATCGGCGATCCGGTGACCAAGCAGGCCATTGTCGTAGACCCCGGAGGAGCGGCAGAACGAATCCTGCATGAAGTTCAGCAGCTTGGGTTGACCGTGACGAGAATTCTGCACACCCATGCCCATTTCGATCACTTTTTGGCGGCCGGAGAAATGAAGAAGGCCACCGGCGCGGTGCTCTGTCTCCATCAAGACGATCGTGAGTTATGGGACATGCTGGAAGTGCAATGCCGGGTCTTCGGTATACCCTACGTGCCCGTTCCGCCGCCGGATCACTGGATTGCGGACGAAGAGAAAGTGCCGTTCGGACAGATGACGGTAATCGCACTGCACACGCCCGGCCATACCCCGGGCTCCATGAGTTTTCATGTTCCCGACGGCGCAGTCGTCCTGGCCGGTGATACGCTGTTTCGCGGCAGCATCGGCAGAACCGATCTCTGGGGCGGGGATTTTGATGCGATTGAGCGTTCCATCCGTGAGCGCTTGTATACCCTCGACGACTCGACGCTCGTCGTGACGGGCCACGGCGCCGAGACAGAGATCGGATGGGAAAAGGAGAGCAATCAATTCGTCCGCGCATGAACGGATCAGGAGGTATTTATGAGGTCAAGCGCTCGATGGCTGATGTTGCTCCTGCTGTCCTTCGGCTTTGGCCCCCCCGTCGCGCAGGCGGAACCTGCACCCGCTCCGTCCGATCAGGTCACTATTTCGGATGTGAAAGTGCGCATCTCCGATCATGGACCGGTGGTCCTGCTGCAGGCGGAGGGCAAGACCATTCCGATTTTCGTCGATCTGACGGTCGCGGTCTCCATTCAGGGCGCGCTGAACGGTGAGCAGCTCAACCGGCCGCTCTCTCACGATCTCATGCACACCATTTTGAAAACGTTCGGGGCGAAGGTGACGCAATCCGTCATTACGCTGAAAGGTGGAACGTATTATGGAGCATTGAGCGTGGCCTTCGGCGGGGATGTCAAAGTCTTCGACAGCCGGTCATCGGATTCCATCGCGCTGGCGATTCACTTCAAGGCGCCGATCATCGTGGGGCGGGATCTGCTGGATTCAGCGGGGCTGGTGGAGGAAAAAACGAAGCCGCAGGACCTCTGAGCCGTCTATTCCTTGGCCATGCGCTCGTTGAGACGGGCCAGACGCTTTTCGGTCGACTGTTTGATGAAGTTCATATTCTCTGCCAGATGTTGCTGAGCCGTGATCTGTCCCTCCTCGCGACGCTTTAATTGGTCCAAGCCGAATTGCGCGATGACCGGGCCGTCTTCATTATAGAGATCCTTCCAGATTTCCATGCAACGCACCTGCTTGGCAGGCGGATAAGCGTCGCAGGGCGGGTCGACGGCACCCGCTGGCTCCGCGGAAAGACCCATCAGCGTCAAGAGGACGGCCCATCGTTTCATCTTGCTCTGACCACAAACCTAAATCTTCATCGCCTCCGTCACTTCGTGCAGCGTGGCTTTCGCCACGGCGCTGGCCTTCCGGCTGCCTTCCTGCACGATCTCCTCAGTCCGCGAGGGGTGATTGACGAGGCCGGCCCGCGCCTCCCAGATGGGGGCCAGCGTGTCGACCACTCGGTCGGCCACCAGTTTCTTACAATCGATGCATCCGATTTCGGCGGTGCGGCACTCGCGGTTGATCTGCTCGATGACGGGCAGCGGCGAGAACATCTTATGAAAATCGAACACCGGGCATACGTCGGGATTGCCGGGATCCATCCGCCTGACCCGCGCGGGGTCCGTGATCATCGTCTTCAGTTTTTGGCGAACCACCGGTTCGGTGTCGGACAGGTTGATCGTATTTCCATAGCTCTTGCTCATCTTGCGGCCGTCGGTGCCGGGGACTTTGGGGAATTTCGTGAGGTGTTCTTTGGGTTCGGGAAAGACCCGTTGCTTGTAGAGATCGTTGAACCGTCGCGCGACCTCCCGGGTCAGTTCCAGATGCGGTAGCTGATCTTTCCCCACCGGAACGAACTGCGGCTTGTATAAGAGAATATCGGCGGCCTGGAGGACGGGATAGCCAAGAAAGCCGTAGGTGCTGAGATCCTTCTCCTTGATTTCTTCCTGCTTTTCTTTGTAGGTGGGGTTCCGCTCGAGCCAGGACACCGGAATCATCATGGAAAACAAGAGATGCAGCACCGCGTGTTCCGGAATGCGTGATTGAATGAACACGACCGAGCGTTCCGGATCGATGCCAGCGGCCAGCCAATCGATCAGCAGCTCACGGACATATTCACGCATGCGACTGGTATCGGCGTAGTTGGTCGAAAGCGCATGCCAGTCCGCTACGAAGAAGAAACACTCATGTTCCGCCTGGAGCTGCTTCCAGTTCTGGAGCGCCCCCAAGTAGTTGCCGAGGTGCAACAGCCCGCTGGGCTGCATACCGCTGAGCACGCGTGGCTTTGGGCGACTGATCATGGCGAAGCTCCCGCACTGAATCCCACCGCGGTCGACAGGATTGTACCCGAAAGGCTGGAAGCGAATGTACTGGTAAAGGTGTGGATGATCCGAAGCTCGCGGTCGAAGACCAGCAGCCCGACCAGGATCATCATCCCGTACGGTTCCAACCGGGCGAGGGCCAGGGCGGGCCCTGCAGGGAGCAGGCTGACCATGATGCGGCCGCCGTCGAGCGGCGGGATCGGCATCAGATTGAAGATGCCTAAAAACACATTGACTAGGACGGAATAGAACGCCATCACCGCCAGAGGCAAGAGAATCAGCGAGGCGGAGGATGCCTCCCGCTCCGGTGCGGAATGGCGCGCATCCGACGCCAGGAGAGAAGGATCCATCCACAACAGCCCGGCGAGCACCATTCCGCTCCCCACCGCGAGAAGAAAATTCATGCCGGGGCCGGCCGCCGCCACGAGTGCCATATCGCGCCGCGGCTGCCCCATGTTTCTTGGATCGATCGGTACCGGTTTGGCCCAACCCAGCAGAAAGCTTCCCGGGAGCATCAAGCAGAGCAGGGGAACGATGATGGTACCGAACGGATCGATATGGGCCAGGGGATTCAGCGTGAGACGACCCAGCCGCTTCGCGGTCGAATCGCCGCATTTATCGGCGACCCAGCCGTGGGCATACTCGTGCAAAACCATGGCAAACAGCAGCGGGAGCGCTTTGTAGGAGACGGAGTACAGCAGTTGAGGCAGGTCGTTCATGGAGGTCAATCGACTTGCGTGAAGCGCCCCCGCTTGACCTGAATCAGAAAGAGCGGCCGGTTGAGCGTACCATCCTGAGCGAAGGCGGCCGGCCCTCCCAGCGCGGGGAGGTCCTGCTGGGCGGTGAGATAGTCTCGGATCGCTTCGCCTGACGTGGCGCCTTTCTTGATGGCCTCGATGACAAATTTTGCGGCGTCATAGCCCTGCATGGCAAAGAGCGTCGGCGTGCTCTGGAACCTCTTCTTGTAGCGCTCGACAAAATCCTGCACGTTCGGATTCGGGCTTTCGGCGAAAAAGCCGTCGACGAAGATCGCGCCGTCGATGGATTGATCGGCTGTCCGGGCGAAGTCCGGGGCATTCCAGCCGTTGCTTCCCAGGAAAGGGACTCTCATGTCGTGGAAATTCAGTTGAGCGGCGATGAGTCCGACATCCGAAGCCCGGCCGGGGATAAAGACGGCGTCGAACCCCGGCGTGTAGAGCACTTTCTTGTCGAGTTTGGTCAGTTTGCCTCCGACTTTCGTCGAATCGACCGGCACGGCGAGCCCGTACTTTTTGAGGTCTTCAGCCTTCATCCGCTTCAACTGCGCGCCGACGTCGGAATCTCCTTCCTTGTAGGACTCGATCGCGATGATCTCTCCGTCCCGCTGCCGGGCTTCATTGGCGAACAGGCGGGCCATCTCGCGTCCATAGGCGGTGTCCGGGTGAAGAATGCAAAAGCGGCGGAATCCCAGATCGCCCGTGGCATACGCGGCGATCTTCCGCGCCTGCAGTTGATAGGTCAGCGCGGTGCTGAATGTATAACTGCCGAGGCGTCTGACGTTCGGAAGCATTGCGGTCGGCGTCAAGAGAGGCGTATGCGAACGCTCAGCTAATTCCGACATGACCGGCAGATTTTTCGAAAGGAGCGGGCCGATGACGGCAACGGGGCGATCGTTGGCCAGCAAACTTGAGAAGTCGTCGAGGAACGAGGCCTGAGTGGAATCCAAGTCTTTGACCAGCAGGCCGATCGACGGCGCCCCCGCGCGGTCGGTCATGGATTCCACAGCGAGTTGGATGCCGCTCAATACGTCATTGGCGAACGACGACAGCTTTCCGGACAGCGGCAGCACCGCGGCGATCAAGAATTGGCTGGACTTCAGCTTTGTGTGGAGGGCGTCCAACGACTCCGACAGGCGGCCGCTCTGGGGATGCGACGGAAAATGGGCGAGGAACTGCTGGATCTGTCGTGACGCCTGGTGCTCCTCACCCCGTCCCATATACAGGTCGATCAACCGCAGGGAGGCCAGATCTCCGGGGAAGCTCTTTGGGTAAGCGTCCTTGATGCGCTCGAGCATTTTCTTGTCGAAGGATTCATTGATCAGTTCGGTAATGTTCGTACGGATCTCGTTGGCTTGCTCGTCCGAGCTCAACGTGATCTCGTCAAGCCAGGCGGCAATGGCACGGGCGGGATCTTTCTTTTGGAAGAAGAGCTCGCCGCTCAGATGGGCGGCTTCCCGCTTGGTGACGTCGTCCTGCGACAGGCTCCGCAGGCCGGTCAGAATTGGAAGTGCGAGATCAGGATTGCCCATCGCCGCGTGCGTGCGCGCCAGCATGAGTTTCCCGCGGTCGGTCACTTCCGATGCGGGAAATTCCGTCTGAAGTTGTTGCAGATATTTAAGCGCCTCTCCATATTGCTGCGCCCGATACAATGCGGCTCCGAGGAGGAGATAGGTATCGTCAAGCAGGTCCGGCTTGGGATTGGTGCCCAGGAACCTGCGCAGGATCGTGATGGCTTCTTCGGCTTGCCCCGCATCGATCAACCGCTTGGCCTGATTGAGCGTTGGATTGTTCGCTGGACTGGTGGCCGGCGCGCGCTTGGACGTTTCAGCGGCCGGGACGGCATAAGGGGAACCGACGGGAAGCGCCAGCAACGCACATACAAGAGCCGCACAAGCAGTTGCGAGTGGCCTCGGTCTACGATGGGAGCCGTACGGCGGCCGGGATCCGCCGGTAGGGAAACACTTGTGACTCGTACGCATGAAAATCGCCAAGGGTGACTAGTATCGGAATCCCCTGAGGGTGTCAAGATTTGACGCATCGCGCGTCGCATTGTCTTCCCGGAAACGATTGGCTATCATCGACGGGCATGGATACCGATGCGCTGGTCGAGCGCTATCTCAATCATGTACGCGTCGAAGGTGGCCTTTCCCGCAACACCATCGAGGCCTATCGTCGGGACCTCGCGAAATTTCAACGGTACCTCCGCCAGCGGAAAATCGGACAGCTCCGGCAGGTGACGCAGCACACGGTCAGAAGCTTTCTTGGATCTCTTCACGCGCTTCATCTCTCACCCGTGTCATCGGCGAGATGTTTGTCCGCTGTGCGCGGCTGGTTGCGCTTTCTCCACGAAGAGCAGGTGATCGACACTCATCCGGCAGTCGATGTCGTCCCCGGGCGTCGCGCGACGCGCTTGCCGAAAACTTTGTCGGAGCGGGAGGTTGCCGCGCTGCTGAACGTTCCTGTCCACGGGACGCCAGAAGACCGGCGCGACCGCGTGATGTTGGAATTACTGTATGCGACGGGCCTGCGGGTCTCTGAATTGGTGTCCCTTGAGCTTGCGCAGGTGAACCTGGAGGTGGGCTATCTGCGCGTGACGGGCAAGGGATCCAAGCAGCGCATCGTGCCGATGGGCGAGCCGGCGCAGCGCGTTCTCGTCGAGTATGTCCAACTGATCAGACCGGGATTGCTCAAACGCGGCTCATCCCGCATTCTCTTCGTGTCGCGCCGTGGAACTCGCCTCACCAGACAAGCATTCTGGAAATCCCTGCGCGCGCGAGCTCAACGCGCCGGATTGTCTAAACGCGTGTCGCCCCACATGCTGCGGCATTCCTTCGCCACACATTTGCTGGGAGGCGGCGCCGATCTTCGATCTGTCCAAACCATGCTCGGACATGCCGACATTGCGACCACGCAGATCTATACGCATGTCGAACGTGAACGATTGAAGCAGGTGCACGCGACGTTCTTTCCGAGGCAGGCACGTACAAAGTCAAAATCGCTGCAACAACAAGGGGAAGAGTAGTCTCAGAATCTGCAAGAATAGTGCGAGAATTGGTTGACAAGGGAAGACGGACTTGGTAGCATCCGCCAGCTTGCTAAGAAAATCGGGCGGATAGCTCAGTTGGAAGAGCGCTGCCCTTACAAGGCAGAGGTCACAGGTTCGATCCCTGTTCCGCCTACCACGGACACAAGGTGGATCAAGACCGTGACATCAAGGACAAATCTCTTGTACATCCGATCGGCTGCTATATATAGTCTTGTCGATTGAATCATCCGCTATAGGTAGAGCCACGAGGGGCCGTCGTTCAGCCTGGTTTAGGACGCCAGATTGTCAATCTGGAGGTCGCGGGTTCAAATCCCGTCGGCCCCGCCATGTTTTTCGTCTCGCACCGACCGACCTTGAAAAGAGGCCTGCGGCAGGTGGTTTGCGTAGAGGGTGCGCCTCTTTCGGGAACGCAGACCAGAGAAAGTCTCAGCCCACAACTGCCGCAGCACGACGACTCATCGCCGAGGTGGCAGTGTCGAGCCCGCCATTTTCTCCGGCGTTTGTTAAACTCCAAGGCAAGCCTCGCCGAGTGCTCAAGCGGGCAGGAAAGGGTAAAGAGCAATGTTCCAAACCGGTATGACAGGCCTGATGGGATCGTTGGGCTCCGTCTCCAAAGTGGTCCTGTTCCTGCTCTTCGTCTTCTCAGTGGTCTCCTGGGCCATCATCTTTTTCAAGTGGCGAGCGTTCGCAACGGCGGACCGGATGGATCACCAGTTCATGACGCTGCTCGCGAAAGCCAAAGATCTCGACGATCTCTGCCGGCAGGTCCGGCGTATGGAATCCAGTCCCGCTGCGGTGCTGTTCGAAGGTGTGATGGATCGCATCTCCGGCTTGAGAGGGCAGGACGGATCCGGACCAGCGGACCGACAGCTCGTTGAACGCACGGCCGGTCACCTGTCGCACAGCCAACTGTCCAGGCTCGAGTCCTATCTTCCTTTTTTGGCCACGACCGGCAACATCACGCCGTTTATCGGGTTGCTAGGTACCGTCATGGGCATCATCGATGCGTTTCGTGAGATCGGCGCGCAGGGGACCGCCAGCATCGCAGCCGTCGCTCCCGGTGTTGCCGAGGCGTTGATCGCCACAGCGGCAGGCCTGTTTACCGCCATTCCCGCCGTCATCGCGTACAACTATTTCCTGAGTCGGATCCGGCGAACCGCGTTTCGACTGGATACGGTCACCATCGAGTTGATGACGTCTCTTTCGGTGCCCGTCATGAAGGCGAAGCCGGTACCGGTTGGAGCGCAACGATGATGTTCGAAGCCCGTCAGCGCCGGTTCATGGCGGAGATCAATGTCATTCCGCTGGTCGACGTCGTCTTGGTGCTGCTCGTGATCTTCATGGTGACCGCTCCGATGCTGTATCGCGGGATGGACATCAACCTGCCCAAGTCTGCGACGAACACCATCAAGCCGGAAATGCGGACCGTGCTGACCATCGAGAAAGATCAACGGTTGTATCTGGACAAGGACCCGGTCGGCGTCGCGCAACTGGAACAGAAACTGAAAAATTTGAAACACGAGCATGCGGACGTGTCGCTGTACCTACGGGCGGACCGTGACGTCCCGTATGGTGTTGTGGTGCAAGTCATGGACGGGGTGAAGAAGGCAGGAATCGAGAAGATCGGAATGGTGACGGAACCGGTGGGACCGGAGCGGGTCGGAGGGACACCGGTTCCGCGCGCACCCTCTCGTAAGAGTTAACACCGTCGATCGTGAGAGGGGTTTGGGATGGTCGCTCCCGCACAGGTGTACGCGGCTTTCTGGTTCGACCGGGATGACCAGGACCGGTTTTTCCGTCGCCTGGGCCGGACACTCTCGATTTCCCTGGCCCTGCATGTCGTCGTGCTGCTCGTCGTCATGGGCATTCGACTGGCACCGCATGGCGAGCGCCCATTGGCATCCGTCGAAGTAAATCTCGTCAGTCTGCCGACGCCGGTGAAGACCGTCGAACAGCCCAGACCGGTAGAACCCGTCAAGCGGGTGGAGACCAAGCCCTCTCCAGTCCCCGTTCCTGTCCACGCGCCTGCTCCTCCCGTCAAAGCGCCGGCCCCGACGGCGACGCCGGTCTCGGTGCCAGCGCGACCGAGTGTCGCAAAGGATATTCTCAAAGACCTCGATCTCCCGCCCGATGCCCCGAAATTCGGAGAACTCACCCCGGCAAAGACAGTGGCGCAGCCCAAAGCCCAGGCGCCGGTGAAGATCCACGTGCCCGACGTGCCGCGGATCCCCGATGTCCCAGAGCGTGTGACAAAGACGCCTCAGGCGCCGCAGCGGACTTCCATCAGTGAAGAACTGGACCGTGAACTGGAGGAAGAACTCAAGAAGGTGAAGGAGTTCAGACCTGCCGCCAAACTGGAGATTCCCAAAGAGGCTCCGGTGAAACCGATTCCGCAACAGGAAGCCGCCATCCCGCAGGTGAAGGCGCCTCAAACGCAACTGAAGACCTCCGGTGCCTCCGGCACCAATCCGTTTTGGGGACGAGTGGAGGCCATTATCAAGAGTCAATGGGAGCCGCCGCCGATCGATGTCACGGGTACGGCCTACAGCACGGTGATCCGATTCCGGTTTTATCGAAACGGGACTGTCAAGGATGTGATGGTTCAACAGTCGTCGGGCAACAGCTACTTCGACGACGCGGGAAAGCGGGCGATCCTCAAGCCGCGGCAGTTTCCTATTTTTCCTGCGGATATGACTGAAGCCTATCAGGACGTAGAAATGGTCTTTCGAGTCGGGGAGAGCACAGGATGAACCAACGGACATTCATCGGTCTGGTCTTCTGTAGCATATGCGCGCTGGCCGGGGCGGTCGGTGCGGCAGACGTATTTCTGGAAGCGACGAGGCCGGACTTTCAAAAGATTCCGCTCGGCGTCGTGAGCATCGAGAACAACGGCGGTCCGGATTGGCTGGGTGGCCGTCTGGAGGAAGTCCTGAAGAAAGACGTCAAACGTTCCCTGGTGTTCGAACTCATGGACCTTCCGAGCCTGGGGATCAAGGTCCGTGACGTCGGCAACGGTCTCGGCAACGGGTCGAAGGCCGTGTTCAAACAGGCGGCAGAAAACGGCGTGTCGGTACTGGTGTGGGGCAAGGCTGGCCTGAAGAAGGGCGAAAAGGAAGACGACGTCAATATGGAGGGCTTCGTCTACGACAGCGGAAGTGACGAGGTGGTCGGCGGGAAACGGTATGCCGGCTCGCCTTCAGTGGTCCGTTTGATGGCTCATCGCTTCGCCGACGAGCTGGTCTTTCGCTATACCGGCGAACCAGGGATTGCGAGGACCAAAATCGCCTACGTTTCGGCGCACGGAGCGGCCCGGGAGCTGTTCGTGATGGACTATGACGGCTACGATGCTCGACAGCTGACGGCTGACGGCTTCCTGAATTTGATGCCGCGCTGGTCTCCGGACCGCCGGTTTTTGGTCTTTACCGCCTACCGAGATCGGAATACGCAGGACATCGACATGATCGAACTGGCGACGGGAAAGCGCTGGACGCTTGTCTCCTATGGAGGGTTGAACATCACCCCTGCCCTCTCCCCTGACGGGAATTTCCTGGCGTTTGCCTCGAGTCATGAAGGAAATTCGGAACTCTACCGCCTGGATACCAGGACCAAAGCCGTCCAACGGCTGACCACCAATCCCGCTGGGGAACTGTCGCCCAGCTGGTCTCCGACTGGTAGAGAACTTGCTTTTGTATCGGACCGCGGTGGCGGGCCTCAGGTCTTTCTTATGAGTTCCGACGGCTCGAACGTGCGCCGTTTGACATTCGAAGGCGACTACAATGCCGCTCCTGCCTGGTCTCCCAGAGGAAACTGGATTGCCTATGTCTGCCGGACTCCCCGTAAAGAGTACAAGCTGTGCCTCACCAGCCCGGACGGGCAAAAGCGTATGCAATTGACTACAGGGGGTGGTATCGATGACTCACCTTCCTGGTCTCCAGACGGCCGCCACCTGGTCTTTAGTTCGACGGCCGACGGAAAAAGCCACATTTATATGATCGATGCAGACGGAAAGGACCTTGAGCGGCTGACATTCGAGGGAACCCACAATAGCGCACCAACGTGGTCGCCGGCGTCCTAGCCGTACTACCAGCTATAGGCATGTTCTGACACACATTTTAGAGAGAGGAGACATACGCATGGGCACAACACCTTTCACCATCGCCGTGGCCTTCGTGGCCAGCTTCGCCCTTCTGGGCGTTTCGGGTTGTTCGAAGAAGTCGGTGCAATCCGGCGGGGATACCCAATCGCAACAGGGCAAGACGGCAAAGAGCGAGAGCTCTGAAAGTAGCCGGACCGGGGTCGGCAATTTTCCCGATACCAGCATGCAGTCCGGCGGGGGATCGGGGCTTCGCGGGTTGGATAAGAACCCGTCCGAGGAGCGTATTGGAGCGGGGAATGGTATGGGCGCGGGCTCCTTGTTGGCCAAGGCTGACACCTCGGATACCGCGGCCAGACAGATGGATGACATTCGGGCGGAGCAGGCTGCCTCGGCTGCCGCCGGCCTGCGAGACGTCTTTTTTGGCTACGACAGCTGGACAATTTCAGACGATCAGCGGCAGGCGTTGAACCGCGATGCCGACTGGATGAAGTCCAATTCGAGCGCGATGGTCAAGGTCGAAGGCCACTGCGACGAGCGGGGCACGACGGCCTACAATCTGGTCCTGGGTGAAAAGCGTGCCAAGGCCGTGCGCAACTACCTCGTGGAATTGGGTATCAGCGCGAACCGGCTGTCTGTGGTCTCGTATGGAAAGGAGCGCCCGTCCTGTATGGATCATGCCGAATCCTGTTATCAGCAGAACCGTCGGGGACATCTCGCTGTGAAGGCGGGCAAGTAAGGACGTACCAAGATAGGTAACACCATGGATATCACGTGGCACGTGCGAAGCGTCGGCACCCTGATCTGTGTGCTATCAGTCAGCCTGTTGAGCGGTTGTGTAGCGCAACAGGCCGATTTAAAGAGCGCAGAGCGCCGGATGAAGGAGTCCAACGATGCGCTGGCGCAGCGAGGGGCTCAGCAGCGGCAGGAGCTCGAAGAGTTGAAGAACCAGGAGCTTCCCAAACTACGTGGTGAGCTCGAACGGGCGCAGCACCAGGCCCAGGAGATCCAGCGGGCACAAGACGATCTGCGGCAACGCTCACAGGTGCTCGAGCAACAGACGAAGAAGCTGGAACAGTTGTCTGCAAAGTTCGATGCCGACAACGCCAACCGCTATTCGCAGGTGCGCGAGAGCCTCAATGCACAGGACGTCAAGAACAAGGCGGACCGCGACCAGCTCCGCACGGACGTCAATGCGCGTCTGGACGACGTCAACCGCCAAATGGAGGGTTTGCGCAAAGAAATCATCGAGGCGGTACAGAAAACCAACACGGCTTTTACCAAAAGCATCGACGTGAAATTGGACGATCAGCGCAAAGGGTTGACCGATTCGCAGGCCCGCTCCGAGCAACTGTCGGCCAAGTTCACCCAGTTCAACCAGGCCTTGACCGGTTTCCGGGATTCTTTGACTTCGATGGGGGAACGTCTCGCGCAGGAAGAACAGGCTAATAAGGCCCTGGCTGCGAAGATCGAAGCCGACACTAAAGCCTCTACGCTGCACATCAACGAGACGACCAAGACGATGTCGGGACACTTGGGCGAAGTGAACAAGAGCGTCTCTGGCGTGGCGCAGAAGCTCGCGGCCCGCATCGATGAGCAAGACAAGAACATGACGGCCATCACCCAGCGGCTCGATGCGCGCATCACGGAGCAGGAGCGCCGGGTTGACGGGCTCGCTAAGAATGTGGATCACGTGACGCAGGATGCACACGCGAAAGGCGCGTCTTCAAAGGGGGGCCAACGACCGCCACAGACCACGACCAAATCCTCACCACGGGCTTCGACAAATGCACCGGCTGAGGCAGCCCCGCAGTCAGAACCGGTGGCAGCCGCCCGTCAGGAATCGGCCCCCGCTCCGCGCCTGGAAACGGATGCGGCCACCCCTGTGGCAGAGCGCAGCGTGGTTTCGGTCGCCGCGGCGGAAGAAACGCCTGAGCCTGTCCAAGTCGCCTCTGTCCGTCATACCGAACGGTCCGATCGGGCCGAATATGAGCGGATTCTGGCGTATTTCAAGGAAGGCAATCTGGATGGATCCCGAGATGGATTCTCGGCCTTTCTAACGGAGTATCCCAACTCTGACTTGGCCCCCAACGCTCGCTATTGGCTTGGGGAATCCCATTACGGTAAAAAAGACTACAAGCAGGCCATTGACTCCTACGATCGCGTGGAATTGGATTATCCGCAGAGCGAAAAGGTGCCGGCCGCGATTCTCAAAAAGGGTTTTGCGTATCTCGCGCTGAAGGACAAGAAGCGGGCGTCGTCGGCGTTCAAACAGGTGGTCACGTTGTATCCGAAAAGCCCCGAGGCCGGAAAGGCCTATGACAAATTGAATCAGATGAAGGAGCAGCGGTAACCGTGACGCGAAGTCTGCTAAGCCTGGGGGTAGGGGTGGCGACTGCGCTGGCCATCGCCGTCGTTGCCGGGTGCGCCAAGCATGCGGACTTCGTCGAGTTGCGCGACCATCTCGCCACCGTATCGAAGTCCCAGGATCAGGATCAAAAACGGCTGGACGCACTACAGCGGCGTATGGACACGCTGGAACGCGCGAAGGACGCGGAGCCTTCGAAGACCAAGCTCGATGATCTCAACAGCCGGCTGCAGAAGCTTGAGTCCCGGATGGCGAAGCTGGATGAGGCGCTTGTCGCGTCTCCCGTGCCAAGGGTGGACTCGATGCCGACAGATCTGACGAAGCCGGCAAAGCCCCAAAAACCCGGGGCTGCCGATCCCATTGTTCCCAACGTTCCTGCAATTACCCCGACTTCGGCGTTCAATCTCTCTTACAACGACTATTTGAACGGCAAATACGACCTCGCGGTCTCAGGTTTTCAACGTTTCGTGAAGGATTTTCCCGGTACGTCATTGACGCCAAATGCCCACTATTGGCTTGGAGAGTCCTATTACCAGCAGAAAGATTATGCGCGGGCGATGCAGTCATTCGAGTATGTCTCGACGGAATTTCCCGGCAACGAAAAGGTGCCCGCTGCGCTGTATAAATTGGGTCTCGCCGCGGCGGAAACGGGAGATCTGGTGAAGTCGAAGAAGAATTTGAAGCGGGTTCTTGAAGAGTTTCCCACTTCGGATGAAGCCAAGCTGGCAAAGATCAAGCTCGCCGAGATCCGATGATGGGCTGGGCGTTGGGAGCGTAATTCAGTGCCCGCTGCGCGTTGTTCGCCCACGATACAGGTGCTTCCCGGCGAGGTGGTGAGCCGGATCGCCGCGGGTGAAGTGATCGAGCGGCCGGCGGCGGTCGTCAAGGAGCTTGTTGAAAATAGCCTTGACGCCGGCAGCCGGCATATCGTGATCGACATCAAGGATGGGGGACGCGCCCTCATTCGCGTGACCGACGATGGCGAAGGCATCCGGCGCGCTGACCTTCTCCTCGCCTTTGAACGGCACGCGACCAGCAAGCTCCGCTCCGACCACGATCTCACGTCGATCACCACCATGGGATTCCGCGGCGAAGCGCTTCCCAGCATCGCCGCCGTCTCCCGTGTCCAGGTCGCGACTGCCACGAGGGCGGATGCGGTTGGAGCCCAGGTGTCCCTGGTCGGTGGCGTGTCGCAGGGAATCGCCGATGCTCCTCCCGTGGCCGGGACGAGAATCGAGGTCGCGGAACTCTTCTATAATCAACCCGCGCGAAAGAAGTTTCTCAAGTCTGTTCCGACCGAATTCTCACATATCAGTGCCGTGATTCAACAGACCGCGCTGGCCTGGCCTTCTGTCCACTTCCGGCTCACGCACAACGGCCATGACGCGTTGAACTATTCCGCCGTGGCAACCGACCGCGAAAGAATCATGCAGGTCTATCAGCCGGCCTTTCTGGACAGGACGGTTGAGATCCGGGGCCGGATGGCCGGTTGCACGCTGAGCGGGATCATGGTGGATCCGGTCCACGCACGTGCGACGAAGTCGCCTCAAGACCTGTTCGTCAATCGTCGTCCGGTCAGGAATGCCACCGTGTTCCATGCCGTGAGCGACGGATATGGTGCGTTGCTTCCCAAGGGGCATCATCCGACCTATGTCCTGTTCCTAGACATCGATCCTGAGCGCATCGACGTCAATGTGCATCCGGCGAAACGTGAAATCCGGTTCGCTGAGCCGGAGGCCATTCACCGCTTTGTGCGCCAAACGGTGCGTCATGCCTTTAGCGGCGTCGAGCGGAAGTTGGTGCTTGGAATGCCTCCCGCCGACACGCCGGCCGGCGCCGAATCCGTGACCGCCCCATTCGGCCAGGATCCTCCCGTTGGCTTGACCGACCGTGTCGGTTCGACCTCGGCCACGGGCTATTCGGACGCCCCATCAGGCCCCGAGCCGCTCTTCGTGAGCGAGCCGGGTGCCGGCTACGCAGGTATGCAGGAGGTCGCGATTATTCCGTTGGGACAAGTCCTGCAGACCTATCTCGTCGCGCAGGTCGGCCGCGAATTGCAGGTGATCGACCAGCATACCGCCCATGAGCGTGTCCTGTTTCAACGCCTCTGGCGTATGTGGACGAACCGTAATATGGTCATCCAACCGTTGCTCATTCCGGAGCCCATTGAACTGACGGTGGCACAGAGCACCCTCCTACAGAAATGCGTCGAGGAATTAGAACAAGCCGGGCTCGTTCTCGAAGCGTTCGGACCGTCCACCATGCTTCTACGCGGTGTGCCAGCGGGGCTTGGCCCGCTCGATGGGGCCTCACTCGTTCGCGAGTTGCTCGAGGACATGACGGAATGGGCGACGGCCTCATCATTGGAGGCGCGGGCGCAGCCCGTGCTTGCCACCCTGGCCTGCAAGAGCGCGGTCCAAGCGGGACGCTCAATGGCGCTTCCGGAGATCGAGCAGCTCGTCCGCGATTGGGTGAACGAAGGACTGATGACGACCTGTCCGCATGGAAGGCGCACGGCCTTCCGTCTCTCTTCAGAAGAACTCGACAAACTTTTCGGCCGCAGCGGTTGGTCGTGACGACCTGTTCTCTGCACATGATGGCTGTACTCTCCGAGGGCCAAGTCCGCCGGAAGCCGCTCGTGGTCATTCTCGGGCCGACTGCCGTAGGAAAGAGCCGCGTGGCCATTGAGATCGCCAAACGGCTTGGCAGCGACATCCTGACCGCCGATTCCCGCCAGGTCTATCGCGGGATGGATGTCGGCACCGACAAACCCCCGCTCGTTGCCCGTGAAGGCGTCGCCCATCACCTGATCGATCTTGTCGATCCCGACGAACCGTTCAATGCGGGTCTCTTCCGGCGCCAGGCCAACCGGCTCATCGACGACCTCCACCATCAGCGGCGGATTCCCCTCGTCGTGGGCGGCACGGGCCTATATGTCAGAATCCTTCTGCAGGGGCTCTGCGATGCACCGCCGAGCGATCCGAGCGTGCGGGCGCAACTTTGCGAGGAGGCCCGTGAACGAGGGCACGAGAATTTGTATGAGCGCCTGACGGCGGCTGACCCCGTCACTGCCGCGAAGCTGCATCCACGAGACACATCAAAAATCATCCGAGCCTTGGAAGTCCATCACCTCTCCGGAGTACCGATCTCCTCATTCCAAACCGGACACGGCTTCGCGGAACGGCCGTTTTCGGCCTTGGTGATCGGACTGAACCGGGAGCGGAGCTCACTGTACCGGCGTATCGAGGAACGCATTGACTGGCAGCTGTCCAACGGCCTGGTCGAGGAGACGCGAAGTCTGCTCGAGCAGGGATACCCGCGGACCAGTCCTGGCATGACAGGACTGGGGTATCGGCATGTCGCCGCGTTTCTGGCCGGTGAGTGTGATCGGGACGAGATGGTCCGGTTGTTCAAGCGCGACACCAGACGATTTGCGAAGCGGCAGATGACCTGGTTCAGGCAAGAACCTGAGACCGCCTGGCTGATGATCGACGAGTCCGAGCCGCTCGAGGAGACGGTGACTCGCGCCATGCAGCTGATTGATCCCTTTCTCTCCTCGATCGAGAAGATGTAACGGAGTCAGGAGACGGACACGCGATGGCAAAGCGGACTCGGACAGCTCGAGCGGATATCGGCATTATCGGCGGAAGCGGACTCTATGACATCGAAGGGCTCCACCAAGTCAAACGGGTGACCGTCCCCACGCCGTTTGGGCCGCCTTCCAGCCCCGTAGTCCTGGGCGAACTCGACGGCATTCGGGTGGCGTTCCTCTCCCGTCATGGCCCCGGTCACCGGTTCAACCCGTCAGAGATCAATTACCGCGCGAATGTCTATGCCTTGAAAGCCATCGGCGTACGTCGGGTCATTTCGGTGAGCGCGGTGGGCAGCATGAAGGAGTCGATCAAACCCGGCCAGGTCGTGCTGCCGGACCAATTCATCGATCTGACCAAGCGACGGATCTCCACCTTCTTTGAAGGTGGTATTGTGGCTCACGTGGCGTTTAGCGAGCCGGTCTGTGCGTCGCTTGGCGCATCGTTGCTCGCGGCGGGTCGTTCGGTCGGCGCCACCGTCCACCAGGGCGGCACCTATGTGTGCATGGAAGGTCCGCAGTTCTCGACGAAAGCCGAGTCGCATCTGTACCGTCAATGGGGCGTAAGCGTCATCGGCATGACCAATCTGCCTGAGGCGAAACTCGCCCGTGAAGCAGAACTGTGCTATGCGACCGTCGCACTGGTGACCGATTATGACTGTTGGCATGAGACCGAAGAGCCGGTCACGGTCGAGGCCATCCTGGCGACGCTGTATGAAAATGTGGCGCTGGCCAAGCGACTTCTGCGCGCTGCGGTGAAGTCCGCCGCGTCGGTCGCCACCTGTGCCTGCCAGCAGGCGCTCCAACACGCGATCGTGACGGCCCCGGACACGATTCCTCCGGGGCTTCGCCGAAAGCTGGCACTCTTGACAGATCGGGTACTTCCCTTCTCGAAAGGAAAGCGGTGAATCATGGGCAAACTGCTGGTGGTCGGTTCAGTTGCGTTGGATACGGTGAAGACTCCGTTCGGCGAAGCGAGTGAGGTGCTTGGAGGCTCTGCCACGTATTTTTCTACGTCGGCGAGTTACTTCACCACGGTCGATCTCATCGCCGTAATCGGAGAGGATTTCCCGTCCCAACATCTGGCGTTCCTCAAGACCCGAAATATTGATCTGACGGGGCTCGAGCGCCGCTCCGGTGCGACGTTCCGCTGGAAAGGTGAGTACAGTCATCAACTCAATGAGGCTCAGACGATCGATACGAAGCTGAATGTGTTCGAGACCTTCCGGCCCAAAATTCCGGAGTCCTATCGGTCGCCGGAAGTGCTGTTCCTGGGCAACATCGATCCCGAGTTACAGCTCGACGTGCTCACCAAGCTTCCCCGTCCTCCCTTGGTGGCATGTGACACGATGAATTTCTGGATCAATGGCAAACGAGAGGCCCTGTGGCGGGTGCTCGAGAAGGTCGACATCCTGATCATCAATGACGGGGAGGCGCGGGCGCTTGGTGAAGATTCCAATCTTGTGAAGGTGGCCAGCAAGGTCCTGGCACGCGGCCCGAAGCACCTCATCATCAAGCGCGGCGAATATGGTGTGCTCATGTTCAGCGGGACTCAGGTATTCGGGGCTCCGGCCTTTCCGCTGGAGGATGTCCGCGATCCCACCGGCGCCGGCGACACGTTCGCCGGAGGCTTTCTCGGCTATCTTGCCGCCACCGGGAACCGTACGGTGGACTCATTCAAACAGGCGATCGTCTTTGGCAGCGTGATGGCTTCCTTTACAGTAGAATCCTTTAGTCTTGACCGTTTGCGAGTCCTGGATTACAAAGAGATCCAGGATCGATTCCGAGCGTTCAGGCGCCTCACTCATTTTGAGGACCTTCCGTGAGCCAGTCATGTTTAGGACGCGCACTCGTCGCACTTAGCCTGTTGGTCGTGTACACCGGGGGGTGCGCCACCTCTGAGGAAACCCAGCAGAAGTCCAAGGGTTACTATCAAGAGGGCATGGCGAGCCTGGAACAGGATCGACAGAAAGCCTATGTCTCGTTTCAGAAGGCCGTACAGCTCGATCCGAAGAACAAGGAAGCGCGATATGGGCTCGGCCACGTTCTCGTGTACCAGGGAAAACTCTCACAAGCGGAAGCCGAATTCCGGGAAGCGATCAAAATCGATGAAAACTATTCCGAAGCCCATACTTATCTCGGCGAGGTCCTGGCCTACCAGGATCGCTGGCCTGAGGCGATTACCGAATTTCAGCGCGCACTGAGCAATCCGCTCTACAGCACGCCCGATCTCGCCCGCTACCAGCTCGGAAAGGCCTTGGCGCACGAAGGCGATTACCAGGGTGCCATGGAGGCGCTGGAAGATGCCCTGGCCGTCCATCCGCCGAATGTGCCTCCGGCAATGCTGCAGTTGGAGTTGGGAAAGGTGTACTACAAGCTCGGATTCGAGCGCCGGGCCAAAGAGGCGCTGACGAAAGTGACGACCTTGGAGAAGACCGGCCCAAACGCCTCGGCGGCCAAGGAAATTCTGGCACGGCTGAAGCCGTAGAGAGAGACGCATGGATTCCATCGGCGATTTTTTCAAACAGGTGAGAGAAACCAAAGGCCTGACCGTCGACGAGGTGGCCGCCAAAACGAGGATCCGAACCGATTTCGTGAAAGCCCTCGAAGAGGGCAATTTCGCCAAGCTACCTGATCAGGTGTTCGCCCGCGGCTTCGTCCGATCGTACGCCCGCTCGCTCGGGCTGGATGAAGAAGATGCGATCCACCGGTTTATTCAGTCCGCCGGCGCCTTTTATGAGAAACAGGATGAGCGCGAACGTCTGAAAGTACGGCAAGCGGAAGAGGAGCGGAAGCGCCGGGCCAACCGAAAGGCCGTGGCCATTGCCATTGGGATTGCAATCCTGACGTTGGTGATTCTGCTGAGTCGTGAGCAATCGTCCCTGCTGGTTCGGCGAAGCGCGCAAACTGAGCCGCCCCCGACCACGACGAAGCGGGTCACGCCGCCCGAGTCGGCGAAGCTTGATGTGCCGGTCCGTCCTGAGCCGGAAGCCCCGGGAGTCGCGGCAAAGGGGAAGTCCCAGGATGCACCGATCCCACCGCCGCTCACGGCTCGCACCGACACGAGCGCCGGACGGCCAGCCTCCGGTACAGCCACGACCCCGGCCCAGTCCCAGTCGCAGACTGCTGTATCACCTGCCCCGGCGGTCAGCACTGAAGGGCCACTGAGCCCCCTGGCGCTCGACGCACCGGCGAACACGGAAGAACCGCTGACTCTGGACCTCGAAGCGACCGAGCTGAGCTGGGTTGTCATTCAGGTGGACGGCGGCAGCCCTCAGGAAGCGCTCCTACGCCCGGGCGAAAAGGCCAAATGGAAAGGACAGGATCAGTTCATGCTGACCCTTGGCAATGCCGGCGGCGTGAAGGCGGAACTCAATGGGAAGCCACAAAAGCCATTTGGACCGAGTGGAAAAGTTGCCCGCGACATTCTGCTAAAGCGTTAACTCCCTCGTCACGAATCTTCCGAACTCTCCCTCCAGTTGTGGCAGTGCCGTATTGCGCATGTGGCGTTATGGTCGCATGAGCGGGTGTAGGTGTTTCGGATTTGGACCTCCGGCGCTGTAACTAGGCGGAATTGCGCAACCGACCAGATGCGTGATGTGGCATGACGTTTGATTGATGCACGGTATGACGAAATTGAAAACAGCGTGACCGCGGCAAGGGCCGGATAGGCCGGATAGATGGTGACGTATCCTGAGCGGTTTGCTTGACAAGCTCAAAACGCCGTTGCTATAGTCGCGACGCTTTATTACTTTCATGTAAACGATCAGCGGCCTTAGGCCCTGTGGATGTGCGGTGGTTTAACAACAAGGAGGAAGTCTGATGGGGTATTTTTCTAAGTTTTTAGGAGTCGCAGCAGCTGTCACGTTGCTCTCGGCTACGCTAGTCGGAGCGGAGGAAAAAGATCCACTCAAGCCCCGTGTTCCGGCTGACCAGCTCGCGGATGCCAAGGCCTTGAAAAACCCGGTGGCCAATACTCCGGAGAGCATTGCCAAGGGTAAGGCCCTGTTTGAAGGAAAAGGCACCTGCTTCAACTGCCATGGCAAGGAAGGCAAGGGCGACGGTCCTGCTGGCGCAATCCTCAATCCGAGCCCGCGCAACTTCACGAATTGCAAGTTCCATAAGAAGCGGAAAGACGGCGAGCTCTTCTGGGTGATTAAGAACGGCAGTGCCGGTACCGGGATGGTCTCATTGATCCCCGCCGCGATCACGGAAGAAGAAGCTTGGACGATCATCAACTACGAGCGGAGCTTCTGCAAAGGCGAAGAGTAGTTTCAGCAGCGGTCATGAGAGGGTGGGGGACGATGTCCTCCACCCTTTTTTTATGGCCACAGTTCGAATCAAGGGTTTTCTGACGCGCGTACCGAAGCCAGTTTGGCAAGGGCAATCGCGCTGGCCGGGTCGGTCGCTTTGAGGGGGGGCACGACGGCGGGGCGTTGCTCTTGGCCGTATTGCGTTTTTGAAGCCCAGAGCACCTTTTGATTGAGGTACGCCGCCGCCTCTCCGAGCGTCACTTCTCCATCACGGTTCACATCTGATTCGCCCCTGAGCGCTCGCAACAGGTAATACGTGAACAGGCCATGCCGGTGGTCTTCGTCCTCGACCACCCTTCCGACCCCGTTCGTGGCGATGAGATGAACGGTTGAACTGCCTGAGGGGTTCCATTGGGGAAGCACCGCCTTCGGGCGGCTGTCGGACCCTGTCCCCAATCTGGCCACCATACCGTCAAACACGAACAGCGTCTGCTTTGCCTTCAAGCGGGTGAGTGCGGCTTCCAGATCCTTGAGCGGTAGGGACCGCGAGGAGGTGGCGACACTGCCGTCGTACGGCACGAGAAACACCTCTCCGTTCGGGGCCACCGTCGCGAGCCCGGCAAAGTACACGATCACCACCGCGTCTTTGTTCATGTGCCCCGGCAGCCAGTCCATCAACGTTTCGTCGATGTCCGGGCGCAGGGCCTTCCAATCCTGAAGCAACCGCACGTTCGATGCCGGCACGCCGCCGACGGCTTGAAAGTAACTGGTGAGCAATTCGGCATCGGCTGCCGCATATTTGCGGACGGATAACTGTTGGTCACGGTACGAACCGATACCGATCGACACCAGATACGTATGGGGGCGCTTGAATCCGACGGGCATGGCGGGGACCTGATCCACATCATCGGACTTCAGGCCGGTGGCGTGGATGGAGAGCGAAAGGGCTTGCGATGGAGGCGTGGCGGTCGCCGGATCGACGACGGCCACCTGGAACTCGGCCTTTTGCGGCTGCACGTTCTGCGGGAGGGTTGCGACGAATTCGAGGGATCGTGACTGCCCCGGTTGCAAGCGACCCGCGGACAGCGTGGTAGCCGGGAATTGCGCGAGCAAGCCTGGCGGCCCCGACAGAATCGCCGTGACGTTCTGAAGGTCCTGGGGCCCCGAATTCACCACATCGACACGGACACGTATACGCTCGCCTCCCTCGAAAATCAGGTTGCCGTTGTCATCCAACAGAGTGGCTTTAAAGGAAAGCGCAGTTCCTGCCGTAGTTGTCGGTCGGGTCGGCACGGGTATCGCGGCCGGTGCCACCGCCGCCTGTGTTGCCATTGCCGCCGAAGCTGCCGCGGATGGAACTGCCGGGGATGGAGCTGCCGGGGATGGGGCTGCCGCGGTTGGAGCTGCCGCCGTCGCCCTGGCGGACACAAGCTGACGCCGGGAGACCTCGGACACTTTATACGCAAACTCGCGGGCCGCATCCTCAATGAAGTCATCCACGAGATAGTCGCAATTCTTTTGGACCGGCATGATACGGACGCGTCCTTTTTGAGTAACCTGCACCTCCTGCTCCCCCGACACCGTGCCTTTCTGGTCGACCAGGGAGACGAGCCCTCCGAGTTGCATGTCCGTATCTGCGCGATCGTAGATGCCGTCCATGCGCAGGATGAAGCTCGATTGCACGAGATTGACCCGGATGACGATATCCGGCTTGATGTCCGATCCCGGCCGGACGACGGATGCGAACGTCCGGTTGACGGATTCGAAGATCTTGTCTTGAAGGGTCGAGCCGACCTCGACGATCTGCATGTGGCCGCAATTGTCGGTGTATTCCGCCTTGGCGGCCAGGAGGGAGGGTGAAAGCTCCAAGGCGGCGGTCTGCGACAGCCGCGGCCCCAAATCGGGAAGTTCCTGCTTCGTACAGCTCGCTACGAGGAGGACAACAAGAAGGAGCCCAGCGCTACCGGCGTGGATGCCGAAGAAACGCAGGGTGAACGTGTCCGGATTGAGACGGACGGTGTACATCGAGGTAGCTCACGGTACCGGAATCACTGCCTGAAAGCAACTTGTCAGGTCCGTCCGCCTGCATTATCCTACCGCTCGATGCGCATTCTGGGCCTGTCTAACATGCGCGATGCGTCGGCCGCGTTGGTCGACAATGGCCGGGTCATTGCGGCCGCGGAAGAAGAACGCTTTGCCCGGATCAAGCATGTTACGGCTTTACCGATTCAGGCGGTTCGATTTTGTCTGCAGACCGCCGGTATTCGCCTCGAAGATCTGGATGCCGTAGCCGTCCCTTGGAAATACTGGCAGGTCGGCCGGCGCGCTGCCTTGGCGATCAGCTCCATGCTGCAATCACCGCGGCTGTTTGCCGTCAAGGGCAGGCGCAGCGCGGAGCGGCTGACCCACGAATGGAGAGAACTGGCGTTTCTCCGCACGTATCTCACGCGTCAGGTCGATGGCACCCGTTGTCCCCCGGTCGTGTTCCTTGACCATCATCTCTGCCACGCCGCGAGCACCGTGCTGGTCTCGCCGTTCGAACGTGCGGCGGTCATGGTGGTGGACGGCGCGTCGGAAGCGCACACGACGATGCTTGCGTGCGCGGATCGTGAACAGATCCGAGTGCTCGCACGTGTCCCCCTTCCCCATTCGCTGGGGCAGTTCTATGCGGCAGTCACATCCTATCTCGGATTCAAACCGGATCATGATGAATACATCGTGATGGGGTTGGCGGCATACGGCACACCGCGCTTTGCCCAGACCCTGCGTGAGCAGGTCCTGCGCACGGTGCCCGAAGGCGCATTCCGGCTGAACACCCGTCTCTTGGATTTTCACCTCGCGCGACAACGCATATTTTCTTCCGAGTTTCTCCGGTTGTTCGGGCCTGCGCGACGACCTGACGAAGACGTCCTGCCGCGTCATCAAGACATGGCGGCGAGCGCACAGACGGTCCTTGAGGAAACGCTTCTTCACCTCGCGCGACATCTCAGGGCCCTGACGCAGGATCATCGCCTCTGCTTGGCCGGAGGGGTGGCCTATAACTGTGTCGCCAACAGCCGGCTCCTTCAGGATGCCGGATTCGACGAGCTGTTCGTTCCTCCGGCAGCCGGCGATTCTGGAGCCGCCTTGGGGGCGGCCTTGTGGCTGACGCAGCGAAGGGGTGGGTTGTCGTCTTCAATGGTGATGCGTACGGCTTCCTGGGGGCCGCAATTCTCCGAAGACGTCTGTCGGGCCGTACTGGAAGACGCAGGCTTGGCCGTCGAGCGGCTTGATGAGGCGCCTCTCTGCGAGAAGGTCGCCGGTGAACTGGCGGCCGGGAGGTTGGTGTTCTGGTTTCAAGGTCGGATGGAATGGGGGCCGCGCGCCCTGGGCAACAGAAGTCTGCTGGCAGACCCCCGTCGCGAGGACATGCGTGCCCTTATCAATCTGAAAGTGAAACTGCGGGAACCGTTTCGACCGTTTGCTCCCTCGGTGCTGGAAGAGCGGGCCGGTGACTATTTCGAGCTCGCCAGTTCTTCTCCGTTCATGCTTCGAACCGCCCGGGTACAACCCTCCATGAAAGGCGTCATTCCCGCCGTCGTCCATGTTGATGGGACCGCGAGGGTGCAGACTGTCGACGTCGAGTCGAATCCTCGGTACCGGCGACTGTTGGAGTCGTTTGCGCGTCGTACCGGTGTTCCGGTCCTGTTGAACACGTCTTTCAACGTGAATGAGCCCATCGTGTGCACGCCTCGAGAAGCCGTGGACTGCTTTCTCAGAACGGACGTGGAGTGGCTCGTGATGGAAAATCTGTTGGCAAGGCGACGCACGACGCCATCGGGTCCTGAGGGAGAGGGATGACCCGTCGATGAGCGCCTCCGAGGCAAGCGCCTATTCGCCGCCATCCGTCCTCACTGCGGTTCGTTCGCCGTCTGCGGGCATTTCCGCCTTTGCACTCCTGCTCCTGATCGTGATCGCGAACTTCGCATTGCAGCCGCTCACCGAACCGGATTTCGGCTGGCATTTGCGCAATGGTCTGGATGTGCTGCACCACGGCCTGCGTCTTCCCGAGCTGGATCCGTATTCTCACACCATGCCGGATTGGGCCTGGGTGGAACATGCATGGCTGACGGATGTACTTGTGGCCGGAATATATTCGGTGTTCGGCGCTCTGGGCACCATTGTGTTCTTCGCCGCCGTGACCATCAGCGCCTGGCTGCTCAGTGCGGCGGCGGCTCGTGCGGGCACGGCGTTCCGTTTGCTGGCCTGCACACTTTCCCTTTGGGTCGCTCTACCGTATCTCGGTGCACGAACCCAGCTCGTCACGTTATTGGGATTAGCGCTGCTCTCTTGGATGCTGAAACGCTGGCAGGAGGGCACAGATTCGGTTCGGTGGTGGATTCCTCCGTTGTTTCTCCTCTGGGCGAATCTGCACGGCGGGTTCGTTGCCGGGCTCTTATTGTTGGGGGTGGTCATTACGACGACGGCGATTGTCAGGTGGCTCTCGGAGCGGCGAATATGGATCACAGGACACGCTGACGAGCAGCTCCTCTCTTGGGAGGATTTAAAGCGGCTCACGGTGCTTGCGGTGGTCTCCGTCGGACTCACCCTCCTCAATCCCTACGGTCTGCGGTTGCACGAAGAAATTCTCGATTCGCTGTCCAACCGGTTCATGCTGGACAACCTGCAGGAATGGCAGTCCCTGTCGATGACGGGGGTCGCCGGACGTCGTTATGCGGTGTATCTTGCAGGGCTGGTCGTGGCGATGGTGTTATGGCACCGCAGGCGTGAACCGGTTCGATGGGTCATTGCAGTGGTGTTTCTCGCCTTCTCGTTCCGGCACATGCGCAATATTCCTTTCTTCCTCGTCATGAGTCTTCCGTTGTGTGCCGAACTCCTCGAAGAAGGGTATGAACAGCTCTCGCAGAGAGCGCGGTGGAGCTCCGGAGTGGTCAAAAAGGGGAGTCTTGTCGCCGCCGTTCTTGTGGCGGCCCTGCTATGGTGGCTGGGCCCTGAACATCTGCACCGGATCACCCTCTCCGGCACCAGGCCCGAGGAGTTTTTCAGAGCGACTTCCTATCCGATCGAAGCGGTGGAATGGATACGTGCCCACCGCGATCTGTCCGGGCAACGGTTGTACAATGATTATGCGTATGGCGGATTTCTGCTGTGGTGGCTCCCAGACACCAAAATATTCATCGACGGCCGGATGCCGGCCTGGCACCGTGGTGACCGGGACATGCTCCGGGATTACCTGGCGCTGAACGGGGCCGAGCCGGCTCTCAGCGTGCTGACAAAATATTCCGTCGACTGGGCGCTGGTGAAACGACAAACGCCGTTGGAGGAAGTGTTGGCTCGTGATGCGGAGTGGGACCGGGTCTACGGCGATGAGAAGTCGGTAATCTATCGCTTGAAGCCTACGATGCGGGCATTCTAACGCGGTTCGCGCCTACTTGCATCAATTCGGGCGAGAAGGAAGGCAAACGGTAGCGTCCGCGAACGTTGTTGCGTCTGATCACCGCCAATTCTCGAAGCATCGCAAAGCCGTCCCGCAGGATCCGGACCTTCGAACCCGGCTGGTCCGTCCAATTGATGGGGACCTCTGCAATGCGGTATCCGCGCTGTTGTGCCAGATAGAGCAATTCAAGGTCGAAACCGAATCCATTGATCGAGGCGTAACCGAACAATTCTTGGGCGATGATCCTCCGGAATAGCTTAAAACCGCATTGCGTATCGGAGATGCCAGTAATCCCGCCCTGCCGCACTGCTGCATTGAACAGCGTTCCCAGGACGCTTCGATAGACCTTCGCATGAACCGCGAACTCCGGAAGCCGCGCAGCCAGCGCGCGTGATCCGATGGCCATGTCGGCTCCTTCAGCCAGGGCTTTTTCGAGCCGGGCAAGCTCGTGAATGGGTGTGGCGCCGTCAGCATCGGTGAACAACTGCAGGCAGCCGACCGCTGATTGCATGCCGTAGCGCACTGCGGCGCCTTTGCCTTGGCAAGTGGGCAATCGGAGCAACTGGATGGTCGGATGAACCGAGGCCAGCCTGGCTACGACTAACGAGGTGTCGTCTGTGCTGCCATCGTCGACGACGAGCAATTCGTAGGAACGGCCTTGCCGTTCACAGTAGTCGATGATCTGTCGAAGGTAGGGAAGAATACGACCAGCCTCGTTGTGGGCTGGAATCACGACGGAGAGTTCGAGCGTGCTGAGATGATCGGAGCCGAACATGGAACCCCCGCGAATCCGAAGGGAGTAGCGCTGGCAGTCCGTCTCTTAGGCCGTACGGTAGCCGAGGCAGGGGGTAAAATACAAGAGGAAACGTGGACTTGACAGGGCCGGCATAGGGGAGCGAACGTATCAGCAACGGAGCGAACCATGGCGGCGTCCTCAACCAGGAGGTGGGCGATGCGTGGAATCGTGAGGATCTCAAGCTGGCTACTAGTCGCGGGGCTTTTCGCCGCATGCGCGTCGGCCGTTCCGCCGAGCCGGCTGGGCGATTACGTGTCTTCAGAACATCGCACTGGCGAGGAGGCCTTGACGCAGATTGAGCCACGGCCGCTGAAAGCCGGACTCGTCCTCGTCTCAGACACCGCTGAGGCCGGCGCAGTGCCAAACCTTCCCGACGAGGCGTTGGTACGGCTCGGCGAAACCTTAAAGGAGGATATTGGCCGCTCGCTCCCGATTGCGATTACGGAGGTGCTGCCGGCCGACCAGATTCGCCCCCAGCCAAACGGAGATTGGAGCCAATTCGCCGAGTTGGGGCGCCAACGCGGCTTGGAGTATCTGGCGGTGGTGGTGCTGTCCAGCACGGAACAGGAATACCCCGTCACGGTGTTTCTCGGATGGACGACCCATGCGCAGCCCGGCCTTCGCCGCGATAACTGGTCGCTCCTGGAGTTCGCGCTGTTGGACTTAAAAAACAACGTGTCACTGATGCAGGCGGAGGGGCGTGGCTGGGCCACCTTGGACCGGCCAACGGCTCCCGGTATCAATCAGTGGTATCCGGTGGTGTACCTGCGACCTCAGGATCCTGAGCGCAGAATCTGGCCTCCGACGTATGAGGGCGCACCGAATACCCTCAAGGTGGTGTCCTTTGACCAGGCGGAGAAACGACTGGCGCTCAAGCTCCAGAACTCATATATCGGTCAGCTGCAAGCGATGGCGGAGAAGCCCGCTTCCTACTAACGCGGATCGATCACACCCTCGCGTTGATCGTCCCTTTCGGGTGGCGTCCGGGTCCCCGAAGGGGACGATTAGTCTTTGAAGGCCTCAGAACGGATAGTGTACAATAAGTCGTTCATGTCCCTATATTAAGGAACTTGTATAACCCTCCCGGAGGATTACGGTCATGGCTACGTGGAGTGAGAACGGTCGTACTCTTGGTTTCGCCACTTGTGTCTGTGTCTTTGCCCTTGCCTGTACCCTGAATCCGATCGCAGGCGATCCGTCGGCAACGGCTGCCGGAGTTCCCCCGTCGATGGCGCAGGGCTTCTCCGAAATCGTCAAGAAAGTGACGCCTGCGGTCGTCAACATCGCAGTAACTGGCGGAAGCGAGGGTGGGAGAGGAAGGCGACCACTGCCTCCTGGACCGTTCGGTGGACCTCCCGGCGGACCGCCCGGCGATGAACCAGGCGGCGAACTGCCGACTCCTCCCCCGATGCCGCCGCCGGGCCCTCACGGACGTCCTGATCAAAGCGCGGGTTCCGGTGTCATTTTGGACTCCAACGGCTTCATCGTCACGAATAATCACGTGGTCGAAGGTGCGACCCAGATTACGGTGACGCTGAGCGATCGGCGGGAATTCTCGGCGAAAATCGTGGGGGCTGACCCCAAAACGGATCTTGCCGTCGTGAAAATCGAGGCGAAGGATCTCCCTTCCGTCAAGTGGGCCGAGTATGAAAAATTGCAGGTCGGCGATCTGGTGCTGGCGATCGGCAGCCCGTTCGGGTTGAGCTCGACGGTGACGTTGGGGATCATCAGCGCGCTCGGGCGGGGCAATGTCGGGATCGCGGATTATGAAGATTTCATTCAGACGGACGCCGCGATCAATCCCGGGAACTCAGGTGGCGCGTTGGTCAATATGAACGGCGACCTGATCGGGATCAATACGGCGATCTTCTCGCGAACGGGCGGTTCCGAAGGCATCGGGTTCGCCATTCCGAGCAGCATCGCCTTGGATATCGTTGACAGCCTGCAAAAGACCGGCAAGGTCGTGCGCGGCTGGATGGGAGTGGCGATTCAGGAAATTACACCCGCACTCGCCAAGTCCTTCAAGCTGCCCGAACAGCGGAAAGGCGTGCTCATCAGCGACGTGAACGAAAACGGCCCGTCGCATGCGGCGGGAGTCAAGCGCGGCGATGTCGTCGTGGCCTTCAACGGAAAAGAAGTGCAGAGCGTGAGCCAATTGCGCAATCTCGTGGCGCGCACGGTGGTCGGCAAAGATGCGCAGATCAAAATTCTGCGCGAAGGCAAAGAGCAGACGCTCTCGGTCAAGGTGGCCGAGCGGCCTTCAGATGAAGTCCTGGCAAAGAAGGAATCTGCGCCGCCGAAGGAGCAAGGGGAAACGATCAAGCCGCCCGACAACGTTCTGGCCTCCCTCAAGGTTCAGGCATTGGACAATGCCACGATGAGCCAGTTGAACATTCCTGCAAAAACGGCCGGCGTGGTCGTCTCGGCGGTCGAACCAGGCGGGCCGGCGGAAGCCGCCGGGATTCAACGCGGCGACGTGATTCAGGAAGTAAATCACGAAGTGGTCAAGAACCTGGACGAATATCAAAAAGCGGCGCACAAGATCAAAAAGGAAGAACTGGCCGTTCTGCTGCTCAGCCGGCAAGGAAACAACCTGTTTGTGGCGGTCAATCCGAAGTAATCGAGTGCATGCAGTGCGCCGGTCCTCCCGGCGCACTGCCGCTCTGCTGGGGACGCAGTGCTGAACGATTTCAATCGGTGGCTGCAAGATTCCGTCTTTAAGCCGCTGGAAGATAAAAAGATGCCGGTCATGGAGCATCTGGTCGAGCTCCAGGTCCGGCTCACCCGGGCGGTCATCGTGACCGCGGTGGTGTTCGTCGGCACGTTTTTCTATGCCGACGCCCTTGTGAAGTGGCTCCGCATTCCCCTGCAAAACATGTTCGTGCCGGGGTCGCTCTCGTGGGTTCCGACGGATCTTCCCACAGTGCCCTTTGTTTTTCTCGCACCGGCCGAAGCCCTGTGGCAGAACGTGAAAGTGGCGGGGCTGTTCGCCATCGTGCTCGCCACCCCATACATCCTGTTGGAGATCTGGCAATTCGTGGTGCCGGGACTCCATGCACAGGAGCGCCGGTTCGTCGGGCCGTTTGTGATCTTGAGCACATTGGCGTTCTATGCGGGGGTCGGCTTTTCCTTTTTCTTTGTGCTGCCCTTTGCGCTGAACTTTCTGGTGTCCTATGGTGTGAGCGCCGGCTTCATCCCGCAGCTCTCGATCGCGCAATACGTCGGGTTCGCGCTGTGGTTCCTGATGGTGTTCGGACTCATCTTTGAAGTGCCGTTGGCCATTACGTTGATGGCCAAACTGGGCTGGGTCGATGCGCCGTTCCTGAAGCGCTACCGGAAATGGGCCCTCCTGGGCTCATTTATCGTCGCTGCCATCCTGACCCCCACCCCGGATCCCTTTAATCAATGTCTCATGGCGTTGCCGATGTACATTTTTTATGAGGTTGGCATCATCAGCGCCGGGTTTTTCAACAAGAAACCGAAGTCGGACCAGGCACCAGCCGGTGCTCTGGCGCCGGTCGGTCCCAAAGTCATGGCACCGGCCATGTCCGGTGCGGGCGACGGCGAATACCTCGGCGTGCCGACCGGAGCGGGCAGGCGTCGGTAGCCGGGGAAACGGTTCCAGCTTCAACAGGAGAAAGGGTCGACAAGGATGCCTCGCGAACTCAATGTGATTTCCACGCCAACGTCCGGCGGCAGTGATGCCTGCACCTACATGTGGGCCTGCGCGATCTGCGACGAGAACGAATCATGTCAGAAGGACAAGGAAGGGCACAGCCGCTGGCTCGTTGCCAAGCGGATGGAGCGGATCGAATACAAAGTCCTGATCATGAGCAATAAGGGCGGGGTGGGGAAAAGCACCTGTACCACCAATCTTGCGGTCAGTCTCGCGCTGAAGGGGTGGCATGTCGGCATCTGCGACATGGATATTCACGGTCCCAACATCCCGAAGATGGTCGGCGCCGAAGGACAAAAGCTCAAGATCAGCACTTCAGGGGGCATCATTCCGTTTCAAGCCTACAATCTCAAGATCGCCTCCATGTCGTTTCTCCTCCAGAATCCCGATGATCCGATCATCTGGCGCGATGCCTACAAGTACGAGTTCATCAACCAGCTATTGGGCGGCGTCGAATGGCAGGACCTGAACTTCCTGCTGATCGATTTGCCTCCGGGGACAGGCAACGAGTCGGTGACAACCATCGATTTGCTGGGCAATGTGAGCGGTGCCGTCATCATCACCACCCCTCAAGAGGTGGCTCTCCTGGATTCGCGGAAGTCGGTGACGTTTTGCAAGGACAGCGAAGTGCCGATCATCGGCATCGTCGAGAACATGAGCGGGCTCGAATGTCCTCATTGCCACCAGCAGATCGAGGTGTTTCGGAAGGGCGGCGGAGAGGCATCGGCGCAGGACATGGGGGTGCCTTTTCTCGGGCGGATTCCGCTCGATCCGGATGTGGTCACCCAGTCGGATGCCGGCGAGCCTTTCGCCATGTTTAATTCCGATACGCCGACGGCTGAGGCGTATCATGAGATCGCCAACAAGGTCGAAGCCTTCTGCAAGAAAAGCGGTTCCCTCGTCAACGTGGCTCCCCGCCAGCACCGATAGCAGATGAAAGCCAAGGACGCCATGGCCGGTCTCACACCTCTCGAAGAGGCTCAACGGATCGTTTTGGATGCCACGCCCGTTCTGGGATTGGAAAAAATTCCCCTGCTGGACGCCCTGGGGCGGGTGCTGGGTGAAGATATCATCGTCGAACGCGACAATCCGCCGTGGGATAACAGTGCCATGGATGGTTTTGCCGTGCGGTGGGAGGACATCAAGCAGGAACACGCGATCCAAAAACCGGTCACGTTGACGGTGATCGAAGATGTGCCAGCTGGCAAGATGCCCACCAAGACGGTGGGGTCCGGACAGGCGATCCGCATCATGACCGGCGCGCCGATCCCAAAGGGCGCGGACACCGTGCTGAAGGTGGAGGATACGGAGCACACACCAGATGCCGTGCGTGTCTTCAGGCCGGAGCAAAAGGGTGCCAACATTCGTCCGCAGGGGGAGGATGTGAAAAAGGGCGAGCGGATCATCGCCAAGGGAACGAAAATCAGACCCGGCGAGGCCGGGATGCTGGCTATTCTCGCCAAATCATTCGTCTTCGCGTATCAGCGTCCCCGGGTGGCGATTCTGTCGACCGGCGACGAACTGGCCGACCTGGACGAGCGTTTCAGCGAGGAAAAAATCATCAACTCGAACAGTTACGGCCTGGCCGCCGCTGTTCAGGATGCGGGCGGCATTCCCTTTCTGCTCGGTATTGCCAAAGATACCCCTACGGCGTTGAAGGAAAAAATCTCTCATGGACTGACCGCAGACATTTTGGTGCTCTCGGGCGGCGTCTCGATGGGGGATTACGATTTCACCAAGGCGGTGTTCCGTGATCTCGGCGCGGAGATGAATTTTTGGAAGCTGGCCATCAAACCGGGGCAGCCGCTGGCGTTCGGGAAAATCCAGGGCAAGCTGGCCTTCGGACTGCCAGGGAATCCCGTTTCCTCGATGGTCACGTTCGAACAGCTGGTGCGTCCGGCGATGCTCAAGATGAGCGGCCACCGAAGCTACGGTCGGCCGGTGGTCCAAGCGGCGTTTCAGGAAAAGTTTTCCAAGCGGCCTGATCGCCGGCACTTTCTCCGCGGCGTGCTGACCCGCGAAGACGGCATGTTCAAGGTGAGGACGACCGGTGATCAAGGTTCCGGCATTCTGACGTCCATGGTGAAGGCGAATTGCCTGATTGATGTGCCGGCCGAGCTCGAGCGTCTCAATCCCGGTGATCCGGTCTCCGTTCAGGTGCTGAGCGGGGAAGCCTGGGCGAACCAATCCGAACCGATTCAGGCCGGTCCTCACCGGCTGTCTTGCTGCTGAGAGGGATCGTCCGATGCCTGTGCCGATTGTCTGTTTCGTGGGAAAGTCGAACAGCGGGAAGACGACGTTCATTGAACGGGTCATTCCCGAACTCGTGCGGGCAGGATACAAGATCGCCACAGTCAAACACGCGGGGCACGGGTTCGATCTGGATACGGAGGGCAAGGATAGTTGGCGGCATAAACAGGCTGGCGCGAGCAGCGTGGTGATCCTCTCGAAGGGCAGCATGGCGATGTTCGCCGATGTGTCGGACCAATTGAAACCAGAAGACGTCCGTGCACGCTTCCTTGATGATTCCTACGATTTGATCATTGTGGAGGGATGGAAGCACGAGGGCTACCCTAAGATCGTCATCATTCGTGAGCAGGTGGGGGAGATTCCTATTTCAACCGAGGGCCTACTGGCCGTCGTGTCTGACAAACCCATCGAGTTGCACGTCCCGCGGTTCGATCTCAATGACGTTCCAGCCGTGGCGGCGCTGATCATGAAGCATTTCCCTCTGCGACGTGTTCGCGGGGAGCATGAACTGGACGTCTAGAGCCACCATCGTCCTGGTTCTAGCCGCCGGAGTTCTGGCGCTTGGCGCAGTTGCCGTCCCGCTGACCAACCATCCGACATTCTGCGCCAGCTGCCATACGATCGCTCCATCGCACGACAGTTGGATGAAGTCTTCGCATAAAGAAGTGACGTGTGTGGCCTGCCATGTCAGACCCGGGATTGCAGGCTGGATCCACGACAAGGCATGGGCGGGCACCAAAGACGTTGCCATCGCGCTGTTCGGAACCCCCACGGAAGCGCATAACTTGAGAGCCAAGGTGGACTCCAACGTGTGTCTCAGTTGCCACCAGCACATTCTCCGCACATCGGAAGTGGCGCCAAGGGACCTGCCGGCGCCGGTCAAGGACGTCGGTCTGATCATGAGCCACCGAAAGCATATGGAGGCCTTCGGCGCGCGTCATCAAGGGGAGGGCTGCACGACCTGTCATGCCGGTGTTGTGCACGATCGGCCAATCAAGGGCTATCCCGTGGTGCTACCGAGGGGACATGTGTCTGCTGATACGAAGCCGTGGAACCCGGACTACCCGGAAGGATCGTATCTTCGGGCGAGGGCCCTCGACGATTGTTTCCGCTGTCACGACGGCAAGACGGAACATCAGGGCAAGATTCTTGACCGCAAATGCGAGACCTGCCACCTCCCGGAAAAAATCAAAGAATTCCTGTCATTTTGAGTGAAGGTCATTACCAGCCCATGACGAGACCGGTCCTCGACGTCAGCCACCTGCGCAAACAATTCGGCGATTTCACGGCCGTGGATGATGTGTCATTTTCCATCCGGCCGGGAGAGATCCTCGGGTTACTGGGGCCGAACGGAGCCGGCAAGACGACGACGATTCACATGTTGTTGGGGCTCATCACGCCGACGGCTGGATCCATCGAGGTCTTCGGAAAGGACCTAGCCACCCACCGGGAGGAAATTCTTCAACAGGTGAATTTCTCCTCGACATACATTTCCATGCCCCTTGCGCTGACCGTCGAAGAGAATTTGTGGGTGGTCGCCCGACTCTACGGACTCACCGACATCAAGCGTCGGGTTGACGAGATCGTCAAGAAACTCGAGATGGACGATTTTCGACGGAAGATCACCCGAAAGCTGTCGTCGGGCCAACTGACCAGGTTGACGCTGGCGAAGGCCATTCTGACCGAGCCGAAAATCCTATTTTTGGATGAGCCGACGGCAAGCCTCGATCCGGACATTGCTCATAAAATCCGGGCGCTATTGAAAGAGGAAAGACGCTCGGCCGGCATCAGCATTCTCTACACTTCGCATAACATGCGCGAAATGGAAGAAATGTCGGACCGCATCATCTTTCTGCAGCGAGGCAAGATCGTGGCCGAAGGGACGGCTCGGGAAATCGTTGCGCGGTTCGGCCAGGCCGATCTCGAAGAAGTCTTCCTCAAGCTTGCCCGAGAGTCTCGCGAGACGGCCTGAAAGGGATGAGCATGCATGCCGTCATGGATTTCGGCACCGGCGCGATCATCGGGGGGTTGGCGCTCAGCGCAGGTTGGGGCTGGCTGTGGCTGGTCATTGGCTCGATCGGGTTTGCGCGGGGGACCTGTCGCGCGCGCGTGGTGGTGAACAGTTTGGCTGTGGGCTTCAGCCCTCTGTTGCTTGGATGGGGGCTCTGGTGGATGCGGGCTGAGGGGTTTTCACCCAACGTCTCGTTCGTCGCAGGGCTGTTCGTCATGCCGGTGCTTGTGGTCGGTCTCGCCCTCCAGAAGGCATCGGACGGACAGCGGGTCGGGCTCCATATGAACGAAGGGATCCGCCAGCTGAAAGACGAGCTGCTCGGGACACATCACGGCTGCGGTGGGTGC